>NZ_JAUXNA010000291.1 GCF_030682935.1 Polaromonas sp.
CCAAGATTGAACGCGCCGAAGCGATTCCCAACCTTGAAGAAATTTTGCGGGTCAGCGACGGCATCATGGTGGCGCGCGGTGATCTCGCGGTGGAAGTCGGCAACGCGACGGTGCCTGCCCTGCAAAAGCGCATGATCAAGATGGCCCGCGCCATGGACAAGGTGGTCATCACGGCGACCCAGATGATGGAAAGCATGATCCTGAACCCCGTTCCCACGCGGGCCGAGGTCAGCGACGTGGCCAATGCGGTGCTCGATGGCACCGATGCCGTGATGCTCAGCGCCGAAACCGCCGCCGGCAGATACCCGCTGGAAACGATCGAGGAGATGGCCAAGATTTGCGAAGAGGCCGAGAAAGCCGAGTACAAGGAACTGGAAGCCGATTTCACCGGAAAAACGTTCACCCGCATCGACCAGTCGATTGCCATGGGCGCCTTGTTCACGGCCAATCGCCTGGGCGCCAAGGCGATTGTGGCGCTGACAGACAGCGGCTCCACCGCCTTGTGGATGAGCCGCCATGACATCCGCGCGCCCATTTACGCGCTGACCTCGCGCCTGGCGACGCAGCGCAAGATGGCGCTGTACCGCAATGTGTGCCCGCTGCTGCTGGACACCAGCGCCGACCGCGACACCGCGCTGGAGCAGGCCGAAGGCCATCTGCTGCGCCGGGGCATCGTGCAAAGCGGCGATGTCTATGCCATCACCTGCGGCGAGCCGATGGGCGCGCCCGGCGGCACCAACATGCTCAAGATCTGCCGGGTGGCCTGAGACCGGTTCAGCGGCTCAAGGACCGTGGCGTGCGTGTCGAGTCCGCCCTGTTGGGCAGCGTCAGCCACGTGACTCTGATTGCAGCGATGGTGTCAGTTCTGCGCGGGCAGGCACCGGTGCTGTCGCGCGCGCGCGCTTTCGTGCAATCAGCTGGCTGACGCCCAGGTCCACCAGACCGGCGGCGGCCCAGCAAAACCAGGCGGTCCAGAGCGTGTGGCTCATGTAATGGGCGCCACGCACCTGCTGCGCCAGGCCGAGCAGCAAACCGGCCAGCAGCGCGCCGGCCAGCCAGCGCCTGGCCGTTTGCGGCAAGCCATGCCGAAACGCAAAAAAGCCGCCTAAAAACGCAAACCCCGCCGAGGCGTGGCCCGCCGGAAAGCAGCCGCCACCGCCGCCGTCGCGCACGCCCCAGGCCCAGTGCGACACATAGGTCGCCATGCCGCCAAACTCCTGCAAGTCCCAGGGACAACTGCTGAGGCTATGGAGTTTGATGTTGGACACCAGCAGCAGCGCGACCAGCGTGGTCAAGGCCAGCTGCGCCCGTCGCAGGGTCTGCAGCTGCTGGAGGGCGCCGAACGGCCGGATCATGGCCACCAGCAATCCCAGCTCAAGCAGCCATGGCAAGAAGCGGATATCGTCATGCAGAACGCCGCGCCACAGCCAGTGGCTTTCCAGCGCGAAACCGCTCGCAGCGCCAAACCAGTGCGCCATCGCCCGGTCAAGCCCTGAATAGTCCCAGGCCATCAGCAGCAACAGGCTGCCGAGGCACCAAAACAGAAAAAAGCGGGCAGGTGCGCCCGGTCGCCCGGATCGGGTCATGAATGGATGGGTTTCAGCATGGCATGTGACGGTAATCGGGTTACCTTAAGCCGGCCTTAAGCGCAGAAAAGCGCTTGAATGGGCAGGCGCGTTTGGCCTGCAGCGGCCTGGCGTGCGCCACGCCGTACCGGAAAAGGCCGCCTTGCGTCACCCGGTAGAATGACCGTGCAAGTTACTTTGCGGTTACCGCCCCTGTCAGGCAGCGTTTGTGCTGCGCGGGCCGCCGTCCATAACCCGCCGTTTTTAGCAACGATTCAACTTATCTGGGGATTTCACTCATGGCACTCGTTTCGATGCGCGAGCTGCTGGACCATGCGGCCGTCAACGGCTACGGCATTCCAGCTTTCAACGTCAACAACCTGGAGCAGGTCACGGCCATCATGCAGGCCGCCGATGAGGTCAACGCCCCGGTGATCATGCAGGCCAGCGCCGGCGCGCGCAAATACGCTGGCGAAGGCTTCCTCAAGCACCTGATCCAGGCTGCGGTCGAAAGCTACCCGCACATTCCCGTCGTCATGCACCAGGACCATGGGCAAAGCCCCGATGTCTGCCGTAGTGCCATCAGCCTGGGTTTCAGCTCGGTCATGATGGACGGCTCCCTGATGGCCGACGGCAAGACCATTGCCGACTACGAGTACAACGTCGACGTCACCCGCAAGGTGGTTGAAATGGCCCACGCCACCGGCGTCTCGGTTGAAGGCGAACTCGGTTGCCTGGGCAGCCTGGAAACCATGCAGGGCGAGAAGGAAGACGGCCACGGCACCGATGCGGTCATGACCCACGACCAGTTGCTGACCGACCCCGAGCAGGCCGCCGACTTCGTCAAGCGCACCCAGCTTGACGCGCTGGCGATCGCCATCGGCACCAGCCACGGCGCCTACAAGTTCACGCGCAAGCCCACCGGCGACATCCTGGCGATCGAGCGCGTCAAGGAAATTCACCGCCGCATTCCCAACACCCATCTGGTGATGCACGGCTCGTCCAGCGTGCCGCAAGACCTGCTGGCCATCATCCGCCAGTACGGCGGCGACATGAAGGAAACCTACGGCGTGCCGGTCGAAGAGATCCAGAAAGCGATCCAGTTCGGCGTGCGCAAGATCAACATCGACACCGACATCCGCCTGGCCATGACCGCCGCCGTGCGTAAATTCATGGCGGAAAATCCAGCCAAGTTCGACCCGCGCGAATGGCTCAAGCCCGCCACGCTGGCGGCCAAGACCATTTGCAAGCAGCGCTACATGGAGTTCGGCTGCGAAGGCCAGGCCAGCAAGATCAAGGGGCGCAGCCTGTCCGTCGTGGCGGCCCAGTACGCCAGGGGCGAGCTGGCCCAGGTCGTTCATTAACCCAACGCCCGCGCCCTGCGCTTCGCCGGATTGGCGATAATTCAAAGCCCGTGGACTTGCACTTGAGTCGCCCGGGCTTTTTCACTTTTTACCCGTTGACCACCATGACCGAAGCACTCCACACCTCTGCCCTGACTTCCCTGCCTCTGCTCGCACGCGGCAAGGTGCGCGACAACTATGCCGTGGGCCAAGACCGGCTGCTGATGGTGGCCAGCGACCGCCTGAGCGCCTTTGACGTGATCCTGGGCGAGCCGATTCCCGGCAAGGGCGCACTGCTCACCCAAATGGCGCTGTTCTGGTTTGACAAGCTCGGCGCCATCTGTCCGAATCACCTGACCGGCGAAGCGCCCGAAAGCGTGGTCACGGCCGCAGAACTGCCCCAGGTCACCGGCCGCTCCATGCTGGTCAAGCGCCTCAAACCCATTCCCGTCGAAGCCGTGGTGCGCGGCTACCTGGCCGGCAGCGGCTGGCAGGAATACCAGCAAACCCAGTCCGTCTGCGGCGTCGCTTTGCCTGCGGGCCTGAAAAACGCCAGCAAACTGCCTGAGCCGATCTTCACGCCGGCGGCCAAGGCCGAGGCCGGCGAGCACGACGAAAACATCAGCTACGAGCAGGTGGTCAAGGTGGTCGGGCCCGAGCTGGCCGCGCAGATCAAAAAGCTCAGCATCGAGATCTACCAAACCGCCGCCGCCTTTGCGCTGACCAAGGGCATCATCATTGCCGACACCAAGTTCGAGTTCGGCCTCGACGAGCAGGGCACGCTGACGCTGATGGACGAAGTGCTGACGCCCGATTCGTCGCGCTACTGGCCGGTCGAAGGCTACGAAGCCGCCTTTGCCGCCGGCCAGAACCCGCCCAGCTACGACAAGCAGTTTGTGCGCGACTGGCTGGAAGCCGTGCGCATCAACGGCAAGCCCTGGGACAAAACCCCGCCCGCCCCGCGCCTGCCGGAAGACGTGATCGCCAAGACCGCCGCCAAGTACCAGGAGGCGATGACGCGGCTGACGGCTTGAATTCCCTGAACGGCCTCAGCTCAAAATAACACTGCTCAAGCGCCGCCGGTACGTCGCCACGATCGGGTCCTCGGGCGGAATCTGGCCGTCGGCCACCTTGGGTTTGGGCGCTTCCATGATGTCGAGGATGGCGATGTAGGTTTTGCGGGCCGCGTCTTCGGACCAGGTTTTGTCGCGCATCAGGATGTCGAGCAGCTCGTCGAGCGCATCGGTCCAGCGCTGCTGGGCCATCAGCCAGCGGGCTTTGTCAAAGCGTGCCTCAAAATCCCGCTTGTTGGCCGCTATTTTTGAGTCAAACAGGATACCGGCGCCCGTTCCATGGGTACTGGTAGCTGCAAAATCAATAGCGTTCATCCAGCGCTGAAGTGAGTCAAAACGGCGCACCGCCGGGGTCTGCGCAATCACCGGCGCAAACGCCACCTTGGCATCGTCTTCGCGTCCCAGCGTCAGCAACTGCCTGACATAGTCAAAGCGCGCGTTCTCATTGGCCGGGTCGGCCGCCACCGCTTGCTGCAGCCTGTCCAGCACGGCTTCGGGGCTGCTGTCCTCCTCCGGGGCCGGCGCTTCGGGTTCGGGCTCGGCCGCTGGCGGCAGGTGCTTGTCCAGAAATTCCTTGACCTTGCCCTCGGTCAAGGCGCCGGTAAAGCCGTCCACCGGCTGGCCGTTCATCATCAGGATGCAGGTTGGAATGCTGCGGATGCCGAAGGCCGTACCGATTTCCTGCTCCTGGTCGGAATCGATCTTGACCAGCTTGAAGCGCCCGGCGTAGTCCGCCTCGACTTTTTCAAGAATGGGGCCGAGCGATTTGCAGGGGCCGCACCACGGCGCCCAGAAGTCAATCAGCACGGGCAGCGTCATGGAAGCCGCAATGACTTCCTCTTCAAAGTTGGCGACGGTGACATTGATCATGGTTTTTTTGAGGTGGGTTTCCAAAAGCGGTTTTCAGGCGGAGCGCCGGGTTGCCAAGACGATAGCACGCGGGCCGCCGCCTGAGCCCTTAAAATCAGTCGTTTCAGGCGATCTGCCCGTACAACCTCAAGGCCCCGAAGGCTCCCCCTATGACGACAACAAGCAATCCGCCGGCCCCCGTGGTCGGTGTGGTGATGGGCTCCAGCAGCGACTGGGACACGATGCAGCATGCGGTGCAAATTTTGCAGCAATTTGGCGTGGCGCACGAAGCCCGCGTCGTGTCGGCCCACCGCATGCCCGACGACCTGTTTGCCTATGCCGAGCAGGCTGCCGGCCGCGGCCTGCAGGCCATCATTGCCGGCGCTGGCGGCGCGGCGCATTTGCCGGGCATGCTGGCCGCAAAAACGGCGTTGCCGGTGCTGGGCGTGCCGGTGGCGAGCAAGCATTTGCAGGGCGTTGATTCGCTGCACAGCATCGTGCAGATGCCCAAGGGCGTGCCCGTGGCCACGTTTGCGATTGGCCATGCTGGCGCGGCCAATGCGGCGCTGTTTGCGGTGGCCATGCTGGCGCTGCATGACAAAACGCTGGCCGACAAGCTGCAGGCGTTTCGCGCCGAACAAACCGCTGCCGCACGCGCCATGACGCTGCCTCCGGCATGAGCGCGTCGTCCTGCCTGCCGATTTTTCCGGGCACGGTTGACGAAACGGGCCAACCCGCCACACTGGGCGTGATGGGCGGCGGTCAGTTGGGCCGCATGTTTGTGCATGCCGCGCAGCGCCTGGGCTACTTCACGGCCGTGCTCGATCCCGATCCGCAAAGCCCTGCCGGCCTGGTCAGTCATCACCATATCCAGACCGGCTACAGCGATGCGCAGGGCCTGGCGCAGCTGGCGTCGCTGTGCGCGGCCATCACCACCGAGTTTGAAAACGTGCCTTCGGCCGCCCTGCAGACGCTGGCCGCCAGCCGCCCGGTCGCGCCCGGCGCGGCGGCCGTGGCGATTGCGCAGGACCGGATTCAGGAAAAGTCGCATTTCATGGCCAGTGCCGGCGTGGCGGGCGTGACCTGCGCGCCCTATGCGGTGATTGAAACGCCGGAGCAGCTCCACGCCGTTCCCGCCGATCTGCTGCCTGGCATTTTGAAAACCGCGCGCATGGGCTACGACGGCAAGGGCCAGGCGCGCGTCAAAAATGCGGCCGACCTGGCCGCAGCGTGGGCCGACCTGAAGCAGGTGCCCTGCGTGCTCGAAAAGCTGCTGCCGCTCAAGGCCGAATGCTCGGTCATCGTCGCGCGTGGCTGGAATGGCGAGATCGTGGGCTTTCCGCCCCAGCGCAATGTGCATGTCGACGGGATTCTGGCCGTGACCGAGGCTTATGAAGGAAATGTGCCTCCAGCCCTTTCTGAGCGGGCGCAGGCAGCTACCAAATCAATAGCAAGTCACATCGGCTACGTGGGCGTGCTGTGCGTCGAGTTCTTTGTGATTGACGACGGCAGCGAGGACGGCGCGCTGGTCGTCAACGAAATGGCGCCGCGCCCGCACAACAGCGGCCACTACACGATGGACGCCTGCGATGTGTCGCAGTTTGACCTGCAGGTGCATGCCATGGCCGGTTTGCCGCTGCCCGCGCCGCGCCAGCATTCGCCCGCCCTCATGCTCAACTTGCTCGGTGAGCTGTGGTTTGACGCCGGGGGCCAGGCGCGCACGCCCGACTGGCAGGCCGTGCTGGCGCTGCCGGGCGCACACCTGCATCTCTACGGCAAAACCGACGCCCGGCCCGGCCGCAAGATGGGCCACCTGACCCTCACCGGCGCCGATGTGGCGGGCGTGAAGGCCACGGCCCGCCGGGCGGCCGAACTGCTGGGCTTGCCGGGTTTTGAAGGCGCTCAATGATCCTGCCCGGCACCGATCCGCAAGCCCTTCTTGAGGCTGCCCGCCGCATTCAGGCGGGCGAGCTGGTCGGATTTCCAACTGAAACCGTGTACGGCCTGGGTGCCGATGCGTCCAGCGATGAAGCCGTGGCTGGCATTTTTGCCGCCAAGGGCCGGCCTGCCGACCATCCGCTGATTGTTCATGTGGCCGACGCCAGCCAGGTGGCGGATTACGCCAGCAGTGTGCCGCCGTTTGCCGTCCGGCTGATGCAGGCTTTCTGGCCCGGTCCGCTGACCGTGATCTTGCCGCGCAAGGAAGGCGTGGCCGCCGCCGCCGCCGGGGGCCAGAACTCGATTGGCCTGCGCTGCCCGGCGCATCCGGTGGCGCTGGCTTTTTTGAGGGCCTGCCACACGGGCGTGGCCGGGCCGAGCGCCAACCGTTTTGGCCGGGTCAGCCCGACCAGCGCGCAGCATGTCAGCCAGGAGTTTGGCGATGCGTTGCTGGTGCTCGACGGCGGGCCGTGCGCGGTCGGCATCGAGTCCAGCATTGTCGACTGCACCCGGGGCCGGCCCGTGCTGCTGCGTCCCGGTGTGCTCACGCGCGACCAGCTGGCCGCTGCGTGTGGCGAGCCGGTGCTGGACAAGGAAGACTTGCAGGAAGCGGGCAGCACACCCCGCGCCTCTGGCACGCTGGAGGCGCACTACGCACCGGATGCCAAAGTCCGCCTGATGGACGCCGGCGCGATCCAGGCCGCGCTCGATCTGCTGGGCGCGGACGCGGCCCATATTGCGGTCTATGCCCGCACCGTGCCCAGTATCGAATCGGCCAACGTGCTGTACCGTCGCATGCCCGACGACGCAGCGGCCGCCGCGCGGCAGCTGTTTGCCGCGCTGCGCGATTTTGATGCCCAGGGCGCCAAGCTGATCTGGATTGAACACCCGCCCGCCACCGCCGAATGGGACGGCGTGCGGGATCGGCTGGGGCGGGCTGCCGCAAGCTGAAGGGGCGTGCAGGCGAAAAAAAACCGCCCTGCGGCGGTTTTCTGGCAGCGCAGGGCGCTGGGGGTAGCAGGGTTTTGGCTACAGGCCGCCCAGGTTCTGGATGGCGTCGACCACCATTCCGGTGCCGATGGCAAGAAGCAGAATGTCGGACGCTACGCGCACGTAGCGCTGTCCAGCCGGTGGCGCTCCCAGCTGAATGATGACGGATTGCGGCACGCTGTAATAAACGACATCATGCGGCAAAGGCTGGCCCATCGCCCATTTGCGGGCCTGTCCCGGCGGCATGCAGCCATTGTTTTTCTTGGCCAGTCCCGGTGGGCAACTGCCCACGCGGTATTGCTCGCCGTAGTAGTTGCGCACCGCGGTGCGCTGGTTGTCGCTGAAATAGCCGCCCACCTGAACTTGCGTGCCTTGCGGCCCTTGCGCAGATTTACCAGGCCGATTCGCCTGTGCCTGGCGGGGACTGGCGTTTCCTTCCACTTGCATGGACCGGCCGGGCTGATTCTGCATGTGCTCGGGCTTGCCCTGCTTGCCATTGCCCGCCCACTCCGGCTTTTCAGCCATGGCCCCAGCGCTGGCCAGCAGGCCTGCGGCCAGGAACATCAGGGTGCGGCTCGTTTTGAATTCAGTGATTCTCATGATGGTTGACCTTTGATCGTTTAAGGGAATGATAAGGGAGTCGTGATTGTGGCGCCGGAGGCCAATGGCGCAAGCACTGCTGTCGTGTCTGAAAATCCGGCCAAGCTGGCCTTGAGGGCGAATTTACCTGCCACGAGAAGGTCGCCCGGTGCCATCTTCAAATTTTTCAGTAGCTTCATCTGGAGTTCCTCTACAACTATTGTTTGCAGGTACGTACAACGGGATTTCATGGCTACGTATCGCAATCGAGCATAGCTGTCCATGCGCATCAGATCCTGTAGGACAAAGTAACAATACTCACAGGTGTTTCAGCCCAATGCGCGTGAGGTGTCGGGCGCGGGCATACAGGAATTCGTCAACAAGAAGCTGATTCGCGTGGCCTGAGCACGGGCCGGGCAGCGCGCCGGCGCGCTGCTAAGCTTGGCGCCATGAGCCCCAAATTCCACTTCACAGCAACGCCCATCCCATGACCGCAGCGCACCGTCTTCGCGCACGCCTTGACGGCGACCCCTCGCTCGTCAAGGCTTTGCTCTTTGGACTGGTCGCCGTGCTGCTGCTGCTGGCCTTTGTGCTGGGGGCGAGCGAGGTCATGGAAGGCGACACGCGCAGCTTTGATCTGTATCTGGTGCAGGGGTCGCAATCCCTGCGGGCCAGTCAGCCGTGGCTGGCTGAAGTGATGCGCGATTTCAGCGGGCTTGGCAGCACCGCGGCGATGACGCTGTTTACCGTGATCACCGTGGGCTACCTCGCGCTGATCTCGGCCAGGCCCACGGCCTTGCTGGTCGCAACGTCCGTCATCTCGGGCGCCATCTTCATGCGCTTGCTCAAGGCAGCCTTCGGGCGCCTGCGCCCTGACGCAAGTTTTGCCGAACTCGTCGCACCGGGCTGGAGTTTCCCCAGCGGCCACGCCAGCATGTCCGCCATCGTCTTCCTGACCATAGGCGCCCTGATTGCCAGCACGCGAAGCCGCGTGCCCGAGCGCCTCTACATCCTGGCCGCGGCCGCGCTCATGGCGCTGCTGGTGGGCATCAGTCGCATCCTGTTGGGTGTGCACTGGGCCACCGACGTGCTGGGTGGCTGGGCGTTCGGGGCCGCTTGGGCCATGGCCTGGCTGCTGCTTGCACGCTATCTGCTCAAAGACCGGCAGGACTGAGCGCACAAGCGCTTGACCCTTCAGCCATCCCTCAAAAATGCCCCGCCCTCCATGGCCGGCCTGCGCCACATGCTCAACACCAACTTTTCCGAACGCGCCGTCGTCAACACCCTGACCGCACCCTGGCAAGCATCCCCCGCCGCCCTGGTGCAGCGCCGGCTGATTGAGCGCGACGGCGGCGAAGTCGCGCGCGCCACCTCCATCGTCCGCTACGACGCAGGCGCCCGTTTTCAGTCCCATCTTCATGACCTGGGCGAGGAAATCCTGGTCCTCGAAGGCCAGCTCTCGGATGCGCAGGGCGACTACGGCCCGGGCGCCTACATCAAGAACCCGCCGGGTTCAAGTCACGCGCCTTTTTCTGAAAACGGTTGCACCTTGCTGGTCAAGCTGCGCCATCTGGACCCCAACGACCAGGAAAGGGTGGTGGTGGACACCGCCCGTGCCACCTGGTTTCCCGGCATGGTCGCGGGCCTGTCGGTGTTGCCGCTGTCCAGCTTTGAAGGCCAGCACACCGCCCTGGTGCGCTGGGCACCCGGCACGTTTTTCAGCCCGCACCGGCACCACGGCGGCGAGGAAATCTATGTGGTGGACGGCGTTTTTGAAGACGAGAAGGGACGCTATCCGGCCGGCACCTGGATCCGAAGCCCGCACCTGAGCCAGCACCAGCCGTTTAGCCGGGAGGGCTGCCTTATCTTTGTCAAGACCGGCCACCTTCCTGCCGCGCAGTAAGTGCCGCACACCTGGAGCGGCAGGTCCGCTTCAGCCCGAAGCCGTCCGTGCCGGATAGAAGTGCAAGGGGATTTTGGCGGTAGAGGACGATCAAGCGTGAGTCGCCAATGACGCTGAATGGACCTCCAGGGGTGCGGTTTCACCGCTTGCTGGATCGCAGGAATCGCGGTCCGTCTTTCAGCAAAACAGTATCACTTGCGCTCCTTGGCGGCGCGGGCTGCGGCATCCATGCCACCGCGCGCTGTCCACTCACCATAGCCGCCATGCAGGATACGCACGTTCTCGAATCCGGCCATGCGCAAAGCCATGGCGACCTGCCCGGAAAACGATCCCGTGTTGCAGTAAACCAGAATGGTCTTGTCTTTGGGTAGCTTGGCGCGTTCGCCGAAAACCTTGCGCCACTCGATGTTGATCGCCCCGGGAATGTGCGCCTGGGCATATTGCCTGGCGTCGCGCACATCCAGTACATAAAACTTCTTCCAGTCTTCTGCCGGAATCTGCTCAGCCATGATGGTGCCGCTGTTGTAGTCGACAAAGTCGAAGTACGACTCAAGCGCTTCGGTCGTGGCCTTGTCAGTCTCGGCATGGGCAGCCATCGGCAAACTCGCAAATGCGGCCGCAAGTGCCACCACCAGCGCTGAGCGGCGGGAGGCGTGGATCATCGAATTGAATTTCATGGATTGCTTCCTGTAAAACGATTGTTGAGTTTCAGTGCGCGGGATTGAGCCGCGGGTGGGTTTCTTCACCGAGCAGCCACAGCAGGCCGCCAGAGGCGAACATCGACAGGGCAACGAACCAGAACGCCGCCTCCATTTGTCCGCTGAAGTGCGCCACCATGCCCAGCCCGAGACCCCCGATGCCATAGCCGAGGTCACGCCAGAACCGGTAAATGCCAATGGCCGAACCACGCCAGTTCGGGTGCGATATGTCTGCCACAGCCGCCGACAGGTTGGGGTACAGCAGCGCCATGCCAAAGCCCGAGACGGCGGCCGACAGCATCCACCAGGCCACGCCCTGCCCCAGCAGCATCATCGCCACCCCCGTACCACAAATCCACATACCCCACACATTGGGCCGGTGGCGGCCGATGCGGTCCGACAGCTTGCCGGTGAACAACTGCGAGCCCCCCCAGACAAAACCATAGACGCCAATGATCCAGCCGATATTGGGCAAGCTGATGCCCTGCTGGTAGAGGAACACCGGGTAAAACACCCAGACCAGGGCATCAACAAATTTCTCGACCAGTCCGGCCTGACAGAGCGCCGCCATGCGGCGGTCGCGCCAGCTCATCAGTGTGAACATGTCCCAGGTCGTCGGCTTGGCTGGCACATGGACCGGATAACGCGGTATGGGCCCGGTCGCTTTGCCTGCTGCATGGCGCGCGCCCTCGGCTTTCGCCCAAGGCAGTGTTTCCCTGACAAAAAACTGTGTCAGCACCAGCGCTGACACGATCACGATCAGGCCAAAGATCAGCAAGCCCTGGCGCGCACCGAAGGCCGTGGCCATGTAGGCGGTGACGATGCCGGCAATGGCCACGCCGACATAGCCGGCAAACTCATTGAGGCCGATGGTCAGGCCGCGCTGGTCGGGCCGCGTGATGTCGAGCTTGGAGGTCTGCGTCATGGACCAGGCAAAGCCCTGGTTGACGCCCAGCAACACGGTGGCGGCGACGATCCAGCCCCAGCTCGGGGCGTACATGATCATGAACGGAATCGGTATGGCACTGAGCCAGCCGAGCATGAGCACTTTCTTGCGCCCAATCTGTTCAGACAGGCGCCCCGCCACAAAATTGAGCGTTCCCTTGACGAAGCCAAAGGCCACGACAAAGGCGATGAGCAGCATGAAGGAACCTTTCGGAACCCCAAACTCGGAACTTGCCAGTGCCGGCACAACGGTGCGCATCATGCCCAGTGTCAAGCCGACCATCAGCACCTGCAGCAGCTGGAAAGTAAACTGGGCCAGGTTGTGGCGAATGCCATGCAGGTAGTCCTGGTACTCGTGGCGGGCTTCGCTGAATTCGCTCATGTTATTTTCCCTGAACGGTCAGACGCTGGCGGCCGGATTGGCGCGCGTCGCCATGGCAAGCACCCGGTGTGCCATCCAGGCACCCAGCACCATGCTGGCCACCGCGATAAAACTCGATACCGACAGGGTGGCGACACCCGCCATGCCCTGTCCGATGGTGCAGCCCATCGCGAGAATGCCGCCCCAGGCCATCATCACACCGCCAGCCACATTGCGCAGCATCTGCGTCCCGGTGGGCATGACCCACTGGAAACGGCGTGCCACGATGACGCTGAGCAAAGCGCCGACAAACACGCCCAGCACCGCCGTGGAGCCGAACTTCAGGGGGAACCCCAGCCGCTCCATGGTGAGGTAGCGCATCAAATCCTGCGCCGGCGCGACAAAGGCCAGTGCCGATGTAACGGGCGTGTCGAATTCGCTGGTACCCGCAATGCTCACATACCAGCTGGCTGCCACCAGACCACCTACCGCCATGCCTGACAGCGGAAGTTTCCAGCCCCACCATTCGGATTGACGCGGCGCCAGCAGCAGGAACGCACCGATCAGCGCGACCAGTCCCGCTGTCACCGTCCAGGCGGGGACACCGCCGAGCAAGGCAGGCAGTGTCCTGGCGGGCAAGGTCATTGCCGGTCCGCTGGCGATCTCCCGCAACGGAGCCAACGCGCCTTCCAGGCTGGCCATGATGGCCAGCACGAAAACCAGCCAGGTCAGCAGGGCGCCGCCTTGCCCCTCTGCTGCGCGCACCATGATCCGGCTCGGGCAGCCCCCGGCCAGCATCATCCCTGCGCCGAACACCACGCCACCAACCACCAGGCCCACCAATGGCACGCTGGCGCGCAGATACGGTGTGCCGCTCAAATCCACCCAGCCCAACCCGGATAGCAGTTGTGTGCCTGCCAGTGCCACGGCCACCGCCAGCAAAAAAGCACGCAGCTTGGCGTTGTCCTTGCCCTCGAAAGCGTTGGCCAACGCTGCGCGTGCGCAAAAACCACTACGCTGCAAGATGATGCCGAGCAACAGGCCCAGCACCAGGCCACCCCATACCGGGATATTCAATCCACCTGCATCCATGTCTGTCTCCGTTCAGTTTTTCAGTCTTTTTTTGCCAGCGGATGAGTGCTCATCAGGCTGCGATGTTCGCCGCGACGATGCGGTCCATGTCGGCCGGACGCGGGGGGATTTCGCGTGTCAGTTCAACGATGAAGTCCTCGCGCGCCATGGAGAGCGCCGGGTTCCAGCGCTTCTCGAAACCGATGGTGGAGGACGGCTTGCCCGACAGGCCGACACCACAGACGCTGCCGGCCTGGTGCCCGGGGTAGATTTCCAGATCGGCCGGCAGGCCCAGCAGCTTGGCGTGCAGCGAGTCGTACAGTTGTCCAGACATCTCGCGCTCCTTGCCGGCCAGGTCGGGGCGACCGACTGCGCCGACGAACAGCGTGTCACCGGTGATGACAAACCAGGGTGTCTCACCGCGGCGCAGGTCGGAGACCAGCAGGCAGATGCTGTCAGGCGTATGGCCCGGTGTGTGCAATACCTCGACCTGCACATTGCCCAGATCGAGCTTTTGCCCGTCGCGCAGCGGCTCGAAAGCAAAGCCAACCTTGCCCTGGTCGAATTCGTGCAGACAATACGACGTGCCCAGCATTTCGGCCAGCCTGCGCCCGCCCGAATAGTGATCCGCATGGACGTGGGTGTCGATCACATGCGTGATCTGCACGCCGGCCTTGCGTGCCTCCTCGACGAACCACGCCTCGTCGCCGGCCACCACGTCCACGGCGATGGCCCTGGCATAAGTGGCACAGCCGAAAAAATAGGACAGCGAGGCTTCCTTCGTTGCAAATTGCTTGAAAAACATTTTTTCTCCTTAGAAAACGATTACCTTGTCGGCTTCGGCGGTCCAGTCAGCCAGCTGTGCGAGCGTTGAACGCTTGGCCCCATCGGTCAATTCGGTGTCCGTCAGGCCACGCGCATCCATGCAGGTCCCGCACAGACCCACCTCACCTTGCCGGGCCACCTTGCCGAGCATGAGCTGGATGTTGTAATAACCCGGCGGCACCTTCTGGCCGGCCTTGGCGCAGCCGACGGCGTCGGCCAGCAGGAACAGCCGCACCTGCTGCCCTTCCTTGCCGGCCAGCGCACTGGCCAGCCGCAGGCCGTTATAGGCGCGCTCATGGCCATACGGGGCATCATTCAGAATGAAAAGTGTGGATGTCATGACCTATCCTCCGGGTTGAGTCTGTGGGTTGAACTGTGCGTGGATCAGGACTCGAGCGGCCGCTCAACCGGCATGCCAGCGGCCTGCCATTCGGCAACGCCATCGAGAATCTTGCGCACCCGGTAGCCCTGGCCGGAGAGCAGCTTCAGCGCCTCATCCGACAGCATGCAAAACGGCCCGCGACAGTAGGCCACGATGTCGTGATCTTTGGGCAGTTCGGCCAGGCGCCGCTCGATTTCGGGCAGGGGCATGGAGCGTGCGAACGGCAAGTGAGCCACTTGATACTCATCCTGCGGACGCACATCGATAACGATCACCTCGCCGCGCCGCGCCTGTTCAAGCAGATCGGTACGTCCCACCTGCGCAAGCTTTTCGGGCGCGGACACCATGTGTTGCAGGGCCATCTGCAGCTCGACCAGATGCTCTTCAGCCACCAATCTCAGCGTGACCCACAGGTTGGCGACGTCATCACCGCTGAGCCGATAAACCATGTACTTGCCATCGCGCCGGCTCTCCACCAGACGGGCTTGTCGCAGTGCTTTGAGATGGGCGCTGGCCAGTTTGACGTCGATAGACAACTCGCTGGCCAGAACCTCCACCGTCTTCTCGCCCTGCGCGAGCAACTCCATCAACTCCAGCCGTTTCGGACTGGAGACGGCCTTGCCGATGCGGGCGACCTGTTCATAAAGAAGGTCTTTAAGTAATCGCTTGTTCATTCGAACATTCTAGCGAATATTTGAATGAAAAAAACAGTAGTCATTTTTCTGTTTTTGGGCGCCAGCATCCGGCCGACTCACAAGCACAAACCAGCCGGTCAGCATCGCGTGCCAAGGCCTGCTTCAGGGTGTGCGTTAGCTGGAAACCTCGACCAGCCGCTCAGGGTCGATTTTGCCTGTCCCTCGCGACCTTCAGACCTTCTTCAGAAAGCAGGCCTTCAGCATGAAGCTGCCCGCGTCCATCTTGCAGTCCACCTCGTGGTCGCCGCCGACCAGGCGGATGCTTTTGACCTTGGTGCCCATCTTCAGCGTGGTGCCCATCTTCAGCGTGGTGGACGAGCCCTTGACTTTCAGGTCCTTGATCAGCACCACCGCGTCGCCGTCGGCCAGCACATTGCCGTTCGAATCCTTGACCACTGCGTCGGCGCTGTCATCGGCTTCTGGCGCGGCGGCCATCGGCCATTCGTGGCCGCAGTCGGCGCAGACATGGTTGCCTGCGTCCGGGTAGGTGTTTTCCAAAGTGCATTGGGGGCAAGCTGGGGAGGTGGACATGGTTCCGTTCAAATCGCAAGTAGTTCAGGGGTTTCAGAGTATCCCCGATGGCCGATTCAAAGCGCTGTGGCGCAGCCCCCGCCAAATGGCGCTTTGGCTGACTGGTCGGGAGTTCATTCACAGGCTTATCCCCACGCGGCGGGGATAACTTCACGGGCTCCGGTGGCCGGACGCAGGGCCGGTTCGGCCGTAAACCAGTCTCATCCCCAGAATCGCCAGCGCCAGTAACAGCGTAATCATGTTGGCAATCACCATGGGCCAGGAGCCCAGCAGCAGACCGTAAGCCAGCCACAAGGCCACTCCCACGGTGAACGCGCTGTACATGCCCAGCGAGACGCCACTGACGTCGCGGGTTTTAAAGCTGAGCCAGGCTTGGGGCACAAAGCTCAGGGTGGTCAGGCATGCGGCCAGTGAGCCGATGAGGTCGGTCAGGCTAATGGCCAGCGTGGGCCAACTCATCGGCTGCCTTCTTTCACGGCCCAGTCCACCAGAGCCTCAAGTGCTGGCCGGGCCGCGTTCGCGTTCGGGTGGTTGACGATGGCCACCAGCACCAGGCGCCTTCCGCTGGGCGTGTGCACATAGCCGGCCAGCGCGGTAGCGTCGCGCAGGGAGCCGGTTTTCAGGTGGGCCCAGCCCTGCGACACGCCAGATTTGCTGCGCCTGAGCGTGCCGTCCACCCCGCTGATCGGCAGCGACGCCATCAGCTCGGGCATGGCGCCCGAAACGTAGGCGGTTTGCAGCAGGCGGGCCAGCCCTTGCGACGTGATGCGTGCCTGGCGCGACAGGCCGGAGCCGTTGTCCAGCACCGGCTGCTCTTGCCCGCCCATGCGTTCGCGCCACCAGCGGGCCACCACCTCGCGCGAGGCCTCGCTGCTGGCCGCGCCGGCGCGCTCGGCCCCTGGCGTCTGGCTCAGGGTTAAAAACAGCTGCTGCGCCATCACGTTGTTGCTGAATTTGTTGATGTCGCGAATCACCTCGGCCAGGGGCGGCGAGGTCATTTCAAACGCCGGTGTCTGGTGGGGTGCGGCGCGGCCCTCACGTACGCGCCCGCCCAGCTTGCCGCCCATTTCCTGCCACATGCCCGCGACGGCCCGCTCGGCGTAGCTGGCCGGGTCGGCGTAGGCCACGGCCCAGACCTTTTCGCCGCAGGCGACCGGGTAGCTGCCGTTAAAGACCATGCGAAACGGGTCTGAAAAATCGGCCTTGAGCTGCGCCCGGTAGTCGCCGCAGGCGGCCAGCGACGCACTGCCGTTGGCGCCAGTCGACAGCGGCACGCGGGTCTGCACCTGCACGCCGGCCAGCGGCGGCTCAAAGCTGACGCTGGCGCTGCCGCTGTCCGGGTTGGGCGAAAACGTCATCACCACCGACTTGAAGTTGAGCAGCAGGGCGTCGGGCACCACGTTGTAGGGTCGCTGTGGTTCGCCGTCAAAGTCGGCCGCGTTTTGCGTGCTGGCCGCAAAAGCGCTGCGGTCCAGCAGGATGTCGCCCGTGATGGACTTGATGCCCAGGCCCTGCACCCGGCGCAGCAGCAGCCACAGCCGCTCTTGCACCAGCTTGGGGTCACCCCGGCCCTGGATGATGAGGTTGCCCTGCAGCACGCCGCCCGCGACGCTGCCATCCACAAACACCGGCGTGGCCCAGGTGAACGACGGGCCCAGCAGCTCCAGCCCGGCGTAAGTGGTTACCAGCTTCATGACCGAGGCCGGGTTCATCGCGGCGTTGGCGCGCCAGTTCAGCAGCGGGGCTGATTTGCCGTTCAGGGCCGGCGCGGCATCGACCACCAGCACCGCCAGCGCGTCCGGCGGCACCTTGGCGCGCGCCAGCAGCGCGTTTACTTCGGGCGGCAGGCCGGGGCCGGCGGTTTGGGCGGCGGCGCCAAGGCTGCACAGGCCCAATCCGCCGGCCAGCAGGCCGGCGGCCAGGCGCGCCCTGAGGCGGCTACGAAACGGGGTAAAAAACATGGCCTGATTATCCGCGACGCGTCAGGCCGGATAATCGCCCGGTGCGCGTTCGCGGGCCTTGCGGCGCGGTCGGCTTGGTCCGCGCTGATGCGGTGGTCTGATTACTATGATTTATTAGCTGCTTGTGCCCGTGTATTAAGGGCTAGAGCCTTATTTGATGCCCAAACTTCTGAAATTTCTCGCCTTTGACACCAGCACCGACCAGCTGTCGGTGGCGCTGACCGATGGCGTGCGCGTCTGGCAGCACAGCGGCCCGGGCGGCGCGCTGGCCTCGACGACGCTGATCCCGGCGATTCTGGCGCTGCTGGCTGACGCCGGTCTGGCGCTGGG
>NZ_JAUXNA010000292.1 GCF_030682935.1 Polaromonas sp.
CGCAGCCACGTTTGGTTTTCTCGCGCTGACCGATACCACGCATTTGCTTGAAAATTTGCTCGACCGGGCACGCCATGGGCAATTGAAATTAAACATAAAAATGATGGACGCCTTTTTGGAGACTAAAGACGTGTTGCAAAAACAAATGAGCGCTTATCGGGACGGTGGTGAACCAGAGCCGGAAATGGTCGCGCAAATCTGCGCCGTGTTGCGGCAATTGGCGCTGGAGGAAAATGGCGGTGCGGCCGGAGCGCCGGTTCTTGTGAAAACGCCAGCAGCCGCTGCGGTGGCGGCGCCTCTCCCCGCATCAGAGCCCGCAGCCAACGCGGCGGCAGTTCCGAGCTTGAAAGTACGCTTTACCAAGGTTTCGGAAAACGATCAAAAGCTGCTGAGCGAAGAATTGGCCAATCTGGGCACGGTACTGGCCCAGGAGCAAGACACTTACAGCCTGACCGTCTGGCTGGAAACGGCCTGTGATGCCGATGACATTATTGCGGTGAGCTGTTTCATTGTGGACGCCGATCAGATTGAGATCAGCACTGAGCCCGCTTCCACGCCTGATGCAGAGCCGGAGAATGAGAGTCCTCCTCCGGCGGCTGTTCTCCCTGTGGCGGCTGTTGACGTGCCCAAGCCGCATGTCGCAGCCGTCGCGGTGCCCGCAGCAGCTGCCCATGGCAAAGAGTCAAACTCGATCAGGGTGGACGTTGAAAAGGTTGACCAGATCATCAATCTGGTGGGTGAACTGGTGATTACCCAGTCGATGTTGACGCAAACCGCATCGACGCTGGATCCGGTCCTGCACGAGCGCTTGCTGAGCGGCATGGGGCATCTGGAGCGCAATGCGCGCGATTTGCAGGAATCTGTCATGTCAATCCGCATGATGCCGATGGACTACGTGTTTAGCCGCTTTCCGCGCCTGATACGCGACCTGTCGGCCAAGCTGGGCAAACAGGTGCAGCTGGTAACGGTTGGCAAAGAAACCGAGTTGGACAAAAGCCTGATCGAGCGCATCATTGATCCGATCACCCACTTGGTACGCAACAGCCTTGACCATGGTATTGAGGGGCCGGAACAACGCGCCTTCGCCGGCAAAGACCCGGCGGGCAAGTTGACGCTTTCAGCGCAGCATCAAGGCGGCAGCATCGTGATCGAGGTCAAGGACGATGGTGGTGGCCTGGTCCGGGAAAAAATTCTGGCCAAGGCGAATCAGCAAGGCATGGCGATCAGCGAAACCGCCTCTGACGATGAGGTCTGGCAACTGATTTTTGCGCCGGGTTTTTCGACGGCAGAAGCCGTTACCGACGTCTCGGGTCGTGGCGTCGGCATGGATGTGGTCAAGCGCAATATTCAGGAAATGGGCGGCCATGTTGAAATCGCTTCCACGCAAGGCAAGGGCACCAGGATCAGGATCGTGCTGCCCTTGACGCTGGCCATTCTCAATGGCATGTCGGTCAAGGTCGGCGGCGAGGTGTACATCTTGCCACTGAATTACGTCATCGAATCCTTGCAGCCGCATGCCAAGGATCTTCATGCCATCACCGCCGATGAGCAGGTCATGCATGTGCGGGGCGAGTACCTGGCGCTGGTTGAATTAAACAAACTTTTCCAGGTCGCCGACGCGGTGCAGGACCCGACGCAGGGCATCGTGGTGATCGTGCAGGCTGAAGGAACGCGTTTTGCGCTGCTGGTGGATCAACTGGTGGGCCAGCATCAGGTGGTGGTGAAAAACCTTGAAACCAACTACCGCAAGGTGCCGGGGATTTCGGCCGCAACGATTCTGGGCGATGGCAATGTGGCGCTGATTATTGATGTGGCCGCGATGCAGCGGACGAATCGCGAAAAAGTAAGTCAGCTCAGGCAGGGCTGATCCCGTCCCCGCACCCTGAACCACCAGCTTCATCAATTAAAGACGCGGCGCCGGACATCGGTTGCCCGATGGGGCCGGGCACGCTGGACGAACGCAAGCTGATGTCAAGCAGTGAGCGGGGCCGGGTTGGCGAGTCGGCTCAATAAATAAAAAAGGCAACAACATCATGAACAATTTCAAAATATCGACCCGCCTGTCCGTCTTGATTGGCATCATGTCGGCTCTGCTGATTGCCATTGGCAGCCTGGGCCTGTTCGGCATCAGTCAGTCCAATGATGCCTTGCGTGCGGTGTACCAAGACCGCACCGTGCCCAGGGGCCAGATGGCCGACATACAGGAAAACCTGCGGCGCAAC
>NZ_JAUXNA010000293.1 GCF_030682935.1 Polaromonas sp.
CGCCGCCACAAAACCGGCGACCATGCCGCCAAACGAAAACCCGGCCAGGTCGCAGGCGGTGCTGCCCAGCAGCAGGTCCAGCCCCTGCGCGATCGGTTCGGGCAGCGCATCGGCATCGGTGCCCTGCGCTGGCGCGGCTGAATCGCCAAAGCCCGGCAGGTCAGGGATGTAGACGCAGCGGCCCGACGCCACCAGCGGCGCAATGCTGCGCAGCCAGTGGGTCCAGCTGCCGCTGCCGCCATGCAGCAGCACCAGCGGTGCCAGGGACGGATCGCAGCGGTCTTTGCCCCAGATATGCCAGACCATGGCGCCCGAGCCGCAAGGGGTTTCCGTGCGCGTGGCGGTGCTCAGGAGCGCTTGGGCCTCAAGAGGTAATTGAACGGGAATAACGGGGTTAGCGGGGGTGTCAGATGTCATCCGGTGTTTATACCTTCACGCCAAAGCGCAGCCGCCCCGCTTGCGCATTCGTAACTGCTCGGCATCCCCGATTTTCTCCTTCCCGCCTTTGGGGGAAGGTCGGGATGGGGGCTTTCGCAGGAGCCCGCATGCAGGGCATTCAGACGTTCTGCCAGAACCATCCACGAATCGAATTTCGGCTGCCTAACTACTTCCGCCAGCCCCCATCCCAGCCATCCCCCAGCGGGGGCAGGAGCCATGCGGAGTCGGGAAAATGAGGCGAATGGAGTGGTTACGCGCAGTCAGTCAAACAGGCTGTCAAAGCCGCCCAAAGGCTCAAAGCGTTTGTTGCGGTAGTACAGCCGCGTCGGGCCGGGCATGACCGGCTCGCGCACGGAATGGCGCGCATCGCCGGGGTAGCAGATCACGCGCCCGCCGTCCTGGTCGAACGGCTCGGGCTGGATCACCGGCGGCAGGCGGCTGCGTGCCTGCATCAGCACGCTCTTGACGCTCGCATGATGCGACAGGTGCGCCAGGCTCATGATCTGCGGCGGGGCCAGCGCGATCTGGCCGTCCCAGTACTGCTGCAGCGCCGTGCGCGGGCTGAGCCAGATGCTTTCGGTGGTCTCGTGGTCGTCGTGAATCGCCACCTGTCCGGCGGGCACGACCGACACAAAGAACCGGGTGTCAAAACGCTTGTTGGTCACCGAAGGCGCCGTGGGCGTGATCCAGCGCGACCACGGCACGATGCTGCGCGTCTGCAGGCGCAGCCCCATCTGCGCCAGCACCGCGTTGAATCCGTGGCCTTCGCGCAGCAGCGCGGCAGCCCGGGCAGCGTCGATGTCCGGGCTGGCGGCACCCTGCGCAAACAGCACGCCCGACTCTTCAAAGGCTTCGCGCAAGGCCGCCACATACAGCCCGCCCGCCGTGCGTTCGTTGATGTCGGCCTCGTTCAGGCCGGCATGCAGCACCTGCAGCGGCTGGTCCAGATGGGCCGCCATGTCCAGTTCGGCGTCAAGCGCATCGACCTTGCCGCCCGGAAACACATAGGCGCCGCCCAGCACGTCGGACAGGCTGTGGCGTTTCATCAGGAACACCTCCAGACCCGCAGGCGCATCGCGCAGCATGACCACCGTGGCGGCCGGGCGCACGGGGGTGGTGACAATTTCCAGGTTCAATTCCATGCGTTGACTGTAATG
>NZ_JAUXNA010000297.1 GCF_030682935.1 Polaromonas sp.
GGCCGCATCGGCAACGCGCAGCAAAATCATGTTGGCGTCGCTTTTCCAGGCTTTGACGCCCTTCATGGCCTTCAGTGCGTCAAAAAGTGCCGCGCGCTGCGCCACCAGCTCCTGCGCCTGCGCTGCAAACACATCCTGGTGCTCCAGCGCAAACAGCGCGCACTCATAGTTGAGCACACTGATGTTGTACGGTGGCCGGACCTTGTCAATTTCGGCGATCAGGGCTTGGGGGCCCATCATGTAGCCCAGGCGCACGCCGGCCAGCCCGAATTTGCTCAGGGTGCGCATCAGCAGCACATGGCTGTGTCTGGCGATGCGGTCGATGTAGCTCTTGCTGGAAAACGGCTGGTAGGCCTCGTCCATCACGACAAGTCCGCCCTGCGCGCCCACGGCGTCGATGATGTTTTCGATCACCGCGTCATCCCACAAGTTGGCCGTCGGGGTGTTGGGGTAGGCCAGGTAGGTGATGGACGGTTTGTGCAGGCAAATAGCGGCCAGCATGGCGGCTTCGTCGAGTTCAAAGTCGGGCGTCAAATCGACGCCGATGAACTTCAGGCCCTGCAGCTGCGCGCTCATGGCGTACATCACAAAGCCAGGCAGCGGCGCCAGCACGGAGCCGCCCGGCACCGCGCAGGCCCGGGCCAGCAGCGAGATCAGCTCGTCCGAGCCGTTGCCCAGCATGATGTCAAAGCCTTCGGGCATCTGCGCGTAGTCGGCCAGGGCCTTGCGCAGGTCATTGACGCGGCCGTCGGGATAACGGTTCAGCGCCAAGGCGCCCAGCCGCTGACCCAGGTGGGCCTGCAGACCGGCGGGCAGCCGGTGCGGATTTTCCATCGCATCGAGCTTGACCATGCCGGCCGAGTCCTGAATCGCGTAGGCGTGCATGGACTGCACATCCTGGCGAAAGATATGCGCCCCCACGCTTGTCGCTTCGCGTACTGCGCTGCCCCCCGAGGGGGCGCTGCGCCTGCGGCCCGGCAGAGCCGGTTCCGCGGCCCCGGCTGGTGGGGAGAGCTCTGACCTGTCGGTTGCTGCGCTCATTTTTTTATTCTCATTTCGGGCACGGGCTGCAGGCGCATCTCGGCGGCGCGGGCGTGGGCCTGCAGGCCTTCGCCATAGGCCAATTCGGCGGCAATTTTCCCGAGTGTCTGAGCACCGGCTTCGCTGACCTCGATCAGGCTGGAGCGCTTCTGGAAGTCATAAACCCCGAGCGGACTGGAAAAGCGCGCCGTGCCGCTGGTGGGCAGCACATGGTTGGGGCCGGCGCAGTAGTCGCCCAGGCTTTCGCTGGTGTAGGCGCCCAGGAAGATCGCACCGGCATGCTTGAGCAGCGGCTCCCAGCGGTGCGGCTCGCGGCTGCTGACTTCCAGGTGCTCGGGCGCGATGCGGTTGGCTAGATCGCAGGCCTCTTCCATGCTGCGCGTGTGGATCAGCGCGCCCCGGTCGGTCAGGGATTTGGCAATGATGGAGGCACGCGGCATCAGCGGCAGCAGGCGGTCGATGGCAGCCTGCACTTCGTCGATGTAGGCGGCGTCGGGACACAGCAGAATGCTTTGCGCCAGCTCGTCATGCTCGGCCTGGCTGAACAGGTCCATCGCCACCCAGTCGGCGGGCGTCGTGCCATCGGCCAGCACCAGGATTTCGGACGGCCCGGCAATCATGTCGATGCCGACCGTGCCAAACACGCGTTTTTTGGCGCTGGCCACGTAGGCATTGCCCGGGCCGGTGATCTTGTCCACCTTGGGCACCGTGGCCGTGCCGTAGGCCATGGCGGCCACCGCCTGCGCGCCGCCAATGGTGAAGGCGCGCGTGACGCCGGCCACGTAGGCTGCGGCCAGTACCAGGGCGTTTTTCTCGCCCCTGGGCGTGGGCACGACCATGATGATTTCGCCGACACCAGCCACATGGGCGGGAATCGCGTTCATCAGCACCGACGAGGGGTAAGCCGCCTTGCCGCCGGGCACGTAAATGCCCACGCGGTCGAGTGGTGTGACCTTCTGGCCCAGCAAGGTGCCGTCTTCGTCGCGGTAGCTCCAGCTTTCGCCGTTGGCCTTTTTCTGCGCCTCGTGGTAGGTGCGCACCCGTCGTGCAGCGGCCTGCAGGGCATCGCGCTGGGCGGCGGGAATCGCTTCAAACGCGGCTTTGAGTTCGGCCTGCGTGAGTTCAAGCTCCCCCATCGAGGCGGCGCTCAGTCCGTCGAAACGCGCGGTGTAGTCCAGCACGGCGGCGTCGCCGCGCAGCTGCACGTCGGCCAGAATATCGGCCACACGTTGTTCGATCGCCGCATCGGTATCGGCAGACCAATGCAGCCGCGCCTTGAATTGAGCCTCAAAAGTGGCTTCAGCGCATGACAGACGGACTGGAGCAGCTACTAAATTCATAGCATTCCTGGTGAAGACAAGTTAGAGGGCAACCGCCCGGGAAAAAGCATCTATCAGTTTTCGGATGGGCGCCTGCTTGAGCTTGAGCGCCGTCTGGTTCACCACGAGGTGCGAGCTGATGTCCATGATGCGCTCAACCTCCACCAGGTGGTTGGCCTTGAGCGTGTTGCCGGTCGACACCAGATCGACGATGGCGTCGGCCAAGCCGGTGAGCGGCGCCAGTTCCATGCTGCCGTAGAGCTTGATCAGGTCCACGTGCACGCCTTTGGTTGCAAAAAAGTCGCGGGAAATGGCCACATACTTGGTCGCCACTTTCAGGCGCGAGCCCTGCTTCACGGCGGCGGCGTAGTCAAAACCCTCGCGCACCGCCACGCTGATACGGCATTTGGCGATCTGCAGGTCCAGCGGCTGGTATAGGCCCTGGCTGCCGGATTCGAGCAAGGTGTCCTTGCCGACCACGCCGATATCGGCGCCGCCGTATTGCACATAGGTCGGCACATCGGTGGCGCGCACCAGCACCACGCGCAGGTCAGGCTGGTTGGTGTCCAGAATCAGCTTGCGGGACTTTTCCGGGTCATCGAGCACCTCGATGCCGACCGATTGGAGCAGCGGCAGGATGTCGTCGAAGATGCGTCCTTTGGACAGGGCGAGCGTGATCATTATTTGACTCTTTCTATATCTGCGCCAATGGCGCGCAGCTTGGCTTCCATCCGGTCGTAGCCCCGGTCCAGGTGGTAGATGCGCTCGACCAGGGTTTCGCCGTCGGCGACCAGGCCGGCAATCACCAGACTGGCAGAGGCCCGCAGGTCGGTCGCCATGACGGTGGCGCCCGAGAGTTTTTCAACGCCTTCAATGACCGCGACCTTGCCTTCGATCTGGATCCTGGCACCCAGGCGCACCATTTCATTGACGTGCATGAAGCGGTTTTCAAAAATCGTCTCGGTCACGGTGCTGGTGCCGTGCGCAATGGCATTGAGCGCCATTAACTGGGCCTGCATGTCGGTCGGGAAACCGGGGTATTCGGTGGTGCGAAAGGACTGGGCCTTGAGCCGGCCCTGGGCCTGGATGCGGATGAAGCCGTCGCCCGCGGTGACGGTGGCGCCGGCCTCGCGCAGCTTTTCAATGACGACCTCCAGGTGGTCGGCGCGGCCATGCCGCAGCAGCACATCACCGCCCGCCGCCGCCGCCGCGCACAAAAAGGTGCCGGTTTCGATGCGGTCGGCCACCACCTGGTGGGTGCAGCCGTGCAGGCGCTCGACGCCCTGGATGCGGATACGGCGAGTGCCGTGGCCTTCGATTTTTGCGCCCATCTTGATGAGCATCTCGGCCAGATCGCCAATTTCGGGCTCCTGCGCCGCGTTTTCAAGAATGGTTTCGCCCTCGGCCAGGGTGGCAGCCATCAGAAAGTTTTCAGTCCCGGTCACGGTGACCATGTCGGTCGTGATATTGGCGCCCTTGAGGCGTTTCTGACCCGTGGGCAGTTTGGCCAGCATGTAGCCGTGCTCGACGGTAATGTCGGCGCCCATGGCCTGCAAGCCCTTGATGTGCTGGTCCACTGGCCGCGAGCCGATGGCGCAGCCGCCGGGCAGCGACACCGTGGCTTCGCCAAAGCGCGCCAGCAGAGGGCCCAGCGCCAGCACCGAGGCGCGCATGGTCTTGACCAGTTCGTAAGGCGCTTCAGGCGAACTCAGGGCCCCGGCATCGAGCGTCACGGTGCCCGGCACGTCCGGATGGCGCTCAGCGGTCACGCCCATGTTGCGGATCAGCGTGAGCATGGTGGCCACGTCCTGCAGGCCGGGCACGTTCTGAAGCGTCACGGTGTCGGCGGTCAACAGGGCCGCGCACAGTTCGGGCAGCGCGGCGTTCTTGGCGCCGGAAATGTCGACCGTGCCCGCCAGCGACTTGCCGCCCCGGATGAGTAGTTTGTCCATATTTTTTATTGTTCGATGCGGTTAGGCGTTGCTGGCAGCCCATTCGGCGGGCGTGAAGGTTTTCATCGACAGGGCGTGCACCTCGTCGGTCTGCATGCGGCCGCCCAGCGTTGCATAGACGCGCTGGTGGCGCTGAATCAGGCGCTGGCCTTCAAAGGCGCTGGAGACGATGGTGGCATACCAATGCCGGCCATCGCCGGACACCTCAAGGTGTTCGCACGGCAGGTGGGCGGCAATGAGGGCCTGGAGTTCTTCGCTGGTCATGGTGGTCGTGTCTTTCGGTCAATGCCTGATTTTGTAGCCCGTGCGCAGCATGTTGACTGCCACGGCGCTGACGATGAGAAATGCGCTCAGCACAATACCCAGGCTGAGCCAGGGCGAGACGTCGCTGACGCCAAAAAATCCGTAACGGAAGCCGT
Organism: Polaromonas sp.; assembly: GCF_030682935.1. Taxonomy (GTDB): domain Bacteria; phylum Pseudomonadota; class Gammaproteobacteria; order Burkholderiales; family Burkholderiaceae_C; genus Polaromonas. Next base: position 4,732 of record NZ_JAUXNA010000297.1, read on the forward strand.
CCACCATGTAGAAAAACGGGTTCAGGTGGCTGACGGTTTGCCAAAAAGGCGGCAACGAATGAATCGAGTAAAACACGCCGCTCAAAAACGTCATGGGCATGATGACGAAATTCTGGAACACCGCCATCTGGTCGAACTTTTCAGACCACAGGCCTGCCACCACCCCCAGCGCGCCCAGCATGGCGGCGCCCAGAATCGCAAACACCGCAATCCACAGCGGCGCCACAAAACCGGGCTGGCCAAAAAATGCGGTCACGGCAAACACCCCTGCGCCGACCAGCAGGCCGCGCGCCACCGAGGAACCCACATAGGCAAAAAACCAGTGCCAGTGCGACAGCGGTGTGAGCAGCACAAACACCAGGCTGCCCATGATCTTGCTCTGGATCAGCGACGACGAGCTGTTGGCAAAGGCGTTTTGCAGCACGCTCATCATCACCAGGCCGGGCACCAGGAAAGCGGTGTAGCTCACCTGGTCGTACACCACCACCTTGCCCTGCAGAACATGGCCAAAAATAAGCATGTACAGCACGGCTGTCAGGACCGGCGCGCCCACGGTCTGGAAACCGACTTTCCAGAAACGCAGTACTTCCTTGTAAAACAGGGTTTGCCAGCCGCTCATTTCGCAACTCCCACAAACGCCAGGGCATCGGCGGCCAAAGGTTCTTTCACGTCGCTTTCGTTCATCACATCGAGAAACACATCTTCGAGGTCGGCCTTGCGGAACTCCACGTCTTCGGCCACCAGGCCGGCCTCGCGGATGGCCGCCAGGTACTGCTCGATTTCCCAGGCGTTGTGCGCGGGAAACTGCACGATGCGGCCGGTGATTCGGGCCTGGGCCGCCAGGTGCGGCGGCAATTCGCTGTCAATTTTGAAGCGCAGCACATTCGAGGAAGCGGCCTTGAGCAGCTCGGAGGTCGAATCCAGCGCCACCACCCGGCCCTGCTTGAGCATGGCGATGCGGCCGCACAGCGCTTCGGCTTCTTCAAGATAGTGGGTGGTCAGCAGCACCGTGCTGCCCTGCTTGTTGAGCTTGGCGATGAACTGCCACAGGGTCTGGCGCAGCTCCACATCGACGCCGGCCGTGGGCTCGTCGAGCACGATCACCTGCGGCTTGTGCACCAGCGCCTGCGCCACCAGCACTCGGCGCTTCATGCCGCCCGAGAGCTGGCGCATGTTGGCCTGGGCCTTGTCAGCCAGCCCGAGACTGTGGAGCAGCTCGTCAATCCAGTCGTCGTTGTGCTTGATGCCGAAATAGCCCGACTGAAAGCGCAAGGCCTCGCGCACCGTAAAAAACGGGTCGAACACCAGTTCTTGCGGCACCACACCGATTTTTCGCCGGGCCACGGCGTAATCGGTCACGACATCGCTGCCATGCACCAATACCCGGCCGCTTGTGGCGCGCGACAGACCCGCCAGAATGCTGATGAGCGTGGTTTTGCCGGCGCCGTTGGGCCCCAGCAGACCGAAAAACTCGCCCTGCTGGATGTCAAAGCTCACGTTATCCAGCGCCCGAACCACCGGGCCGGTCTGATTTCGCGTGGAAGGGTAGGTTTTGGAGACGGACTGAAATGAGATAGCTGGCATGAGCCCACCATTTTAAGGGCTGACGCCTTTATTATTCGGCGGGACCCTGCAAGGCCCCGTGCGGTGCATGACGGGCCGGTGAAGCCGGCCAGACCGGACACTCAGGCGGCAGCGACCGCAGCAGCCGTCGCTGCAGGCGGAATCAGCGACTCAACGCCGTACAGGCTGGCCAGCTCACGCAGACGGGCCGGTGCGCCGTGCACTGAAAAAGCTTTACCGGCGGCCATCGCCTGGCGGCGGCACTCCAGCAGCACCGCCAGCGCAGAAGAGTCAAACTGCTGCAGGGCGCTGGCGTCAGCCAGCACTTCAGTCGGCTGGGACTGCACCGCCTGCGGCAAGCCACGGGCAAACGCAGCCGATGCGGCATGCGTCAAGACAGCGGGAAGTGTCAACACAAAAAGGCCTGATCAGGACTTCTGGCCGCCGACATTTGACTTGTTGCGCTGCGCGAGCGCTGCGATCAGGCCCTCGACGCCATTGGCATTGATTTCCTGCGCGAACTGGGTGCGGTAGGTTTCCACCATCCAGACGCCCAGCACATTCAGGTCATAAATCTTCCAGCCCGTGGCGGTTTTTTCCATGCGGTAGTCGAGCTGAACCGGGTTGCCCCGACCGATGACCTCGGTGCGCACGATGACCTCGGTGTCGGTTGGCGCCGCACGCAGGGGCTTGACGTTGAGGCGCTGGTCGTTGACCTGCGACAGGGCACCGGAGTAGGTACGGATCAGCAGCGCCTTGAACTCCTCCTGCAGACGCTTTTTCTGCTCAGGCGTCGCCTGGCGCCAGCTGCGGCCCACCGCTGCAGCGGTCATGCGCGTGAAATTCACGTGCGGCATGACCTTGCTGTCGACCAGCGCGAGCACCTTGGTCATGTCGCCGGCCTGAACGTTTTTGTCCGCCCGGATGGCGTCCAGCACTTCCACGGAAACACGCTGGATCAGTGCGTCAGGCGCCTCTTCGGCGGCGCGAACAAAAGGTGTGGCGGCCAGCAATGCCAGGCTGAGCGAGGCGGCCAGCAAGCGGCCAAGGGTTCTACGTTTCATGATTTTCCTTCGATGACGAACCACCTGTTTGTCAGCATCGCGGCCTGCGTAGTTTGCTGAGTGTTCGGGGTTCGAGTGATATTTTGCGCACTGGTTTCGCAGCAGGCGATGAAGTTTTTCGGCAGTCTTGTAAAGCTTGTTGCCAAGGTCTCTTTAGTTGCTGGCCGGCACAGGCACTGTGGGCTGTTCAGCGCCGGGCGCCTCTTCAGGCAGGTCGTAGCGCTCTTCGGCCGGGGCGTCGACGGCACGTGACGAGCGATGGCGCTGCATATAGATGTCACGCGCAAACGTGTACTTGTCCAGTGACGCCTGCTCCAGAAAGTCTTCAACACCCAGCAAGTTCGCCCGGAGGTTGACCAGGCGCAAGCCGACCAGCGAATTGCGCACGGAAATATTGTCAACGCCCTGAGTCACGAGGTCACCTTGAGAATCAACCAGCCTGCCAACGGAGTCCCGCACGTTGGAGGGGCCGAACACCGGCAACACCAGATAGGGGCCGGATGCGACACCCCAATGCCCCAGGGTCTGGCCAAAGTTCTCGCTGTGTTTGGGGATTTTCATCTCGCTCGCAACATCGAAAATGCCGCCCAGTCCCCACAAGGTATTGATCGTGACGCGAAAAAAGCTTTCAGCTGCGGCTTGCGGCTTGGCCTGCAGCACGTTGTTGACCACGGACCAGACGTCTGAAATATTGCCAAAGAAATTGGTGACGCCGGTGCGCACCAGCGCGGGCGTGACGTTCTGGTAGGCGGTCGCCACCGGCTTGATGACGGCCCGGTCCAGGCCATCGTTGAACTTGAACACCGTGCGGTTCAGGGGCTCCAGCGGATCGGCCGGATTGGCATTCGGTCCGGTGGCGCAGCCCTGCAACAGGGCCAGCACCAAGGCCGCCGAGGCCCACCCCAGGGATTTCTTTGTCGCGAGTGGTGTTGTCATTTTTTTTCTTTACTCCCGGATGGCGTTGCAGCGGCTGGCCCTGGGCTGCTGTCTGCCGCTTTGCTGAACAAAAACTGGCCAATCAAATTTTCAAGCACCACGGCCGATTGCGTGCTGGAAATGTTGTCGCCTGGGGCGAGGTTGTTTTCGGCTCCGCCCGCCTCCACGCCAATGTACTGCTCGCCCAGCAAGCCGCTGGTGAGGATTTTCAGCGAACTGTCCTTGGGAAAAGCATAGCGGTCTTCCATGGCCAGCGTGACGCGCGCCTGGAAGGTTTTGTCGTCAAAGGTGATGTCGTCCACACGTCCCACCACCACGCCGCTGCTGCGCACCGCCGCCTTGGGCTTGAGACCCCCGATATTGTCAAACTTGGCCGTCACCCGGTAGGTGGACTGAAAACTCAGCGTCAGCAAATTGGCGGCCTGCAGCGCCAGAAACAGGATGGCCACGCCCCCCACCAGCACAAACAAACCGACCCACACATCATTCTTTGAGCGTTGCACCACACTCTCCTTAAGTAGTAAACATCATCGCGGTCAGGATGAAATCCAGACCCAGAACCGCCAGGGAGGCCACGACCACCGTGCGGGTGGTGGCGCTGGCCACCCCTTCCGGCGTGGCTTGCGCCTCAAAACCCTGCAGCAGCGCAATAAAAGTCACGGTAAAGCCGAACACGATGCTCTTGACAATGCCGTTGCCCACGTCCTTCCAGACATCGACACCGCCCTGGATCTGGCTCCAGAACGAACCGGCATCCACGCCGATCATGACCACGCCCACGACCCAGCCGCCAATAATGCCCATGGCACTGAAGACGGCAGCCAGCAAGGGCATGGTGATCACGCCGGCCCAGAAACGGGGCGCCAGAATGCGCTTGACCGGGTCCACCGCCATCATTTCCATGACGCTGATCTGCTCACCGGCCTTCATGAGGCCGATCTCGGCCGTCAGCGAGGTGCCGGCCCGCCCGGCGAACAGCAGCGCCGTGACCACCGGCCCGAGTTCGCGCACCAGCGTCAGCGTGACCAGCAAGCCCAGTGAATCGGACGAGCCGAAGCGCTGCAGCGTGTAGTAGCCCTGCAGGCCAAAAACAAAGCCGACAAACAGGCCAGATACCGCAATGATGACCAGCGAGTAATTACCGAGAAAATGGATCTGGTCACGCACCAGGGCAAAGCGCCTGAAGCTCGAAGCAAACGTTGTCAGCAACTGAAAGAACAGCCGGGCGCCCTGGCCCAGATTGGCCAGCCAGTTGCGCGTGGCGAACCCGACGTCCGAGGGCTTATACCAACTCATGATGAAACTCCCGGCGGCCTGGACCCGGATTGGAGCGCAGGACCGAAGTCGTCGTCAACGCTTGGGCCGGGATACTGAAAACGGACCGGGCCATCCGGCAAGGCATTCACGTACTGGTACACCAGCGGGTCGGTGCTCTGGCGCACCTCGTCGGGCGTGCCTTCGGCGGCCACTTTGCCGTTGGCCAGAATGATCACGTGGTCGGAAATGGCAAACGTCTGCTCCAACTCGTGCGAGACAAAAATACTGGTCAGCCCCATGCTGTCATTGAGCTGCCGGATCAGCCGTGCCGCCGTGCCCAGAGAAATCGGATCGAGCCCGGAAAAGGGCTCGTCGTACATCACCAGTTCGGGGTCCAGGGCAATCGCGCGCGCCAGCGCAATGCGCCGCGCCATGCCGCCGGACACTTCGCTGGGCATGAGGTCGCGCGCGCCGCGCAGGCCCACGGCATTGAGCTTCATGAGCACGATGTCGCGAATCAGGGCCTCGGGCAAGTCGGTGTGCTCGCGCAGCGGAAAGGCGACGTTTTCGAACACACTCAAATCGGCAAACAGGGCGCCAAACTGGAACAGCATGCCCATGCGGCGCCGCGCGGCGTAGAGCTGCGCCTGGTTCATGGGCGTGACGTCCCGGCCGTCAAACAGCAGCTGGCCGGACTGGGCCCGGTTCTGGCCGCCTATCAGACGCAAAATGGTTGTTTTTCCGCCGCCGGAAGCGCCCAGCAGGGCCGTGACCTTGCCTCTAGGCACCGACAGCGAGATGTCGTCCAGAATGACGCGTTCCCCATACCCAAAGGTCAGGTTTCGCAGTTCAACAAGGGATTCGGAAGAAGATGAGGCCATAAAAAAGCAAAAGCCGGGTTTATCCGGCTTGCGCATCATAAATGATTACGTTCTTTACCGCGGCAGGTCGCTGAAGCCCATCAAAAACTCGTCCACCGCGCGCGCGGCCTGGCGGCCTTCGCGAATAGCCCACACCACCAGGCTCTGGCCGCGCCGGATATCGCCCGCCGCAAACACCTTGGGCACGTTGGTGGCATAGCCGCCCGTGAACTCCGTGCTGGCCTTGGCGTTGCCGCGCTTGTCTTTTTCAATGCCAAAGGATTCGAGCACCGAGGCCACCGGCGAGACAAAGCCCATGGCCAGCAACACCAGGTCGGCCTTGAGGATTTTTTCGGAACCCGGCACCTCGACCATTTTGCCGTCCTTCCATTCGACGCGAACGGTTTTCAGGCCGGTGACTTTGCCCTTCTCGCCGATCAATTCCTTGGTCGAGATGGCGAATTCGCGCTCGCAACCCTCTTCGTGGCTGGAACTGGTGCGCAGCTTGATCGGC
>NZ_JAUXNA010000310.1 GCF_030682935.1 Polaromonas sp.
GTGCCGGCACTCAGGGTGGAAGCGATCAGCAGTGCGGTGGAATCCATCAGCGCGCTCCTTGGGTGCGCGGGAAGAAGGCGCTGGTAAATTTGAACCGGTAGGCAATCAGGGTGTCACAGGCCAGCAGGTTGAACAGCAGCAGGCCCTGGAACACGCCCGTCAGCGACTTGGGCAGGCCCAGGCGCGACTGCGCCAGCTCGCCGCCGATGTAGAACATGCTCATCAGCAGTGCTGAAAACACAATGCCCACCGGGTGCAGGCGACCGACAAAGGCCACGATGATGGCCGCAAAGCCGTAGCCCGCCGGCACGTAAGGCGTGAGCTGACCAATCGGTCCCGCCACCTCCAGCGCGCCCGCCAGGCCCGATGCCCCGCCGGAGACCAGCAGCGCCACCCACAAAGCCCGGCGCGACGAAAACCCGGCATAGCGCGCCGCCGCCGGGGCCAGGCCGCTGACCTCTTGCGCAAAGCCTGCGTAGGTGCGAAACAGGTACAGCCACATGACCAGCACCCCGACCAGGCCCAACAGAATGCCGATGGTGACGCGCGAGCCCGCCATCAGGCGCGGGATTTGCGTCACGGCTTCAAAGGTCCTGGTTTGCGGAAAGTTGTAGCCGGCCGGGTCTTTCCAGGGGCCAAACACCAGGAAGTTCAGCACCATGCCGGCCACGTACACCAGCATCAGGCTGACCAGGATTTCATTGGCGTTGAAGCGGTCCCGCAAAAAGGCGGTGATGCCGGCCCACGCCATGCCGCCGATCACGCCGGCCAGCAAAATCACCGGCATGATCCAGAGTCCGGTATTTTTGTCGGCCAGCAGGGCCACGCCGCCTGCCGCGACGGCGCCCATGACAAACTGGCCTTCGGCGCCGATGTTCCAGACGTTGGAGCGAAAGCACACCGCCAGGCCGAGCGCAATGATCAGCAAGGGTGTGGCCTTGACCATCAGCTCGCCGAGCGCATAGGGCGTGCGAATCGGTTCCCAAAAGAACACCTGCAGGCCCTTGACCGGGTCTTTGCCCAGCGCCACGAACAACCCCACGCCAACCACCACCGTGATTAGCAGCGCCAAAATCGGCGAGGCCAGGGTCCAGAACGACGAGGCCTGGGGCCGGGCTTCAAGCTGCGCCATGCTGGGCTCCTGTTGCGGCGGGCGTCCACAAGCCGCTCATCCACTGGCCGACCAGTTCCACCGTGGCCTGGGCGCGCGGCAGCGGCGGCGAGAGCTGGCCCTTGGCCATCACGTAGAGCCGGTCCGAAATTTCAAACAGCTCGTCGAGTTCTTCGCTGACCACCAGCACCGCGCAACCGGCACCCGCCAGCTTGAGCAGCTCGCCGCGTATCTGCGCGGCCGCACCCACGTCCACGCCCCAGGTCGGCTGCGAGACGATGAGCAGCGCCGGGTTGGCATCGATCTCGCGGCCCATGATGAATTTTTGCAGATTCCCCCCCGACAAGGACCGGGCCACCGCCTGCGGGCCGCCGCACTTGACCTTGAAGCGCGCGATGATGCGCCGGGCCTGCGCCTGCAGCGCGCCGCCCTTGAGCCAGCCGCCCGCGCCCACGGCTTCCGTGCGCGTGAGCATGAGGTTGCGGGCCAGCGACAGCGACGGCACGGCGCCCCGGCCCAGCCGTTCTTCAGGCACAAAGTGCAGCCCCAGGGCGCGGCGCCGGCCGGGGCTGAGCTTGCCCGCGTTGTGCCCCTTGACGACAATCGCCGCAGCGGCCGCCCGCGTGTCTTCACCCGACAGCGCAACCAGCAGCTCCTTTTGGCCGTTGCCCGAAACACCGGCAATGCCCACCACCTCACCGGCGCGCACCTGCAGCGCAATCTGCTGCAGGTCGACACCATGCTGGTCGCCCTTGGCCAGGCTCAGTTGCCGCACCTCCAGCACGACGTCGCCGATTTTGACGTCGCGCTGCGCCAGCGCGGGCGGCTCGGCGCCAATCATGAGGCGGCTCAGCGAGGCGTTGGACTCCTGGCGCGGATCACATTCACCCGACACCCTGCCTGCACGCAGCACGGTGCAGGCGGCGCACAGCGCACGGATTTCATGCAGCTTGTGGCTGATGTACAAGATGCTGCAGCCCTGGGCGGCCAGTTGGCGCAGCGTGACAAACAGCTTGTCAACCGCCTGCGGCGTCAGCACCGAGGTCGGCTCGTCCAGGATCAAGAGCTTGGGGTTGGTCAGCAGCGCCCGCACAATTTCCACGCGCTGGCGCTCGCCCACGCTGAGCGTGTGCACCGGCCGCGTCGGGTCCAGCTGCAAGCCGTAGGCCTCGGTGGTCTGCGTGATGCGCTGGGACACGTCGGCCAGGCTCAGGTGTTTGCCCAGGCCGAGCCAGACATTTTCCGCCACCGTCAGCGTGTCGAACAGACTGAAATGCTGGAACACCATGCTGATGCCGAGCGCGCGCGCTTCCTGCGGGTTGCTTATCACGACGCTCTGGCCATCGACCTTCACGCTGCCGGCGTCGGGTTTGACCGAGCCGTAGATGATTTTCATCAGCGTCGACTTGCCAGCGCCGTTTTCGCCCAGCACCGCATGGATTTCACCCGGCTGAACCGCCAGCGAGATATCGTCGTTGGCGACCACGCCGGGGTAGCGCTTGCTGATGCCGCGAAGCTGCAGCCGGGGCGGGCTGGCGGCCGGGGGTTCGGTGGGGGGAGGCAAGGCAGTCATGAATCGCTGGATACTTGTTGTTTTTTAATGTTTAAGGCCTCTAACCCTTTACTGACGGGTTAATACAGCTATTATTTTCGTAGCGAAGCAGCGACCGACTTGACCCGCTCGCGCAGCCACTTGGCGGCGTTAGAGGCATGCGTGCGTTCGTGCCAGAGCTGGTAGTACATCATGCGGGGAAACGCTATCGGGCAAGGCAGTATTTTGACCGGAAGCAATCCGGCAAAGCGCTCGCAGTACTGGCGACCGGTGCTCATGACCAGCAAGCTGGAAGCCACCATGGACGGCATCAGACCAAAGTGCGCGCAGCGCACCGTGATGTTGCGCGTCATGCCCAGGGCGGCCAGATGCTCGTCAATCACGCCCTTGGCGCCGGGATGCGTGGCCATGGGCGCAATGTGCTCGGCCTCCAGCCACATCGCCGCGTCCCAGCCACGCCGCGCCGCCGGGTGGTCGTTGGCCACCAGGCACACCACCTCATCGTCGAACAGACGCGCCAGGTGCAGGTCATCGGGCGGCGCGGCCCAGTTGCCAATCACCAGATCGACCCGCCCCTCTGCCAGGTGCGCGCGGTAATCAGACGCGGCCGACAGCGGGTGAATTTCAATCGGACAGCCTGGCGCCTGAGCCTTGATTTGCGCGACCAGCTGCGGCAAAAACAGAGGGTCGAGGTAGTCGCTGGCGGCCAGCCGGAAAGTGCTTTGCGCGGTGGCCGCGTCAAAGCCCCGGGCGTCGCTGAACAGCATGCCGGCGGCGCGCAAAATGCTGGCCGAGGGCTCGATCATGCGCAGACCCGCATCGGTGGGCACCATGCCGGCACCGGACCGCACCAGAATCGGGTCGCCGGCCAGTCCGCGCAGGCGCTTGAGCGCCGCGCTGACGGCCGGTTGGTACATTCCCAGGCGGATGGCGGCGCGCGAAACGCTGCGTTCGGTAAGCACGGTGTTCAGGACCCGGATGAGATGGAGGTCAATCTTGTCGGCAATTTTGTCGAAGGACACCGGATATTTCATACCTGTTTAACCATGCGCTTGATATGCTCTTTCATATGGCGGCCAGCGCCCGCGTGTTTTACCCTGAAGGCTATGACCCGCATGACGCACCCATTGACTGACAGCAATTCCGTGAAAACCCTGCGCTTCATCAGGCGGGGCGAAGTTGTTTCCCTGAACAATGTACCACCCAGCCGCACCCTGCTGGCGCTGCTGCGCGAGGACCTGCACCTGACCGGCACCAAGGAAGGCTGCGGCGAAGGCGACTGCGGCGCCTGCACCGTGGTGCTGGGCGAAGCCGAGCACGGCAGCCTGCGCTTTCGCGCGGTCAACAGCTGCATTCGCCTGGCGCATTCGATTGACGGCATGGCGCTGTGGAGCGTGGAAGACCTGGCGGCCAAAGACGGCACGCTGCATCCGGCGCAACAAGCCATGCTGCAATGCCACGGCTCGCAGTGCGGTTTTTGCACGCCGGGCTTTGTCATGAGTCTGTTCGGCATGTACCAGAACCATGTCTGCCAGGGCCAGACCATCACGCGCGAACTGGCGCAGCAGGACCTCTCGGGCAACCTGTGCCGCTGCACCGGCTACCGGCCGATTCTGGACGCCGCGCAACGCATGGGCACCTTGCCGCGCGCGGCCATCGACGAAGCCGATTTGCTACAAAAACTAGAGCAGCTAGCACCCTCTGATATTGGGCCAGAGGCTGATTTTTCTTACAAATCCCCAAAAACGCTGGACGCCCTCTTGCGCGCCCGCGCCGCGCACCCGGACGCGCAGCTGGTGGCGGGCTGCACCGACGTGGGCCTGTCGGTGACCAAGCTGCACCAGCAGTTTTCCAAGGTGCTCGACATCACCAAGGTGGCCGAATTGCGCCGCATCGAGCAGCACCCGCAGCACATCGCGGTAGGCGCGGCGGTCACGCTCAGCGACGCCTTTGCCGCCCTGGTCGCCGACCGGCCGCAGTTGCAAACCTTTGCCACCCGCTTTGCCGGCCTCCCGGTGCGCAACTCGGGCACGCTGGGCGGCAACGTCGCCAACGGCTCGCCGATTGGCGACGCCATGCCGCTGCTGATTGCGCTGGGCGCCAGCGTGGCGCTCATGAGCATTCGGGGCCAGCGTGAACTGCCGCTGGAGCAGCTCTACACCGGCTACCGCCAAAACGTGATGGCGGGCGACGAGGTTCTGGCCTGGATCAAGCTGCCCCAGCCCACAGACGGGGAAAATCTCAAGGTCTACAAGATTTCCAAGCGCTACGACGACGACATTTCTGCCGTATGCCTGGCGATCAAGCTGCACATCGACAAAGGTGCCGTGACCCATGCATCGATTGGCGCAGGCGGGGTTGCCGCGACGCCAGTACGCGCCGTCAAAACCGAAGCCGTGTTGATGGGCCAGTCCTGGACCGAGGCGACGGTTCAAAAAGCCATGGCCACGCTGCGCACCGAGTTTTCGCCGATCTCGGACATGCGGGCCTCCAGCGCCTACCGGGTCGAGGTGCTGGGCAATCTGCTGCGGCGCTACTGGCTTGAAAGCCAGGGCCAGCAGCAAATCAACCTGGAATCCTTCACGCTGGAGGACCCGGCATGAGCGCCGACCAAGACCTGACGGGCCAGCCCCCGGCCGCAGGCCGTTCAGCCTTTCATGAGAGCGCCCGCGCCCAGGTGGCGGGTTCCGCCACCTATGTGGACGACATCCCGGAAATCCGGGGCACGCTGTATGCCGCGCCGATTCTTTCGACCGTGGCGCATGGCCGGCTGCTGGACGTGGACACGGCAGCGGCGCTGGCGATGCCCGGCGTACGCGGCGTGATTCTGGCGCGCGACATTCCCGGTGACCGGGTGCTGGGCAACTTCTCGCACGACGAGCCGGTGTTTGCCCATAGCACCGTGCAGCACATCGGCCAGGTGATCGGCGTGGTGGTGGCCGAATCGGTGATGCAGGCCAGGCGCGCCGCGCGCCAGGTGCGCTGCCACATCGACACCCTGCCCGCCATCCTGAACCTGCGTGATGCCCTGAAGGCGCAAAGCTATGTGCTGCCACCGGTTTTTGTGCAGCGCGGTGATGCCGTCCAGGCGCTGAAAAGCGCGCTGCACACCTTGCACGGCACGCTGGAAGTCGGCGGCCAGGAGCATTTCTATCTTGAAGGCCAGATCGCCTACGTGCTGCCCCAGGAGCAACACCAGTGGCTGGTTTATTCCAGCACGCAGCACCCCGGCGAGGTGCAGCACTGGGTGGCGCACGCGCTGGGCATTGACCAGCACGCGGTGCGTGTCGAATGCCGGCGCATGGGCGGCGGCTTTGGCGGCAAGGAAACCCAGGCCGGTCACCTGGCCGTCTGGTCGGCGGTGGCGGCCCGCAAACTCAACGCACCCATCAAGCTGCGCCTGGACCGCGATGACGACTTCCTGGTCACCGGCAAGCGCCACCCGTTTGCCTACGATTACAGCGTGGGCTTTGACGACAGCGGGCGCATTACCGGCCTGCAGCTGATGATGGCCGTCAACTGCGGCTTCAGCGCCGACCTGTCGGGCCCCGTGGCCGACCGCGCGATTTTTCATGCCGACAACGCCTACTTTTTGCAGGACGTACACATCGCATCCTACCGCTGCAAAACCAACACCCAAAGCAACACGGCCTTTCGCGGCTTTGGCGGGCCGCAGGGCATGATCGTCATTGAATCCATCCTGGGCGACATTGCGCGCCAGCTGGGGCTGGACCCGCTGGCCGTGCGCAGGCGCAATCTCTATGGCGTGACTGCGCGCAACGTCACCCATTACGGCATGACCGTGGAGGACAATATCCTCGAACCCTTGCTCTCAAAACTGGCGCTGACTGCGGACTATCCACGTCGCAAACAAGCCATTTCGGCATGGAACGCCAGCAGCCCGGTCATCAAGCGCGGCATCGCCATCACGCCGGTGAAATTCGGCATTTCGTTTACCGCCACCTTGTTCAACCAGGCGGGTGCGCTGGTGCATGTGTACACCGACGGGAGCGTGCAGGTGAACCACGGCGGCACCGAAATGGGCCAGGGCCTGAACACCAAGGTGGCGCAAATCGTCGCCGACGAACTCGGCGTGGCGCTCGACCAGGTGCTGGCCACCGCCGCCGACACCAGCAAAATCCCCAACGCCTCGGCCACGGCCGCCTCCGCCGGCACCGACCTCAACGCCAGAGCCGCGCAATACGCCGCCCGCAAGGTAAAGGGCAAGCTGGCGCAGTTTGTGGCCGGGCTGGACCGCTGCGGCGCCGGCGCCGTGTGCTTTGGCGGCGGCCAGGTGATCACGCCCACCGCCACCCGGCTGTTTGCCGACGTCGTCCGGCAGGCCCATGCCAACCGGATCCAGCTCTGGAGCGACGGCTTTTACCGCACGCCCAAAATCCATTACGACCAAGCCGCGCTGAGCGGCCGGCCGTTTTACTACTTTGCCTACGGTGCCGCCTGCGCCGAAGTGGCCATAGACACCTTGACCGGCGAAAGCCGCGTACTGAAAGTCGACATCCTGCACGACGTCGGCACCTCGATCAACCCGGCCATCGACATCGGCCAGATCGAAGGCGGCTTCGTGCAGGGCATGGGCTGGCTGACCACCGAGCAACTGGTGTGGAATGACAAGGGCCACCTGAGCACCCACGCGCCCAGCACCTACAAGATCCCGGCGACCGGCGACATTCCCGAGCACTTCAAAATCGATCTCTGGCCGGAGCCCAACCGTGAAGACAACGTGTTCGGCAGCAAGGCCGTTGGCGAGCCGCCGTTGATGCTGGCGATCAGCGTGCTGGAAGCGCTGAAGGAGGCTGTGGCGGCCGCGCGCAGTGGTGTGGTTCGGCTGGATGCACCGGCTACCGCCGAGAACGTGTTGAGGTCGCTGAAAGCCTGAGCCTGACTTCACCACGCGTGTGCTTGGCGCACCGGCATTGTCAAAGCCTAAGTTGGGTTGCTTGCTGGTCACTGAGTTGCCTTGTCGTCATGTCACCCTGGAAACGGCAGCGAAGTGCGCATTCCCCGGCAAGGTGACGATTTGACATCAGAACGATCATGCCGCCTGCCACCCGGCGCCCATCAAGAGGGCAAGTCCCGACACCGGCGTTCACTTGTGCAAGTTGGCGCAATCTGTAGACTCAACACTTGAAAAAGAACTACGACAAGGGAGAGTGGTATGGAACCGATCTGGCTGAAGTACTATCCCGCAAGCGTTCCGGCGGAGATCGACATCTTCCGCTTTGCCTCGCTCAAGGACATGCTTGAACATAGTTGCGCGCGGTACCCGAAACGCCCCGCTTTCACCAATATGGGCGTTGCCCTGACCTATGGCGAGCTCGACCGCCTCTCCCGGAATTTCGGTGCCTACCTGCAGCAGGTGATCGGGCTGCGCCGTGGCGACCGTGTGGCCATCATGCTGCCCAACCTGCTGCAATATCCGGTGGCGCTGTTCGGCGCGCTGCGCGCCGGCCTGGTGGTGGTCAACGTCAATCCGCTCTACACCGCGCGCGAATTGCAGCACCAGCTGGCCGACTCCGGCGCCGTGGCGATCGTGGTGCTGGAGAACTTCGCGCACACCCTGCAGGAAATCGTCGCCACGACCGCCGTGCGCCACATCATCACCACCCAAGTGGGCGATCTGTTCCCGCCGGTCAAGGCCTGCCTGGTCAACTTCGCCGTCAAGCGGATCAAGCGCATGGTGCCGCGCTGGCAACTGCCGGGCGCGGTGGCCTTCAACGACGCGTTGAAATCTGGCGCCCGCCAAACGCCCGCCGACGTTGCACTCACACACGAGGACATCGCCTTCCTGCAATACACGGGCGGCACCACCGGTGTGGCCAAGGGCGTGATCCTGACGCACGGCAACATGGTGGCCAATGTGGAGCAGACCTCGGCCTGGATCGGCGGCACGCTCAAGGAGGGTGAGGAGGTGATCGTCACACCGCTGCCGCTCTACCACATCTTCGCGCTCACGGCCAATCTGCTGACCTTCGTGAAATGGGGTGCGAACAACATTCTCATCACCAATCCGCGCGACATTCCCGCCTTCATCGAAGAACTGAGCAAGACCCGTTTCACCGCCATCACCGGCGTCAACACCCTGTTCAATATGCTGCTCAACGCCCCCGGCTTTGAAAAAGTGCAACAGGCCAATGCCGGCGCGCTCAAGGTGGCGGTGGCCGGCGGCATGGCGGTGCAACGCACGGTGGCGGAGCGCTGGCAGCAGGTAATGGGCGTGCCGCTGATCGAGGGCTACGGCCTGACAGAAGCCGCCCCCATCGTCTGCGCCAATCCGCTGGAGGCCAAGACGTTCAGCGGCAAGATCGGCATGCCGCTGCCCTCCACCCGGGTGGCGATCAGGGACGAGGCAGGACGGGAACTCCCCCCGGGCGAAGTGGGTGAAATCTGCGTGCAGGGGCCACAGGTCATGCGGGGCTACTGGAACATGCCCGAGGAAACCGCCCGCGTCCTGGGCCCCGACGGCTGGCTGCGTACCGGGGACATGGCTGTGATGGACGACCATGGCAGCATCCAGTTCATCGACCGCAGCAAGGACGTGATCGTGGTGTCCGGCTTCAAGGTCTACCCGACCGAGATCGAGGACGTGGTGATGATGCTCCCCGGCATCAAGGAAGTGGGCGTGGCGGGCGTGCCGGATGAAAAAAGCGGCGAAGTGGTCAAGCTTTATCTGGTGAAGAAAGATCCAGGCCTCACCGCCGAAGCGGTGATTGCGCACTGCAGGGCGAACCTGACGGGGTACAAGGTGCCGAAGCACGTGGAATTTCGCGACAATCTACCGAAGTCCCCGATTGGCAAGATCTTGCGCAGAAAGCTGAAGGAGGAGCCCGCGGCCTCCGCAGGGGCCGACTGAGCGCAGGGGCAGGGCAAGGTGATGTCGCAAGCCTCTTTCCGCGTGATGGCCGTGGCGCTCCTCATCCTGCTGGCGGGCTGCGCGCCGGCACGGCACTACCAAGCCGCGCTGGTGTTGCAGGATTTCGCCGCGGCACAGGGCACATCGCGGCTCAAGCGGACCACCGCCGCACCGCAGCGGCAGACCATGACCTACACGGTGGCGGGGCGTAGCCATCGCGCCGACCTTTACTTGCCGGGCAAGCTGGACGCTTGCGTCGCCGTCGGCGGCGAACAGGCACGGGATGCATCCAGTCGCGGCAAGCACTGTCCACGCGCCGCCATCGTCGTGGTGCCCGGCGCTGTGCCACAGGGCAAGGACGACCCGCGATTGACAGCCTTCGCTTCGACCCTGGCGCGCGCCGGCTTTGCGGTGCTGACACCCGACCTTGCCGGCTTTCGCCAACTGCGGGTGCGCCCCTCGGATGCCCGTGAGATCGCGGATGCGTTCGCCTGGCTGTCCAGCCGCCCGGAACTGGCCCCCGGCGGCCGCGCCGGCCTGTTCGCCTTCAGCTACTCGGTCGGCCCTGCACTCCTTGCCGCGCTGGAAGACGACATCCGGGAACAGGTGCGCTTCATCCTGGGCGTCGGCGGCTACCACGACCTGCCCCGCGCGATGCGCTTCTTCACCACCGGCTGGTTCGAGCAGGAAGGCAAATGGCACGCCCTGACCCCGGACGACACCGGCAAAATGGTGCTGCTCCATGCCAGTCTGGACTACCTTGCCAACGGGCGTGACGGCGAGATATTCGACCGCATGGTGGCGCAGCGCATGCGCGACTCCCACGCTGACCTGTCACCGCTCGCTGCGGAGCTGAGCGCCGAGGCGCACGCGGTGTATGCGCTGGCCGCCAACCCTGATCCCGCACGTTTTCCCGAGCTGCTCTCAAGGCTGCCCGAGGCCATGCTTGCGGATATCGAACGCCTGGACCTGTCGCGCCATGATCTGAAGCCACTCAAGGCAAGACTCATCCTGGTGCACGGCCGGAACGACAACCTCATTCCTTACCCGGAGAGCCTGGCGCTCGCCGCCGCCGTGCCAGAGGGGCAGGCCAGCGTGTTTCTGATCCATCGTGTGCTCGGCCATGTGGAACTGGATATGTCCAATCTGCGCTCCTGGCGTTTCTGGAGCGAAGACCTCCCCGACCTGTGGCGGCTGTGGCGCGTCATCGACCTGCTGCTGGCGCAGCGCGAGGAGGCACGATGAACGCATGGCGGCTGGCCGATCCACGCGTCAAGGCCGCCGGCCTGTTGCTGCTGGTGGCGGCGCTGGCCGCCCTGGCATGGCTGCTGCCGCGCGTCCCGCAGCCGCAGCAGTACCATCATTTCGCCGACCCCTACGTCTGCTTTGGCCTGCCCCGTTGCCTCGATATCAGCTCCAACGCCCTGATCCTGCTGGCGGGAACGGCCGGCCTGCGTTTCCTGCGCAGTGCCGCAGCACGGCGCGCTTTCATCGAGCCGGCCGAGAGCCGCCCCTACACGCTGTTCTTTCTCGCCACCCTCCTGGTCGGCCTCGGCTCCGGCTACTACCACCTTGCGCCGGACAACGAGCGGCTGGCCTGGGACCGGGCAGCGCTGGCGCTCGCACTGATGTCCTGGCTCGCCGCCAACCTGTGCGAGCGCGTCCATCCGAGCGCCGGGCTGCGCCTGCTGCCGCTGCTGCTCGCCGCCGGGCTGGGCAGTGTCGTTTACTGGAACTGGAGCGAGGCGAACGGCATGGGCGACCTGCGTGCCTACGGCCTGATGCAGTTGATCCCGATGCTGCTGGTCCCGCTACTGCTCTGGCTCTATCGGCCCCGCTACAGTGGCGACAAGGACGTTCTTGCCATCACCGGGCTGTACCTGCTGGCCTTGCTGGGCGATCTTCTGGATCACCAGATTGCCGCGCTGAGCGGCCTGGTCAGCGGGCACACGGTGAAGCACATGATCGCCGCGTTGGCGATCTATGGCGTCCTGGTTCGATTGAAACGGCGCAGAATCATGGGACACAGGAAATGACGATGCCCAAGCCACTTCGACCAGTTCAGGACCGGCACCTCCAGACCATGTCGCACTCCGATGTCCGACCGCGCGAGTTGTGGGCCAGGGCCATGGGCCGGGTGTCCGGCCGGGCCCTGGTGGGCGTGCTGGCGCCCCCCTCGCGCGCGGCTGAATTCTTCGGCCTTTGGGGCCTTGCCGTCAAGCTCGCGTCGATCGCCGGGCCCCTGACCTACGGCATGACAAGCTGGGTGACGGGCGGCGATCACCGCCAGTCCCGGCTGGCCACCGGCAGCTATTTTCTCGTCGGGCTGGTGCTGCTCTGCGGCGTGAATCCGGTACACGGCCGACGGGCCGCCTTGCGTTCGGACCGCCTGTCACGCAGGGGAAACGTGCCCAACAGGTGACGCGAATGAGCCCTTCACTTCCCCCACTTCAACCCGGCGCGGCGCCCGACAGCCGAATCGATGCGCAACGGCTGCTCGGCATCGTGCAGGGCCTGGCGCGCGAGTTGCGGCCCCACGCCCCGGAGGTGGAGCATCTGGGTCTGGACCATTCCCTCGAACGTGACTTTGGCCTGGACAGCCTGGCGCGCGCCGAATTGCTGGCCCGCATCGAGCGCGAACTCGGTGCGCGACTGGACGAGGAAGCCCTCACCAGTGCCGAGACACCCCGTGATCTGCTCAGACTGACAGGGATCGCTGCCAGCACCGGCGCCACTGCCCCTGACCGTGCGGGCACGCCACCTGAACTGCCGGGTGGCGGGCCGCCCGAACTTGCCGGGAGAGCGGAGTCCGACCGGCCGCCGGACACGGCGTCCACCCTGATCGAGCTGCTGGACTGGCATGTGGCAACCCACGGCGACCGGGTGCACATCACGCTTTATGGCGAGGGTGAAAGCATGGAGGACATCAGCTACGGCGCGCTGCAGGCGCAGGCCAGGACGCTGGCGGCGGGCCTGCAGCAGCAGGGGCTGGGCGCCGGCGACAAAGTGGCGGTGATGCTGCCCACGGGACGCGAGTTCTTTGCCGCCTTCTACGGTGCGCTCTACGCCGGCTGCATACCAGTGCCGCTTTAC
Source organism: Polaromonas sp. (assembly GCF_030682935.1). Taxonomy (GTDB): domain Bacteria; phylum Pseudomonadota; class Gammaproteobacteria; order Burkholderiales; family Burkholderiaceae_C; genus Polaromonas. The sequence continues at coordinate 12,628 of NZ_JAUXNA010000310.1, forward strand.
CCGCCAGCGCGACCTTCGCAAATTGAGGACCACATGCGGCGCAGCGCCGGCATCATCGAGAATTCCCAGGCCGTCATGCTCGTCACGGTCGCCCCGGCCAAGACCCTGGGCCACCTGCTGCGCGCGCAGTGCGCGTCGCTGCGCAAGGTACTGACGGTCTCAGACCTGAGCGGCGCTGGCGCGCGGCCATCCGTAGCCAGGCCGGGACCCGCGGATGTCGCCTTCCTGCAATACACCTCCGGCAGCACGGGCAACCCCAAGGGCGTGGTTCTGACCCACGCCAACCTGCTGGCCAATCTGCGGGCGATGGAACGCGCCTCGGGCGTCACCGCTGCGGACACCTTCGTGTCATGGCTGCCGCTCTACCACGACATGGGGCTGATCGGCGCCTGCATGGGCAGCCTCCTGGTCGGTTTCCGGCTGGTGCTGATGTCGCCACTCGCTTTTCTCGCCCGGCCGGCATTCTGGCTGCGGACCATCCACCGGCATCGCGCCACGGTCTCGGCGGCGCCCAACTTCGCCTATGAACTGTGCGCCAACAAGCTCGATGAGCGCGACCTTGCGGGTCTGGACTTGAGCTGCTGGCGGCTGGCCTACAACGGCGCCGAGCCGGTCAGCCCTGACACGATAGAGCATTTCTCCACGCGTTTCGTCCGCTACGGATTCAAGCGCACCGCCATGACGCCGGTCTACGGCCTGGCGGAATCCGCCGTCGGGCTGGCGTTTCCTCCACCCGGCCGCGGGCCGCTGCTTGACCGGGTGGATCGCGACGCGCTCGCACGCCTGGGCGTCGCCCGTGCCGCGCCGGCAAGCGCGCCCAAGGCGCTGAGCCTGGTCTCCAGCGGCCTGCCCCTGCCCGGCCACCAGATCCGCATCACCGACGCCAGCGGACGGGAACTGCCCGAGCGAGCGCAGGGGCACGTGCAATTCTGCGGCCCGTCTGCAACCGCCGGCTATTACCGCAACCCCGAAGCAACGGCGCGCCTGTTCGACGGGCCCTGGCTCAACACCGGCGACATGGGCTACATCGCGGCGGGAGAGCTGTACCTGACCGGGCGCGAGAAAGACATCATCATCCGCGCCGGGCACCACCTGTTTCCGCAGGAACTGGAGGAAGCCGTGGGCCGGGTGCGCGGCATGCGCAAGGGCGGCGTGGCCGTGTTTGCGGCCACCGATGCGCGCTCGGGCACCGAGCGGCTGGTGGTGCTCGCCGAGACGCGCGAAGACAAGGCCGCAGAACGCAGCCGGATACTGTCCGAGATCAACAACCTGGCGGTCGACCTGATGGGCATGCCGGTCGACGATATCGTGCTGGTGCCGCCGCGCACCGTGCTCAAGACCTCCAGCGGCAAGCTCCGGCGCGCCGCCTGCCGCGAGATGTATGAACGCGGCAAGACCGGCAGCACCCAGCGCGCGCCGTGGCGCCAGCTTGTACATCTTGGCTTTGCCGGCGCCATGGCGCAGCTGGCACGTGGGGTGCATCAGGGCCGTGCGTGGCTGTGGAGCGCGTGGGCCTGGTCGGTGCTTGCCGCCCTCGCGCCTCTGGCCTGGCTGCTGATCGTGCTTGCGCCCGGGCGCATCTTGCGCCGGCAGATCGCCAGAGCCATCGCCCGCATGGGGTTCGCGCTCGTCGGACTGGCACCGCGGGTAGAGGGTTTGCATTACCTCGCTGGCCGCGAGCCCGTGATTGTGGTCGCCAATCACGCCAGCTACATGGATGCGCTCCTGCTCACGGCGGTGCTGCCAGCCCGATTCACCTATGTGGCCAAGCAGGAGTTGCTGCTGAACCCTGCCGTCGCCATCCCGCTGCGCCGGCTCGGCTGCGCCTTTGTCGAGCGTTTCGACAGCGCACGCGGCGTGGAAGACACGAAGGAGCTGGAGCAGCTGGCGCATGCCGGGCAATCCCTCATGTTCTTCCCCGAAGGGACATTTCGGCGCGAACCCGGACTGATGTCGTTCCGGCTGGGCGCGTTTCTGTCGGCCGCACGATCCGGTACGCCAGTGGTATCGATCACCCTGATCGGAACCCGCTCCCTGCTGCGCGAAGGTCAGTGGCGGCCACGCCGTGGTGAACTCAAGGTACTGATTGGCAAGCCCGCGCTTGCGGCAGGCGATGACTGGCAGTCCGCCCTGCAGCTGCGCGATGCGGCGCGCAGCGCCATGCTGGCGCGGCTCGGGGAACCCGACGCGGCCGCCTGACGGCGCCAGCCACCGCCGAAAACGTATTGAGAGCCCTGAAAGCCTGAGGCGGTCAACAGCATCGAGTCTTACCAATTCATGCCGATTCTGGCCGTTCATGGCCCACCGAAAAATCGAATAGCATGACCGGATATGACCCAGCCTCCTGACGCTATCGAACGCATCGCCGCCCTGACGCTGGCGCATTACGAGCACCATGCCGAGGAGTTCTGGCAAGGTACGCGCGCTCATGACGTGAGCCAGAACATCGCCGCGCTGCTGCACGCCATTGCGGCACCGCCGCCGTTTGAACTGCTCGACTTCGGATGCGGACCCGGACGCGACCTCAAGACCTTCAAGGAACTCGGTCACCACCCCACCGGCCTGGAGGGGGCCGCGCGGCTTGCCGCGATGGCGCGCGCCTACAGCGGTTGCGAAGTGCTGCAGCAAAATTTCCTCGAACTCGATTTGCCTGAAGCCCAGTTTGACGGCGTGTTCGCCAACGCCGTGCTGTTCCATGTGCCCAGCCAGGCCTTGCCGCGCGTTCTCAAGCAGTTGCATGCCACCCTGAAACCAGGCGGCGTATTGTTTACTTCCAACCCCAGGGGCGACGGCCAGGAGGGCTGGAGCGGCGAGCGCTATGGTGCTTTTCATGATTGGCAGGCCTGGCGCAACTATTTGTCAGCCGCAGGGTTCGTCGAACTGACGCACTATTACCGCCCCGCCGGCCTGCCGCTCGAACAGCAGCCCTGGCTGGCCAGCGTGTGGCGCAAGCCGAAAGCCTGAATGCCGGGCTGCTTTGGCAGGCACGCAACGATGTGGGCCCGGGGTCCTGTTATTGAATCAGCCCCGGGGAAACTGTAGCCGGTCCACTGCTTTCAATAGCGGTTTCAGTCGACGGTGTGCCGCGCCGCTACCCAGGTCTGGAATTCGGGGTCCTCGAAGCGGTAGGCGCCATGGTCAATGCGCGCCATCAGCTGGAGCTTGGCGCCGGTGAGCCGGCGAATCGACGTTCTTGGCGCGCTGGCGGTCACCTCCGCAGACTCCAGCAACTCCTGAAGCTGCCTGAGCGCCTGGGTACCGTAAAGGTCCTGTACCCCGCGGGCCGCCAGCAGCAGCACGGCACGGTCGGGGCGACTGAGTTCCTTCCAGGTCCTGGCGTAGCCGGTATCGTCGTGTACCCGGGCCAGGGTGTACTGCAGCGCCTGCTCGGGCCCCTGCTGCTGGTATATCAGGTAGCGCTCGATGTACCACCGAAAGAATTCAGGCGTCTCCTTCAGCGCGGCAAACGCCTTCAGCGCATCTTCCAGACTCAGGGGCTGCCTGGCCACACTGGCCAGCTGCCTGACCGTGGCGTCGACAAACTCGCGCCCCAGCAATGGGAAGGGCTCCAGCGGAGCCCAGTTATAAAACGGCGCCGCCGAGCGCGAGAACATCTCCCGCAAGGCCGCCTCCGAAGACCCCGCGAAGAGCACCTTGATGCCGGGCTTGCGAATGTCCAGACCCGCGCGCAGCGAGTGCGCCACCGCCTTGTGCTCAGGAGCGGCAAGCACCTGGGCCTCATCGATGACTAGCAGCAAGCGTTTCCTGGCCTTGTCGGCCGCCCGCAATGCCGCCTGGATAGCGGGTACCGCCGCTTTTTCCTTTTGAGCCAAATCCAGTTCGAGCGAGCCTTCGATGCCCAGCGCCAGCTTGCCGCTGCCCTTGACCCTGCTGATCGGCGTGTTCAGGTCTTCCCAGAACTTACCCAATCCCTTGGGCTGTGTTGCCAGCAGAATGGCGGTTGCCAGCGCTTGCCCCGGGTGGTCGGTGTCATCCCAGAGGTTGGTGTAGGCGGCCAGGTAGCCGGCGCGCATCGCGGCGGGAAGCAAATCGTGCTTCAAAAACTCGCTCTTGCCCATGCGCCGGCGCGCAAACAGACCCCGCGCTGAAGTTAACCCGAGGTCGAAACCCTGTAAGCAGGCCTGCGCCAGGTCTGGGCGTGGAAAGTGCCAAGGGTCGGTGATTTCACTCATCCGACAAATTCTGACAGGTTTTTGTCAATTGACTATTTTTCGTCGGAACCAGTCTGTTTGAGGCGCGTTTGAAGTCGAGTTCTGTGATAAAGGTCGCGAAGGTGGCAACCGGGCGGATGAGCATCGAAGCGGTGGCAGAGGGCACTGACCTGCCCTGATTTAGAAAGCGAAGCGGGTTAATTGAAAGCTTCGCTGCCTACATCTACAGAAATCCGGACTGCATCATGACGCCAGAACTCGCGATCACAATCAAGAATTCGTCCATTTTGATCGTAGTTGACGCGAATGATCATTAACAGCGGACTGCCTTCTGCCAAATTAAGATGGTGTGCCACGCTGGCATCCGCAGCTGTCGGATAAATATCAAAAGTAGCGCGCCCACATTGGATGCCATATTGTTTTTGATATATCAATGTCAGCGACTCTGTCAAATCCATTTTCAAGATATCCGGAAAAATAACCGGATTGAGGTGGTGTTCGACAAACACGGTAGCGCGTCCATCGACATAACGCAGACGGCGTATGCGGTGCAACTTACTCAACGGAAGAAGCTTCATCTTCCGGCACAACTCAGGGCTCGCCAATTCGGTACTCGTCGAGATAACCTGGGTAACCGCCTTGCGCCCCTGGCTTTCAACCATCTGATGAAAAAGCGATTTTGTAATGAGGTTGTACTCCAATCGAGGTGGCGTAACAAACCAGCCACGTCTGCTTTCCCGGTAGATTGATCCTTCCATTGCCATTCTCTGCAGTGCTTCCCTGAGCGTGATGCGCGTCGTGGCAAACAAGCTGCTGAGCTCTCGCTCGGAGGGAAGTTTCGAGCCGGTCGCCAGGGTGCCACTGATGATTTGAGCTAACAGTGCTTGATAAATGGTGACAACTTGAGTGGCAGATTTTTTTGTCACGGTATGGGTCATGAGAAGTGGCTCCGCTTGTTTGAGCAACTTGCTCCGATTCTTAAGTGGACTGTGGGCGGCTGGCAGAAGGTGCGCAGTTTTGTCCCTGGCGGCGAGCTTCGCTTGCGGCGAACCACCCCACGCGGCTGGCGACTCGGGGCGCACCAGGGTTTTCATTTTATGCAGCCGCCGTTTGTCCATCCAACCCGCGCATGCGCGCAGATGTCGATGAGACGCGATCATGGATTGCCACGCTGCGTTCACCGTGACGAGGAGTCTGTCACGCGTTACGGAAAATTCAACAATTTTCCGTACAAATTTTCGACTCCACTTTTCACCGGCCAAGAAGCGGCGCAATGGAATGTCACACCAATGTCATTTTGGAAAGGTATCTTCAAGCCTCTCTCTTAATCTGGTCTAGACCAAACAGGAAAATTATGAATAAATTACTGATGACGAGTTTGCTTGCAGGTGTTTTGTCGACAGCGGTTTCTGGCGCATATGCGCAGCCGGATCTAAGCAGTCTCATCACAGCGGCAAAAAAAGAAGGCGTTGTTAACAGTCTGGGCATGCCCGATGACTGGGCGAACTGGAAAGATACCTGGGCTCAGATGAAGAGCAAATATGGAATCTCTCATCAGGACACGGACATGAGTTCGGCGCAGGAAATCGCCAAGTTCGATGCCGAGAAAACCAACGCCTCTGGCGATATCGGTGACGTGGGCCACTCCTTTGGCCCGATTGCAGTGGCCAAGGGTGTGACAGTGCCGTACAAGCCAACGACATGGAATGATGTTCCTGCCTGGGCCAAGGACGCCGATGGTCACTGGATGCTGGCTTACACCGGAACGATGTCTTTCATCAGCAACAACAAGCTGGTGAAAAACCCACCAAAGAACTGGAAAGATTTATTGGCGGGTACGTACAAAGTCACGGTGGGTGAGGTCGGTGTTGCTTCGCAGGCCAACAGTGCGGTACTGGCCGCAGCGATCGCAGGCGGTGGTGACGAGAAGAACCTGGCCCCTGCATTCAAGTTGTTTGCAGAACTGGCCAAGCAAGGACGCCTTTCGCTGGCTAATCCGAGCATTGCAAATCTTGAAAAAGGCGAAGTTGAAGTGGGTCTTTTGTGGGATTTCAATTCCCTTAGCTATCGCAACAAGCTGGACGCTACCAATTTCACGGTTGCCATTCCTCAGGACGGCTCTGTGATCGCTGGCTACACCACGATCATCAACAAATATGCCAAGAACCCCAACGCAGCCAAGCTGGCACGTGAATACATCTTCAGCGATGAAGGCCAGATCAATCTGGCTCGCGGCAATGCTCGCCCTATTCGCACGTCTGTCGTCATGCCTAAAGACGTCAAAGCCAAGATGCTGCCTGAAGCGCAATACCAGAACGCCAAGCCCATCAAGGATTTTGCGGCATGGGAAGTAACCACCAAGGCCTTGCCCCGCCAATGGCAAGAGCAAGTCATAGTTTACAACAAGTAAGCATGACGTGAATAACAAGGTTATCCTGGTTCTTATTGATGGCCTTGCCTGGCAGGTAGCCCATGACTGCATGGGCTACCTGCAAGGACTGCGTGAGGCTGGTCGCGCAAGTCTTTACCGTATGGATTGCGAGTTGCCGGCGCTGTCGCGTCCCCTCTATGAATGCGTCCTGACCGGCGTTCGCCCCGTCGACAGCGGCGTGGTGCACAACGACGTAACAAGACTTTCAACAGAGGAAAGCATTTTTCACCTGGCGCGCAAGGCGGGCGCAACAACCGCTGCGGCGGCTTATCACTGGATCAGTGAACTCTACAACCGCTCGCCCTATGACGCGGTCCGGGACCGCTTCACCGATGATGAAAGCCTGCCGATTCAACATGGTGTTTTTTACCACGCTGACAGCTATCCCGATGACCATCTTTTCATTGATGGTGAAATCTTGCGGCGTCGGCATGACCCTGACTTTTTGTTGATCCATCCGATGAACACGGACGATGCAGGACATCGCCATGGTTTGGAAAGTTCTCAATACCGCAATGCGGCGCGGCGCGCTGATAATTTTCTATCGGCTCATCTGCCGACTTGGATTGAGCAGGGCTACCAAGTCCTTGTGACCAGTGACCATGGCATGAACAAAGATCACACCCACCGTGGGGTGTTGCCGGAAGAGCGTCAGGTGCCGTTGTTTATCTTTGGCAAACACTTCAGTCACGACCCCGGAGCAGCGCCTCGCCAGCTCGAGTTGTGCGGCGTCATTGCTGAACTGCTTGGCGTTTCTCATGAAAAAATCTGGAATAAGAAACTCTTAGCTGCATGACGCCCTCTTCAAGCCGGTCCGCCGCCCCTTCTGCACTTGTTGCGGCGAGAAAGCCACTCATGCGCCATTGGCGCGCTGCGCTATTGTTGTTGCCCCTGCTGCTGATGTTGTCCATGTTTTCGTTCGCCCCGGCATTTTGGGTATTGATCAACAGCGTCAAAGTCGAGGGCTTGTGGTCACTCGCAAACTTTATTGAAGTATTGGGCTCGTCGTTTTACCGGCAAGCTTTTGCAAACAGCCTGTGGATTTCGGTAGGCTCAAGTTTCATTGGCCTGCTGATTGCCTTGGTCAGTGCAGCCTCCATCAAACGTGTTGACGGCACCTTGCGCGACGTGACTGTCGCGTTCACCAACATGGCGAGCAATCTAAGTGGCGTGCCTCTTGCCTTCGCTTTCATCATCATCATGGGTGCCAATGGTGCCGTAACCTTGTTGCTGCGCGAATGGGGGGTGATCGATAGTTTCAATATCTATTCGCGCGCTGGCCTGACCCTGATCTACACCTACTTTCAGGTGCCGCTGGCAGTGCTTTTGCTATATCCTGCCTTTGACGCTCTGGATGATGACTGGCAGGAGTCGGCCGCCTTACTGGGTGCATCCAGACTGCGCTACTGGCGCCTGATTGCATTGCCCGTCATCGCACCGGCGGTGCTGGGCACCTACATTTTGTTGTTTGCCAATGCCATGGGCGCTTACGCAAGCGCCTACGCGCTGATGACCGCCAACTACAACCTGGTGACCATCCGCATTTCCAGTCTGGTGGCAGGCGATATCTTTCTGGAACCCAACCTGGCGGCCGCGCTTTCGGTGATCCTGGTTGCCATGCTGGTGATCCTGGTGACGGTCAACCAGTTGCTGCTCAAGAGAACCTACCATGCGCGCTAGTCTTTATCACCGATGCGTTGTTGGCGCCCTGATTGCCCTGCTGAGCGTGCCAATTCTCGCCACGCTGCTGTACTCGTTTTCCCGTCACTGGGGCGCCACCATCCTGCCTGACGGACTTACGCTCGATTGGTACATCAAGCTTTGGCAGGATTTCCGTTTCTTGACGGCGTTTGCGCATTCGCTGCTCATCGCGATCGCGACGCTGGTCTTCAGTACGCTGATTGTGGTGCCCGCCACATTTGTCGTTTTTTACTATTTCCCCAAGCTCGATCGCTGGATGAACATTTTTATTCTGATTCAGTTTGCCGTGCCGCCGGTGGTTTCATCGGTGGGTTTGCTGCAAATTTATGCCGATGGCCCGGTCCCCATCATTGGTACGCCGTGGGTTCTGATCGGTTGCTACTTCACGATTGTTCTTCCCTTCATGTACCGGGCACTGGTCAATGGCCTGCAGGGGCTGAACGTGCGCGATCTGATGGACGCGGCCCACCTCCTGGGCGCCAGTACGCCCGTCGCATTTCTCCGCGTGATTCTGCCCAACATCCGCAAGGGCTTGATGGCTTCGCTGTTTTTGTCGTTTTCTTTTTTGCTGGGTGAGTTCGTATTTGCCAACATGCTGGTGGGTAACCGGTATGAAACGCTGAATGTGTACCTTTATTCCATGCGTCAAACCAGCGGGCACCTTACGAGCGCGATCGTGATGAGCTACTTTATGTTTACGCTGGGTGTGACCTGGATCGCCACCCGCCTCAGCCGATAGGACGATTTCATGAGCTACCTAACAGTTTCCAATTTATCAAAGTACTTCGGCAAAACAAGGGTGTTTGAGGACATTCATTTCGAGATCGAGGAAGGCGAGCTGGTCACACTGCTGGGACCCAGCGGATGCGGGAAATCCACCTTGCTTCGCTGCATTGCTGGCCTGACGGAGCCGGACAGCGGCCAGATCAGCGTGTCGGGCAATGACATTACCCGCGTTGTCCCGCAAAAGCGCGGCATCGGCATGGTGTTTCAAAATTACGCCTTGTTTCCCAATTTAACCGTGACGGGAAATATTGCTTTTGGCTTGAAAACGCAAAGCGTGCAGGCGGCTGAAATCGAACAGCGGGTGATGGAAGTCATCGCGCTGGTTGAGCTGCAGGGGCATGAAAACAAGTTTGTGCATCAGCTGTCCGGCGGTCAGCGCCAGCGTGTTGCTTTGGCCCGTGCGCTGGTAGTGCGGCCACGAATTTTGTTGCTGGATGAGCCCTTGTCAGCACTCGACGCGCGCATTCGCAAGAACCTCCGAGAGGAAATCCGACGCATTCAGTCGCAACTAAAACTGACCACCATCTTTGTGACCCACGATCAGGAAGAGGCACTCGTCCTGTCCGACCGTATCTTTGTGATGGATGAAGGGCGCATCGTTCAAGCCGGGTCGGCAGAAACGATATACACCCGCCCGGCAAACGAATTCGTGGCCCGATTCATGGGCAACTTCAACCTGCTGAGCCCTCTGCAGGTTCACAAATTGCTGGGGCTTCAGGTACAGGGGAAAATGGCAATCCGGCCTGAGTCGATTCATGTGGCCGAGGCAGGGCGAACCTATGAAAACCATCTAAGCGCCCCGTGCCGTGCCGTCGTGCGGCACCATCAGTTGCTCGGCAACGTCATTCGCTACCACGTCGATGCGCAAGGCTGCCACCTGATGGTCGATACGCTCAACCGGAGTTCTGACTTGCTATTGCAACAGGGCGCCCAGATTGACCTGCTGTTCAACAGCCAGGAATTGCAGGAAGTCGCCTGATGACGCTGGCCATTTTTGACCTGGACGACACATTGATCGACGGCGACAGCGCGAGCCTGTGGCTGGGTTATATGGTGCAGCAGGGATGGGCTGATGGCGACATGCTGCACACCGAGCAGCAGATGATGCGGACTTATCACCTTGGCGATTTGTCCATGCTGGACTACATGAATTTTTGGCTTAAACCTCTTTGCGGAATAGCCGTTGCCGAGATAGCCCAACGGGCAGACGCTTTCGTGAGCGCCCTGATTCCGCCTCGGGTGTTTCCGGCGGCGCGGCGTCAAATGGATTGGCATCTCCAGCAGGGGCATCAGCTCCTGATCATTTCGGCCACCGCTGATTTCATTGTCCGGCGTGTCGCGTCCATGCTGGGTGTGGACGATGTCATCGCCATTGAACTGGAAGAGAAGGACGGCTGTTACACCGGTTCCACGCAGGGAGTTCTGAGCTTTCATGCAGGCAAGGTGCAGCGCTTGCAGGTGTGGATGGACAGCCATGGGAGCAGTTTACAGGGCAGCTATGGTTATAGCGACTCAGTGAATGATTTGCCGCTGCTTCGCGCAGTCGAGCATGCGAGTGTCGTCAATCCTTCCTCCTCGCTTGAGCAGATATCAGACCAGCATCAATGGCCCCAGTGTCACTGGCAGCTGGATTGCCTGGTCTAAAAAAGCGGCCGCACCATATCCCGGAACATCATCAGTACCGCCATGCCCATGACCGCCGCACCGCCCCAGCCAAACCAGGTGGTCTTGAAGCCCGAAGTGAAACTGCCCATCACCGACTTTTTGCTGGCCAGCAGCATCAGGCCGACCATGATGGGCACGGCCACCACGCCGTTGATCACGGCGCTCCAGTAGAGCGCTTTCATCGGGTCAATGGCGGTGAAGTCCAGCCCGGTGCCCACCACGGTGGCGATGGTGATGATGGCGTAAAAGCGCTTGGCTTCATACCAGTGCCGCTCCAGGCCCTCGGGCCAGCCGAAGGCTTCAGCGACCGCATAAGCCGCTGACGACGCCAGCACCGGCACGGCCAGCAGGCCGGTGGCGATAATGCCGCCGGCAAACAGGGCAAAGGCAAATTCACCGGCCAGCGGGCGCAGCGCCTGCGCAGCTTGCGCGGCCGAGGTCACGTCACGAATGCCGGCCGCATACAAGACGACGGCCCCCAGCACCATGATGAAAAAGGCGATGGCATTGGAGAAAAACATGCCGATGCAGGTGTCCCGCTTGACGCGCCGCAAGTCGTGGCGTATGTCCGCTTCGGTGCCTCGTCCCGCACCTTTGAGCCGCAGCTCTTCCACTTCCTGCGAGGCCTGCCAGAAAAACAGATAAGGCGAAATCGTGGTGCCCAGCAGCGCCACCATCATCATCCAGTAGCCGGAGGTCCATTGCAGCTTGGGAATCACCAGGTCATACAGCACCTGGCCCCAGGGAACCTGCACCAGAAACACGGCAATGACATAGGAAAACAAAAACAGCGTCAGCCACTTCAAAATGGGCGCAAGCTTGCGGTAGGGCACAAACACCTGGAGCAGCACCGTGACCACGCCAAACGCCACCGAATGGAAATGCTCACCGCCGCCCACCACCAATTGCAGCGCCTCGCCCATGGCGGAAATATCGGCAGCGATATTGATGGTGTTGGCAACCACCAGCAGCGCCACCATGGCCATCAAAAACCACTTCGGTGTGTGTTGGCGCAAGTTGGCCGCCACGCCCTTGCCTGTGACGCGGCCTATCCTGGCGCTGACCAACTGAATGGCAATCATGAAGGGCAACGACAAAAATACTGTCCAGACCAGCCCGGTGCCAAACTGCGCGCCGGCCTGGGTGTAGGTGGCAATGCCGGACGGGTCGTCGTCGGCGGCGCCGGTGACCACGCCCGGGCCGACATGGCGAAGAAAGGACGGCAGACGTTCAAACATGGCCGGGAGCCTACCACAGCGCGGTGACGACACCCTTGCCGTTTCTCTCAACAAAAAAGGCCACAAGCCCAATATTTACGGACACAAGCAGCTACAAAATAAATAGCAAATCAAGGTCATTATCCGTGATGCCGATCACCCTGCTGATCAAGGCCGCAGCGCACGGCCTTTAGCGCGCCAACTTGTCGCTGGGTGACCCGCGTAATGGCCCGGTGGTGCTGGGCTCGGTGGTGGACATGAACGCCGTGCACCGCTGCAATGCGCTGGTGGACGACGCCCTGGCGCAGGGCGCGAAGCCGCTGTGCGGCGGCAAGTCGGGCAACACACTGATGGCCGCCACGCTGATTGACCATGTCACCCCGTCGATGAAGATTTACAGCGAGGAGTCCTTCGGCCCGGTCAAAGGCATCGTGCGCGTGAACGGCGTGGAAGAAGCCATTGCCTGCGCCAATGACAATGACAATGAATATGGCCTCTCCAGCGCCGTGTTTGGCCGCGACATTGCCCGCGTCCTGCAGGTGGCCGGCCGCATCCAGTCCGGCATGACCCAATCCTTTCGGTGCATGTCCCTTACCGGGGCGGGGGGCGCGGCGCCCGCGATGCAGGACTTGCTGGGCGGGCAGGTGGACTTCATGTTTGACCCGGGCATTCGCCTGAACCACGTGCGCGCGGACAAGCTCAAGCTGCTGGCCGTGGGCAGCCCCAAGCGCTCGCCGCTATTTCCTGACGTTCCGACGCTCAGCGAAATCGGCCTCAAGGCCGGCCAGCGGCCGCGCACCCCGCATTACAGGATCAGGATCGCCCTGAAATCATTGACGTTGGTGTAGGTCGGCCCGCTGATCACCAGGTCGCCCAGCCGTTCAAAGTAGCCATAGGCATCGTTGCGGTCCAGGTAGTGGTCCAGCTTCATGCCGGCGGCCAGCGCCCGCTGCAGCGTGTCCGGCGCCACAAAAGCGCCGGCATTGTCTTCCACGCCGTCAATGCCGTCGGTGTCGGCCGCCAGCGCATACACGCCGGGCTGGCCCTGCAGGCCAAGGGCCAGCCCCATGCAGAACTCGCCGGCGCGGCCACCACGGCCCTTCGGTGTACCGGGCGCCTGCTTGCGGATGGTCACCGTCGTTTCGCCACCGCTCAAAATTACGCAGGGCTTTTGAAACGGCTGGCCCTTGCGCGCCACGGCGCGTGCCAGCGCGGCGTGGACCTTGCCAACTTCCCGCGACTCGCCTTCCATTTCATCGCTCAGGATGTAAGCCGTCAAACCTGCCGCCCGGGCGGCTTCGGCCGCGGCTTCCAGGCTCTGCTGAGGCGTGGCCATCATATGGACTTCATGGCCGTCAAACAGCGGATCGCCGGGCTTGGGCGTTTCAAGCGCGCCCTGCGCCAGCAGGCGCATGACGGCGCCTGGCACCTCGATGCCGTAGCGCTGGAGAATGGCGACTGCGTCGGCGCAACTGCTGGCGTCCGGCACGGTCGGGCCGCTGGCGATGATGGACGGATCATCACCCGGCACATCGCTGATGCTGAGCGTGACCACACGCGCCGGCGCGCAGGCCGCGGCCAGGCGTCCGCCCTTGATGCGCGAGAGGTGCTTGCGCACGCAGTTCATCTCGGTGATGTTGGCGCCGCTGCCCAGCAGCGCCTTGTTGATGCTCTGCTTGTCTTCCAGGCTCAGGCCCTCGGCCGGCAAGGTCAGCAGAGACGAGCCGCCGCCCGAGATCAGGCACAGCACCAGGTCATTGGCACTCAAACCCTGCACCATGGCCAGAATGCGCTGCGCCGCCGCCAGCCCCGCTTCATCGGGCACCGGATGCGACGCTTCAACGACTTCAATGCGCGCCAGCACGCCCTCGGGCCGGGGCGGCACATGGTGGTAACGCGTCACGACCAGGCCTTCGAGCGGTGCGTCAGCCGGCCAGAGCGCTTCGACCGCCTGCGCCATGGCGCCGCCCGCCTTGCCCGCGCCAATGACAATGGTTCTGCCCTTGGGCGGCTGGGGCAGGCAAGCTGCGGTGTTGTGCAACGGCAGGGCACGCGCAACGGCGGCCTGGTAGAGATGCTCGAGAAATGCGCGGGGATCGGTGGCGGGTTGGGGTGTAGTCATTTAATGTCTCCACGCAGGATTGTGCCGTGGTAACCGGTCCGTAACTCCGCGTTCAGCTAGCTCGCCAGGTTCGTCATCTCGCGATAAAGGTCGGCCTTGCCCTCAAAGCCGATACCCGGCAACTCCGGCAGGGTCACAAAACCGTTCTCGACCTTCACGCCATCGGGAAAGCCGCCATACGGCTGGAACAGATCGGGGTAACTTTCGTTGCCGCCCAGCCCCAGGCCCGCGGCAATCGCCAGGGACATCTGGTGGCCACCGTGCGGAATGCAGCGCGCTGGCGACCAGCCGTGTTCCTTGAGCATGTCCAGGGTGCGCAGGTATTCGACCAGGCCGTAGCTGAGCGCGCAGTCGAACTGCAGCCAGTCGCGGTCGGGCCGCATGCCGCCGTAGCGAATCAGGTTGCGCGCATCCTGCATCGAGAAGAGATTTTCTCCGGTCGCCATCGGTTTGTCGTAGTGGTTGGCCAGCTCGGCCTGCAAGGAAAAGTCCAGCGGGTCACCGGCTTCTTCGTACCAGAACAGGTCATACGGAGACAGCGCTTTGGCGTAGGCGATGGCGGTTTGCAGGTCGAACCGGCCATTGGCATCGACCGCCAGCTTCTGGCCCGGCCCCAGAAGCCGGAGCACGGCCTCGATGCGTTGGCAGTCCTCGGCCAGCGAGGCGCCGCCGATTTTTTTCTTGACCACCGAGTAGCCACGGTCCAGATAACCCCGCATCTCGCGCTCCAGCCCCTCGACCCCCTGCCCCGGCCAGTAATAGCCGCCCGCGGCATAGACAAACACCTTGCGGTTCGCCGTGCCGTTGCCATAACGGTCGGCCAGCAGTTGATAGAGCGGCACGCCTTCTATCTTGGCCACCGCGTCCCACACCGCCATGTCGATGGTGCCGACCGCCACCGAACGTTCCCCGTGGCCACCCGGCTTTTCGTTGCTCATCATCGCCGCCCAGATCCTGTGCGGATCGAGGTTGTCGCCACTGTCGTCGAGCAGGCTCTCCGGCGGCGCCTCCAGGATGCGCGGTGCGAAGCGTTCGCGAATCAGCCCGCCCTGGCCGTAACGGCCATTGGAATTAAAGCCATAACCAATGACCGGCTTGCCGTCCCTGATCACATCCGTGACGACCGCCACCAGGCTCAGGGTCATCTTCGAGAAGTCGATGTAGGCGTTGCGGATGTTGGACTGGATGGGTCGCGTGGACTCGCGGATGTCGATGATCTTCACTCAGGGCTCACAATCAAAAAAATACCTGCCAACGCGGGCAGGTCAAGGATAAACGCCTTGCGCAGCGCGACCGGCTACTTCTTGCCCAGCCCCAGCCGCTGCGCGCCCTCGGTGTACAGGCGGGTTTTCTCCTTCATGAACGCGTCCATCTGGTCAACGCCGACGTTGATGAGCTCGAAGCCGCTCTTGGCCGCCAGCTCCTTCATTTCGGGATCATTGTTCAGCGCGGCCCACATGTCTGAAATTTTCTTGCGTGTCTCGGGCGGCGTGCCCTTGGGCACACCGATGCCGCGGTAGGCACCGTCCACCCAGTCCACGCCAAGCTCCTTGAAGGTGGGCACGTCGGGCATCAGCGGGTGGCGTTTTTCCATCGCCACGGCCAGGGGGCGGATGCGGGTCTTGTTGTTGATGGCAAACGCGGTGTAGGTCATCGCGCCATCGACCTGCGCGCCCATGACGGAGCTGGCCATGTCGCCCGTGCCCTTGAACGGCACATAGATGGTCTTGACGCCGAAGGCCGCGTTGAAGCGCTCATGCGCCGCATGGTTGGCCGAGTTCTGGCCGGAGCCGCCCAGGCTCAGCTTGCCGGGCTCGGCCTTGGCGGCCTTGATGAAGTCGGCAAAGTTCTTGATCGGGCTCTGTTCGGGCACGACCAGGATGTCGGGCGTGTAGTGGAACCAGAACACCGGCGTGATGTCCTGCGTCTTGTACTGCACCAGGCCCTCGATCGGCTGGAACACGATGTGCGGCAGGTTGATGCCCACCACGTTGAGCCCGTCGCCGGGCAGGCTGTTCATCTGCGACCACATCAGCGCGCCGCCGGCGCCGGCCTTGTACTGGATGATGGTTTCGATCGCCGCGCATTTTTTCTTCAGCACCATCTGCTGGTGGCGCGCCGACAAATCCGACTCGCCGCCCGGCGGAAAGGCCTGCCAGTATGAGAGGTTCTTGTCAGGGCAGGCCTGCGCCATGACGGCGGGCGCTGCAACCAGGCAAACAATGCCCATCCATTTTCTGATGTCAACTTTCATGCTGCTGTCTCCTTTTTTGATGGCTGATGGTGAAACGCGCTTCAGGCCGCGCGCGCCTGCTGCATGCCGCCCTGGGCAAGCAGCGAGCAGACGGCGGCGGTAACCTGTGCGGTGGTGGCGCTGCCGCCCAGGTCGCGGGTGTGCAGGGCCGGGTTGGCGGTGACGGCCTCGATGGCCTGCATCAGCTGCCGCGCCGCCACGTTTTCACCGAGGTGCTCGAGCAGCATGACGCAGCTCCAGAAGGTGCCGACCGGGTTGGCCAGGACCTGGCCCATGATGTCGAAGGCCGAGCCGTGGATGGGCTCGAACATCGAGGGGTAGCGGCGCTCGGGGTCGATGTTGCCGGTGGGCGCAATGCCCAGGCTGCCGGCCAGCGCGGCAGCCAGGTCGCTCAGAATGTCGGCATGCAGGTTGGTGGCCACGATGGTGTCCAGCGAGGCCGGGCGATTGACCATGCGCGCGGTGCAGGCGTCCACCAATTCCTTGTCCCACGTCACGTCGGGGAATTCCTTGCTGATCTGCAGCGCAATCTCGTCCCACATCACCATGGCGTGGCGCTGGGCGTTGGACTTGGTGACCACGGTCAGCAGCTTGCGCGGGCGCGACTGCGCGAGCTTGAAGGCGTAACGCATGATGCGCTCGACGCCGGCGCGCGTCATCATCGACACATCGGTGGCCACCTCGATCGGATGCCCCTGGTGGGCGCGGCCGCCGACACCGGAATATTCGCCTTCGGAGTTCTCGCGCACGATGACCCAGTCCAGGTCCTGCGTCCGGCAGCGCTTGAGCGGCGCATCAATGCCGGGCAGGATGCGGGTGGGCCGTACATTGGCGTACTGGTCGAAGCCCTGGCAGATCTTCAGGCGCAGGCCCCACAAGGTGATGTGATCCGGAATGTGCGGGTCACCCGCCGAACCGAACAGGATGGCGTCCATGTCCCGCAGCGCGTCCAGGCCGTCGTCGGGCATCATCACGCCGTGCGCGCGGAACCAGTCGCCGCCCCAGCCGAAGGAGGTGAAGGCAAAGCCGAAATTTTTCTGGGTGGCCGCCAGGGCTTCGAGCACCTGCTGGCCGGCCGGGACCACTTCCTTGCCAATGCCGTCGCCCGGGATGCAGGCAATCTTGTAAACCTTCATGCGATGTCCTTGTAATCATTGACCAATGGAGATGGACTCTACCGATTGCAGGATTCAACAGAACGCCGTAAAGTTATCGCATTGTTTACTTTGAGTTAATAATGACCACGCCTGCCTCTGCCCCTTCCGAGATGGCTTTTTTCAGCCTGCTGGCGCGCTGCGGCAGCTTCTCGGCCACGGCGCGCGAGCTCGACGTGACAACGCCGGCCATCAGCAAGCGGCTGGCCCAGATGGAAGCAAGGCTGGGCGTGCAGTTGCTCAACCGGACCACACGGCGCGCCAGCCTCACACCCGAAGGCGAAACCTACCTTGCGCATGCGCGGCGCATCCTGGCCGAGATCGACGACATGGAACAGCTGGTGTCCAGCGCGGTGGCGGCGCCCAAGGGCTTGCTGCGCGTCAACGCGACGCTGGGTTTTGGCCGCAGCCACATCGCACCTCTGATATCGGGCTTCGTCAAACTGCACCCGGACATGCAGGTCCAGCTCCAGCTCACGGTCAACCCGCCGCCCGTCAGCGACGATGCCTTCGATGTGTGCGTCCGCTTCGGCGAACCCCCCGAAGCACGCGTGATCGCCCGCAAGCTGGCCCCGAACCGGCGCCTGCTGTGTGCCGCACCCGCTTACCTGGCCCGGCAGGGAACGCCCAGAACGCCACACGACCTGGCGCAGCACAACTGTATCGGCATACGCCAGGGCGACGAGGCCTATGGCATCTGGCGCCTGAGTTCAGGCAAACGGACGGAGACCGTGAAGGTGCGCGGCAACCTGAGCACCAGCGACGGCGAGATCGCCGTCAACTGGGCGCTCGCGGGGCACGGCATCGTGATGCGGGCCGAATGGGACGTCGCGCGTTATCTGCGCAGCGGCCGGCTGCGCCAGGTGCTGGAGAACTACCAGACCCCGCCGGCCGACATCCACGCGGTCTACCCGCAGCGGCACCAGGTGTCGGCACGCGTGCGGGCTTTTGTGGACTACCTGGCCGGCCACTTTGAAAAATCATCGACACGCGCGGCCGGCATGGTGGCCGACTGGTAGCAGCACCAGGCTTGCGATCACGGGGTGCTGGCGCCCGCCAGGAACCACTGCCCCACCAGCGCGCGCTCGGCTTCGGTGATGCCGGTGGCATTGTTCATCGGCATGAGCCGGGTCAGCACCACCTGCTGGTAGACGGCCTGCGCATGCAGCGACAGGGCGCCTGGGGAATCGAGCCGCACGTTTTTCATCTGCACCTGCGCGCCGTGGCACTGGTAGCAGCGCTGGGCCAGCACCGGCTGCACGGATTGATAGTCTATTTGGCCTGTAGCCCTTGCAGAACGGGCATTATCAGCTATTAAATCAGTAGCATCCGGCTTCATCCAGACGATCACGCCAATGATCACCGCCATCCCCACCAGCGCATAGGCCAGCGGATGGCGGTTGCGGCCCAGCTTGTAGCCGTGGCGCAGCACAAAAAACTGCCGGATGGCCGCCCCGGCCAGCATCATCAAGGTCAGCACCAGCCAGTTTTGCGGATGGCTCCAGGTAAAGCTGTAATGGTTGCTCAGCATGGCAAACAGCACGGGCAGCGTGAAGTAGGTGTTGTGCACGCTGCGCTGCTTGCCGCGCTGGCCGTGCACCGGGTCCACCGGCTGACCGGCCTTGATCGCGGCGACCACCTTGCGCTGCCCCGGGATGATCCAGAAAAACACATTGGCGCTCATCGCCGTGGCCATCATGGCGCCCACGAGCAGGAAGGCGGAGCTCCCGGCAAACCAGTGGCAGGCCAGATACGAGGCGGCGCACACCAGCAGCGCCACCAAGCCGCCCACGATCGCGTCACCGTTTTTACGCGGACCAAACACGCGGCAAATGCCGTCGTACAACAGCCAAAAGACGACAAAGAACGCCAGCGCAGTGGCCACAGCGGCCGTGGGCGACCAGTTCATCAGGGACTTGTCGATCAGGTAAGCGCTGGCGTTCCAGAGATAAGACACGGTAAACAGCGCAAAGCCAGACAGCCAGGTGCTGTAGCTTTCCCAGTAAAACCAATGCAGGTGTTCAGGGAGCCCGGGCGGCTTGACCGCGAACTTGACCGGGTGGTAGAAACCGCCGCCATGGACGGCCCAGAGTTCGCCGCTGACGCCCTGCTTTTTAAGGTCCTCATCCACCGGCGGCGTCAGGCTGGAGTCCAGAAAAACAAAGTAAAACGAGGAACCCACCCAGGCGATGGCGGTGATGACGTGAACCCAGCGCAGCAGCAGGTTGGCCCAGTCGAGAAGGTAGCTTTCCATAATTCCCCGCGTATTCAGCGTACGCAGCGCGCGGCGCCGCTGGGTGCAAACCTGCTCACCACTGCGGGCGCTGTAAGCAGAAAAAAGAGGCCGCGAACAAAAGAAACTGCACTGGGTGGGGGTTTCCCGGCTCCGCTGCGGCCTGACGTTGCGAGTTTATAGGGTTTGCAGCAGCTGCGCCGCCACGGCAACGGCAATCACTTCGGGCTCCTTGCCGGCGATGCCGGGCACGCCAATCGGGCAAGTGACGTGCGCCAGCTCAGCGGGCGTGAAGCCTCTGGCTTGCAGCCGATGGCCAAACACGGCCCATTTGGTCTTGCTGCCAATCAGGCCGACGTAGGGCAAGTCGGCTTGCGCGCGCTGACGCTTCAAACAGGCCGCCACCACGTCCAGGTCTTCGGCGTGGCTAAAGCTCATGATCAGCACCCGCGACTGCGGCGCCAGACCCGGCACGGCGGCCTGCACCGGCTCGGAATGCTCGCACATGACGCTCGGCGCCACGGCAGGAAACACGCCGTCGCGGCTGTCAATCCAGGTGAGCCTGAACGGCAACGGCGCCAGCACCTGCACCAGCGCCTGGCCCACATGGCCGCCACCGAACAGCGCCACCGGTGTCAGCCCGCCTGCCAGGCGCGGCAACAGCGCAGGTACATCGCGGGCGCTGACCGGCTCAAAACGCAGATGCACCACGCCGCCGCAGCACTGGCCGAGGGCCGGGCCCAGCGCAAAGCGCAGCGTGGCCTCACCGCCCTGCCCGCCGGCCTGCTGCAACTGCGCGCGGGCCGTGGCAATGGCCTGGTATTCCAGATGGCCGCCGCCAATGGTGCCCACCAGCGCGTCGGAAAAAACAGCCATCCAGGTGCCCGCCTCGCGCGGAACCGAACCCCGGGTGGAGGCCACCTGCACCAGCACGGCCGGCTGGCCAACCAGGCGGGTCAAAAATATTTCGGTGTGGTGGCTCGTGTTGCTGGAAACCATGGGCGACCTGTTGGCAGAATGAGGCGAGAAAATAATGGGCAAAATAGCCAGACCGGCGTTTCACCGCCACCTTAGCACCAAGACAGCCCCCGCCAGACCCCCGAGAGACATCCTATGCCCGACACCAAACCCCGCCGCTTCTGGCTGCTGACCCTGATGAGCGCCGCGGCCGCTGCCGTGGTGAGCGCCTGCAAAACCGCACCCAAACCCCAGATCCAGCCACCCGAAGCGGGCGCGGTGACCGGGCCTGTCGTCGGCCCCAAAGGCTCGGCCCGAAGTTCGGGTGCGACCTCGCCGCGCGCCTACCGCGAAGACGGCGCCACCCATCTTTATGGGCTCAACGCCGCGCGCATCTACAAAGGCAGAATGCCTCCCCTGCTGTACGCCATTGGCGTGCTCAACGTGGAGATAGACCGGGTCGGCCGCGTGACCCGGCTGGACTGGATGCGGGCGCCTCGCCATGCACCTGAAGTCATCGCGGAAATTGAGCGCACCGTTCGGCAGGCCTCGCCGTTCCCGGCTCCCACCCGGCTCGGCAAGGTGGTTTACACCGACACCTGGCTGTGGCACAAAAGCGGCCAGTTCCAGCTCGATACGCTGACCGAAGGGCAAGACTGAAGGCCTTCCCGACTACTCAATTTTCAGGTTTTGCAGTTTCACGACCTTGCGCCAGGCGCGGTAATCGGACTCAATGAACTGCCCGAGTTGCGCGGGCGACCCGGGGACGGCGTCCACGGCATCGGCCTTGAAACGCAACATCACCTCCGGCAACGCCACGACCTTGTTGATGGCCGCATTGAGGCTGTCGATGATGGCGGCGGGCGTGCCCGCAGGAGCCATCAGCGCGAAATAGTTCACCACATCAATGCCTGAAAAACCGGCCTCCAGCATGCTGGGCACGCCGGGCAATGCACTGGAGCGCCTGGCGCTCGTCACGGCCAGCGGCTTGACGCTGCCATTTTTGATGAACGGCAACAAAGCCGGAATGGTGCCTGTGACCAGCTCGATTTGCCCGCCGATCATGTCCATGGTGGCGGGCGCCACGCCGCGGTAGGGAATGTGCGTAATGAAGGTGCCGGTGCGCGCCTTCAGGAGTTCCAGCACCAGGTGATTGACCCCGCCGGCACCCGCCGAGCCGTAATTAAGCACGCCAGGCTTTTGCCGGGCCAGCGCGACGAGCTCCTTCATGGTGCTGACCGGCAGTTTGGTGTTGGCGGCCCAAACCAGCGGCCCGGTGGCGATCAGGCCCACGGGGGCGAACTGCTGCAACGGGTCGTAGTTGGCGCTCGGCAGGGAGGCGGCAACCGTCGTGAAGGGCGAAGCCACCAGCAGCAGCGTGTAACCGTCCGCCGGCGCCTGAGCGACGTACTGCGTGCCAATCGCACCCGAAGCACCGGCGCGGTTATCCACCACAAAGCTGGCGTTCATGACATCGCCCAGCTTTTGCGCCATCAGGCGCGCCATCGCGTCGGTGCCGGCGCCAGGCGCAAAAGGCACGACGATCCTGACGGCCCGATCAGGGTAGGCGGCTGTAGCAGCTTGCGCCAGCGCGGCGGCCGGCCGCATCAGGCTGGCGGCTGCGCCGGCCGACAACAACAAGGCGTGACGGCGGCTCAGCGTGCCGGGTGACTTGACATTCATGGGAAAAGCGATCGAGGTTGATATATTTCTATTTTTGCCCCACGCCCATGACGCCTTCATGACAGGGAGGCCAGCCGGACGCGGCTCAACTGCCCCGGTAGGTCGAATAACTCCAGGGGCTGACCAGCAGCGGCACATGGTAATGCTGGCGGGTGTCGGCCACGCCAAAGTCCAGCGTCACCTGGTTCAGAAAAGGGGGCTCGGGCAGCGCCACACCCCTGGCCTTGAAGTAGCCCGCCACGTCGAACACCAGCCGGTAAGTGCCGGGCCGCAAGCTGGCACTGTCATACAGCAGCCCGTCGGGGTTGCGGCCGTCGGGGTTGAGGGCAAAGCTGTTGACCAGCACGGCCTCGTCACCTCGCGTGGTGTAAAGCTTCACCTGCATGCCGCCCGCGGGCGTGCCGTGCATGGTGTCCAGTACATGTGTGCTCAAGCCCATGGCATTCCTTGAAAGTTGACCGCTGCTACAAATAGCCAGCGTTCAAAAGTGTATACAGTTTTGGATTTTTGGCTATGATGGCCCGATGGAATCCTCCACCACCCACGCGATTGTCGAAGCGCTGACCAAAGCCATTGTGGAGCACCGGCTGCATCCGGGCAGCAAGCTGCCCGAGCAAAAACTGGCCGACCATTTCGGCGTATCCCGCACCCTGGTGCGGCAGGCGCTGTTTCAGCTCTCGCAAAACCGCCTGATCCGCCTGGAGCCTGCGCGCGGCGCTTTTGTGGCGTCGCCCTCGGCCCTGGAGGCCCAACAGGTGTTTGCCGTTCGGCGCATGCTGGAAGCTGAGATGACCCGCGCCTTTGTGCGCGATGTAACGCCCGCCAGGATCAAGGCCCTGAAGGACCACATCGCGCAGGAAAAATCCGCCGTCAAGCAGGGCGACGTGCCCGGGCGCACCCGGGCGCTCGGTGATTTTCATGTACGCATGGCCGAGCTCATGGGCAATAAAGTCCTGGCGCAAGTGCTGGGCGAACTGATTTCGCGCTGCGCCCTCATTACCCTGATGTACCAGAGCGCCAGCGCCGCCGAACATTCCCATGACGAGCATGCCGGCATCGTCAAGGCCCTGGCCGCCAAAGATGAAGCGCTCGCCGTGCAGCTGATGAACGCGCATTTGCTGCAGGTTGAGCAAAGCCTCACCCTGGACCGCAAGCTTCCCCCCGACGACATTTCGATGGCATTGCCATGAACATGGCCCCCTATCCGCGCGACCTGATCGGCTATGGCCGCCACCCGCCCCATGCGCAGTGGCCAGGCCAGGCGCGCATCGCCGTGCAGTTTGTCCTGAACTACGAAGAAGGCAGCGAAAACGCGGTGCTCCACGGGGACGCCGGGTCCGAGCAGTTCCTGTCGGAAATGTTCAACCCGCCCAGCTTTGCCGACCGGCACCTGAGCATGGAAAGCATTTACGAATACGGTGCGCGCGCGGGCGTGTGGCGCATCCTGCGCGAATTCGAAAAACGCCAGTTGCCGCTCACCGTGTTTGGCGTCGGCATGGCCTTGCAACGTGCGCCCGATGTGACGGCCGCCTTTGTCGAACTGGGCCACGAAATCGCCTGCCACGGCTGGCGCTGGATCAATTACCAGAACGTGAGTGAGGACGTCGAGCGCACGCACATGCGCCTGGGCCTGGACGCGATTGAGCAGCTCACCGGCACGCGCCCGCTGGGCTGGTACACCGGCCGCGACAGCCCGCGCACCCGCCGCCTGGTGGCGGACGATGGCCAGCTGGCCTACGACAGCGACTATTACGGAGACGACCTGCCGTTCTGGACGCCGGTGGCCCGCACCGATGGCACGGTGGTGCCGCGCCTGGTGCTGCCCTACGCCATGGACACCAACGACATGCGCTTTTCACTGCCGCAGGGCTTTGCGCAGGCCGAAGATTTTTTTGTTTATCTGCGCGACAGTTTTGACACGCTTTACGCCGAAGGCGACCCGAACGGGCTGAACGCCCCCAAGATGCTCAGCATTGGCATGCATTGCCGCTTGCTGGGCCGCCCCGGCCGCATCGTGGCGCTGCAGCGCTTTCTGGACCATGTGCAACAGCACACGCAGGTCTGGGTCTGCCGCCGCATCGACATTGCGCGGCACTGGCAACGCACCCATCCCTGTCAGGACCCGCAAGAAAGTTAAGGCATGGCCCTCACGCTTGAACACATCAATACCGCGCCGCGCGCAGAGGCGCTGCAGCTGCTGGATGGTCTTTACGAACACGCACCCTGGGTAGCCGACAAGGCGCTCGATGCGCGCCCCTTCCAGTCACTGGCGCAGCTGAAGCAGGTGATGGCGCGCGTGCTGCAGGGTGCCGGTCCGGAGGCGCAACTTCGCCTCATACGCGCCCACCCGGAACTGGCCGGCAAGGCCATGGTCAGCCCAAGCCTGACGCTGCAGTCCCGGCAGGAGCAGGACAAGGCGGGCCTGACCGACTGCACGCCCGAGGAGTTCGCAACCCTGCAGCAACTCAACACCGACTACAACGCCAAATTCGGCTTTCCCTTTATTCTGGCGGTGCGCGGGCCGCGCGGCACCGGGCTGCGCAAGCAGCAGATCATCGCCACCTTTGCGCGCCGCCTGCAGCACCAGCCGGACTTTGAACAGCAGGAATGCCTGCGCAACATTCACCGCGTGGTGGAGTTGCGGCTCAATGACAAGTTTGCGCTGGAACCCACTTTGGGCAACGCGGTCTGGGACTGGCAGGAGCAGCTGGCGCAGTACAGCGACCCTGGCTATCTTGATCAAGGCCAGCTCACGGTGACCTACCTCACCGATGCGCATCGGGCCTGCGCGCAGTTCATTGCCAGCACGATGCGGGAAAGCGGCTTTGACGACGTGACGATAGACGCCGTCGGCAACGTGGTGGGTGTTTACCGGGCGGCCAGCCCCGGTGCCCCCACGCTGCTGACCGGCAGCCACTACGACACCGTGCGCAACGGCGGCAAGTACGACGGCCGCCTCGGTATTTTTGTGCCGCTGGCCTGCGTGCGTGAATTGCACCGCCAGGGCAGGCGACTGCCCTTCAACGTGGAAGTAATTGGTTTTGCAGAGGAAGAAGGCCAGCGCTACACAGCGACCTTCCTCGGCTCGGGCGCGCTGACCGGCGACTTCAAGCCCGAATGGCTGGAGCAAAAAGACGCTGACGGCATCACGATGCGCGAAGCCATGCAGCACGCCGGGCTCAACATTGACGGCATCGTCATGCTCAAGCGCAACTCCGCGAACTACCTGGGCTTTGTCGAGGTTCACATCGAGCAGGGCCCGGTGCTCAACGAACTGGACCTTCCGCTGGGCATCGTCACCTCCATCAACGGCAGCGTGCGCTATCTGTGCGAGGTCACCGGCGTGGCCAGCCACGCCGGCACCACGCCCATGAACCGCCGCCGCGACGCCGCCACCGCCGTGGCCGAACTGGCGCTGTATGTGGAACAGCGCGCTGGTCAGGATACCGACTCGGTCGGAACCGTGGGCCTGCTGCAGGTGCCGAACGGCTCGATCAACGTGGTGCCGGGGCGCTGCGTTTTTTCACTCGACCTGCGCGCGCCGCTCGATGCGCAGCGCGACGCGCTGGCCCGCGATGTGCTGGCGCAACTCAATGCCATTTGCGGGCGCCGCGGTGTGCACTGCACGCAGGAGCTGACCGAACGCGCCGCCGCCGCCCCCAGCGCGCCCACATGGCAGCAGCGCTGGGAGCGCGCGGTCGAGGCGCTGGGCCTGCCGCTGCACCGCATGCCGAGCGGCGCGGGGCACGACGCGATGAAACTGCACAAAATCATGCCGCAGGCCATGCTGTTTGTGCGCGGCGAAAACTCCGGCATCAGCCACAACCCGCTGGAGAGCACCACCAGCGACGACATGCAACTCGCCATTTTGGCCTTCCAGCAGTTGCTGAACCAGCTTGCCCTTGAGACCGCATGACCGACTACGACAAGCTCGACGCCTGGATCAACGCCCACTTCGACGAGGAAGTGCGCTTTCTGCAAGAACTGATACGCGTGCCCACCGACACGCCGCCCGGCAACAACGCACCACATGCCGAGCGAACCGCCGAACTGCTCCAGGCCTTTGGCTTCGAGGCTGAAAAGTACCCGGTGCCGGCCGCCGACGTGCAGGCCTATGGACTCGAATCGATCACCAACCTGATCGTGCGCCGCCGCTACGGTGAAGGAAAAACCATCGCCCTCAACGCCCACGGCGATGTCGTGCCGCCCGGTGAAGGCTGGATCCACGACCCCTATGGCGGCGAGATTGAGGACGGCAAAATTTTTGGCCGCGCCTCTGCCGTCAGCAAGTGCGACTTTGCCAGCTTCACCTTTGCCGTGCGCGCCCTCGAGTCACTGGGCGCACCGCTGCACGGCAATGTCGAGCTTCATTTCACCTACGACGAAGAATTTGGCGGCGAACTGGGCCCGGGCTGGCTGCTCAAGCAAGGCCTGAGCAGCCCCGACCTGATGATTGCCGCCGGCTTCAGCTACGAGGTGGTGACGGCCCACAATGGCTGCCTGCAAATGGAAGTCACGGTGCACGGAAAAATGGCCCATGCGGCCATTCCCGACACCGGCGTCGACGCGCTGCAGGGCGCGGTGCAGATACTGAACGCGCTGTATGCGCAAAATGCGCTTTACCGGCAAATCACCTCCCGCGTTCCGGGCATACAGCATCCCTACCTCAACGTCGGCTGCATTGAGGGCGGCACCAACACCAACGTGGTGCCCGGCAAAGTCACGTTCAAGCTCGACCGCCGCATGATCCCGGAAGAAAACCCGGCGGACGTCGAAACCACGCTGCGCCAGGTGATGGCCGATGCCGCCGCTGCTTGCCCGGGCATCCGCATCGACATCAAACGGTTGCTGCTGGCGCGCTCGATGCAGCCGCTGCCAGGCAACCGGCCGTTGGTGGAAGCCCTGCAGAAACACGGCGAAGTCCTTTTTGGCCAGAAGATTCCCGCGATGGGCACGCCGCTGTACACCGATGTACGGCTTTACGCCGAGGCCGGCATTCCGGGCGTGATCTACGGCGCCGGGCCGCGCACCGTGCTGGAATCGCATGCCAAGCGGGCTGACGAACGGCTGGAACTCGAAGACCTGCGCCGCGCCACCCAGGTCATTGCGAGAACACTCAAGGATTTGCTGTCTTGACGAGCAGGTTCATACCTTGGGCAGGGTTTCCCACCAGCGCACGCCCAGCCGTCCCTGCAGGTAGGCGATGAAAGCCAGCACCTTGCCCGATACCAGTTTCGGAGAAGGGAACACGGCGTGTATCTCCTGCTCGGGCAATGTATGGTTCTTGAGCACCTCCACCACTTGCCCCGAAGCCAACGAATCGCTGGCCACATAGCGCGGCATTGCCGCAATACCGAGACCATTGCGCGCTGCGGCCAGCACTGCCGACAGGTTATTCGAACGCAGGCGTCCGGTCACGGGCACCGTCACCATCGCGCCCTTGGGCGTGGCCAGACGCCAGACATCATCGCCCAGCACGCTGCTGTACACCAGCGCAGGATGATTGCCCAGGTCAGCGGCCACACGGGGGATACCGTGCTCGTGCAGGTATTTGGCAGAAGCCGTGAGCAACCAGGGGTTGACACCGAGGAAACGGGCCCCCAGGGAGGAATCGGAGAGCTTGCCCATGCGGATGGCCACATCAACACCCTGCGCCACCAGATCGGTGTAGCGGTCCTCGAAACTCAAATCCATCTGCACCAGAGGATGCTGCTGCATGAAGTCCAGCGCCAGTGGCACCACAACACGTCGGCCAAATGCGACCGAAGTGCTCACACGCAGCAGACCCTGCGCCTGGGTTTGACCCGCGCGAGCAATGTTATCGGCCTCATCGGCCTCGCGCACGATGATCTTGCACTTCTCGTAGTACAGGGCGCCTGATTCGGTGAGGCTCACACCGCGGGTGTTGCGGTTGAGTAGCCGCACCTTGAGCCGTTCCTCAGTCGCCGCCACCATCTTGGTGACCGTGGGCTGCGTGGTGGCGAACTCGCGCGCGGCGCGCGAGAAGCTGCCACTTTCCACAACCCTGACAAATACATGCATCGCCTGGAGTCGGTCCATCGGGAATCTCTTTCCTATTTATTCCATCAAGGAATAGATGTTATGGGCTGGCGCCTCCTTCCGCAAGTGGGAGGCGATATTTACAGTCGGTTGATCGTGCAAATCAACTCAAGGAGAACTGGCCATGTCCAAAATGAAAGCGATCGAAGCCGCAGTCCTGGTAATGGAAAAAGAAGGCGTGAGCCAGGTGTTCGGCGTTCCTGGCGCCGCCATCAATCCGCTCTATGCCGCACTGCGCAAGCAAGGCACGATCAGCCATATCCTCGCGCGCCACGTCGAAGGGGCCTCGCACATGGCCGAGGGCTACACCCGCGCCATGGCGGGCAACATCGGCGTGTGCATCGGCACCTCGGGGCCGGCGGGTACCGACATGATCACCGGCCTTTATTCCGCAATTGCCGACTCCATACCCATCCTGTGCATCACTGGACAGGCACCGCGCGCGCGGCTGTACAAGGAGGACTTCCAGGCAGTGGACATCGAAAGCATCTCCAAGCCGGTGACGAAGTGGTCAGTGACGGTGCGCGAGCCCGGCCTGGTGCCGCGCGCGTTCCAGCAGGCCTTTCACCTGATGCGCTCGGGCCGCCCCGGACCGGTGCTGATTGACCTGCCGTTTGACGTCCAGATGGCCGAGATCGAGTTTGACATCGACACCTACGAGCCGCTGCCGGCTTACAAACCGGCGGCCTCGCGAAAACAGATCGAAAAGGCGCTGGACATGCTGATGGCGTCCAGCAAGCCGCTGATCGTGGCCGGCGGCGGAATCATCAATGCCGATGCCTCGGACCTGCTTGTCGAGTTCGCCGAACTCACTGGCGTGCCGGTAATCCCC
This sequence comes from Polaromonas sp., assembly GCF_030682935.1. Taxonomy (GTDB): domain Bacteria; phylum Pseudomonadota; class Gammaproteobacteria; order Burkholderiales; family Burkholderiaceae_C; genus Polaromonas. The sequence goes on from NZ_JAUXNA010000310.1 coordinate 41,895, forward strand.
ACGCTGATGGGCTGGGGAACCATCCCCGACGACCATCCACTGATGGCAGGTATGGTCGGCCTGCAAACCAGCCATCGCTACGGCAACGCCACGATGCTCGCCAGCGACTTCGTACTCGGCATCGGTAACCGCTGGGCTAACCGGCACACCGGCTCGCCTGAGGTCTACTGCAAGGGTCGCACCTTCGTCCACGTCGATATCGAACCAACCCAGATTGGCCGCGTGTTCACACCCGACCTCGGTATCGTCAGCGATGCCAAGGCCGCGCTTGAGCTGTTCGTTCAGGTGGCGCGCGAGCGCAAGGCAGCGCAGCAGCTCAAGGACTTTGGTGGCTGGGTCAGTCGTTGCACAGAGCGCAAAAAGCTGATGCACCGCAAGACCCACTACACCGAAACACCCATCAAGCCCTTGCGCGTGTACGAAGAGATGAACAAGGTTTTCCCGCGCGACACTATCTACGTTTCGGCGATTGGCCTTAGCCAGATCGCCGGCGCGCAGTTCCTGAACGTGTACGGCCCGCGCCAGTGGATCAACTGCGGCCAGGC
>NZ_JAUXNA010000312.1 GCF_030682935.1 Polaromonas sp.
CGGTAGTCGCCCTGCAGCAGCCCGTCAAGGCGGCGCAGTACCGTCCACTCCAGCCGGCGCAGCAACTGGTCCGCGCCTTCTGCCGGCGCTGCGACAGCAGGCAACTGCGAAGCAAGCGACAGCCTAGGCACGTGGGGCTCCCCAGTCATCGCTTGATATCTCGGGACGAACAGGCGCTATTCCCCGCCCATGCAAGTTCCGGCCGCGGAACTGGCTTTGCCAGGCCGCAGGCGGGGCGGCCCCCTCGGGGGGGCAGCGACCCGCGCAGCGGCGGAGCGTGGGGGCTTTCAAGCCACGAGTTTTTCATGGGCTAGCGGCTTGGCGGGCGGCGGGATTCTGGCCATGATCTTGCCCACGATCTGGTCGGCAGAAAAGCCTTCGGACAGGGCTTCGTAAGACAGCACCAGCCGGTGGCGCAGCACGTCGGGTATCAAATCCGTCATGTCTTCCGGCAGGACATAGCCGCGGCCGCGCAGCAGGGCCAGCGCCCGGGCGCCTTCCACCAGGCTGATGGTGGCGCGCGGACTGGCGCCAAAGGTGATGAAGCGGGCCAGTTCCTTGAGGCCGTGCTTTTCAGGGTCGCGTGTGCTTGAGACCAGCCGCACCGCATACTGCACCAGCGACGGATCAACGTAGATGCGTCGGCATTCGGCCTGCAGTGCGGCCAGCTGTTCGGTGGTCGCCACGGCGGACACCGCCACGGCCGGGCCGGTGACGCGCTGGACGATGACGAATTCTTCCTCGTCGGTGGGGTAGTCCACCAGCACTTTCATCATGAACCGGTCCACCTGCGCTTCGGGCAGCGGGTAAGTGCCTTCGGTTTCAATCGGGTTTTGCGTCGCCATCACCAGAAAAGGCGCGGGCACCTTGTGCGTGACGCCGGCAATGGTCACCTGCCGTTCCTGCATCACTTCCAGCAGCGCGCTTTGCACCTTGGCGGGCGCGCGGTTGATCTCGTCGGCCAGCAGCAGGTTGGTGAAGACCGGGCCCAGCGAGGTACTGAAGTCACCGGTTTTCTGGTTGTAGATGCGGGTGCCGACCAGGTCGGCCGGCACCAGGTCGGGCGTGAACTGGATGCGCTTGAAGTTACCTTGAATCGTGCTGGCCAGGGTTTTGACGGTCAGGGTCTTGGCCAGTCCGGGCACGCCCTCCACCAGCAGGTGGCCCTGCGCCAGGATGGCGACCATGACGCGTTCCAGGAAACGGTCCTGCCCGACCACCACGCGTTTGACCTCGTAGAGGATTTGCTCCATCAACTGGGCGGTGGTGTCGTGGCCGGTGGGCAGGTGATCGAAGCTGTTCGAGTCCATAGCTGTCCTTCAGAACGGAGGCATGCCGACTGCAGCGGCGGCGTTTTCAATCGGCACGGCAAATCCGATGCCGACAAAGGTGCGTTGCCGGTTGGGGTTGTAAATGGCGGAGACGATGCCGATCACCTCGCCGTCCATGGTGACCAGCGGCCCGCCCGAATTGCCGGGGTTGGCGGCCGCGTCGAACTGGATCAGGTTGGTCATTTGCTGCTTGCCTTCGGGCGAGCGGAAGGTGCGCTGAAGCCCCGAAATGACGCCGGCTGACGCGGACGGCCCAATGCCGAAGGGGTAACCTACCGCGACGACCCGATCGCCCGGCGCCAGGTCGGCCGTGGAGCGCAGGGTGGCGGCCATCAGGTCGTCGGGAATCTTGTGCACCTGCAGCACCGCCAGGTCATTTTCCAGCTGGACGCTGGTAATGCTGGCGGTGGACTCCAGGCCGTCCGAAAACGTGACTTTGATGGTGTGGGCGCCTTCCACCACATGCAGGTTGGTGAGGATGACACCCTTGTCCACGATGACCACGCCCGTGCCTACGCTACGTTCGGCGTCTTCCTTGCCGTCCCTGTTTTTCGTGCTTTTCCCCTGGCCCACCACGCGCACAACCGATGGAATGATGGCGTCGTAGGCTTTGGCTGCGGGTGAGGGCAGGACCGTGGTTTCCAGCGTCTTCAGGACAGCCGCGTTGATGTCGCCCTGGGTCAGTGGGCGTGCGGCAGGCCGCAGCGGGACGGCCAGGCTGATGGCCAGCATCAAAGCCAGCAGGCCCACCACAGACCAGAGCAGGTAGAACTGATGGTCGGAAGCGTGCTGGAACCAGCGTGACAGGCGGGAAGGGGTTTGCGGCGGAGGAGGCGTTGCCCAATTGATCTCGCCCGGAAAATCACGGCCATCGGGATCGTGGCTGGTGCGGCGGGAGCTACTGTAAAGGGCGGGCCTTCGCATCCGTTCACCTGTAAGGGCTAAGTCAAAACCGGGTCAGCAACCCGTCAAATCACAACTGCACCGTATCACGATTTTTTCATTCCTGCACGCATGTTTGTGTTTCAGTATCCAATCGGTGTATGGTGATTGCCCTGCATGCCTTTCTGGATTGATACCCATTGCCACCTTGACGCCAGCGAGTTTTCCGCCGACGTGGCGTCGGTGCGCGCGCGGGCGCTCGATTGCGGGGTGATCCATTGCGTGGTGCCGGCTGTACGGGTCGGCAACTTTGATGCCGTGCGAGGGCTGGCGCACCAATTTTCCTTCAGCTATGCGCTGGGCATTCATCCGCTGTGCGTGCCCGAAGCGCAGGACGATGACCTGCTGGCGCTGGATACCGAGCTGGCGCTTCGAAAGTCTGACCCGCGCCTGGTGGCGGTGGGTGAAATCGGTCTGGATTATTTTGTGGCTGCGCTGATCCAAGGCCCCATGCGCGAGCGCCAGGAGTATTTTTACCGTGCGCAGCTCAAACTGGCGCGCAAGCACGGCCTGCCCGTGATCCTGCATGTGCGGCGCTCGGCCGACAAGCTGCTCAAGCACTTGCGCGAGTTGGCACCCGAAGGCGGCTGGAACGGTATCGCCCATGCCTTCAACGGCAGTGAGCAGCAGGCCCTGGAATTCATCAGACTGGGGTTCAAACTGGGCTTTGGCGGTGCAGTAACGTATGAAGCGGCGCGCCAGCTCCGGCGCCTGGCCGCCGGGTTGCCGCTGGATTCGCTGGTAATGGAAACCGACGCGCCCGACATGCCGCCGCACTGGATTTACGCCACGGCCGCGCAACGTGAGACGGGTGTGGCGCAGGGCCGCAACGAGCCGGGCGAGTTGCCACGCATCGCGCAGCAGGTGGCTGATTTGCGCGGTATACCGCTCCAAGCGCTGGCCCGGGCGACGACTGCGAATGCGCTGCAGGCCTTGCCCAGGCTCGGGGGATTGATCGCATGCTGACCGGCCTGCCGCCCCTGGTGTCTGACCAGACGCGCCTGCTGATACTGGGCAGTTTCCCGGGCGTGGCCTCGCTGGCGGCGCAGCAGTACTATGGGCACCCGCAAAACCACTTCTGGAAGATTTTGCAAGCCATTTGGCCTTCTGGCCCAGTAGTAACGGGTGCAGATAGCTATAAAATTCGTAGCGAGTGGCTGTTGTCCCGGCAGCTGGGCCTGTGGGACGTGTATGCGGCCTGCGAGCGGGAGGGCAGCCTGGACAGCCATATCCGCCAGCCGGTGGTGAATGACTTCACTGCGATACAGCGGCTGTGCCCTGCGCTGCAAGCGATTGCCCACAACGGCGGCGAGAGCTTCAAGCATTCGAAGCATGTAAGTGCTGCATTGGAAGGGGCGGGCGCCGCCGTGCGTAGCGCCGGGCCGCCCCAAGCAAGCACAGCCCCCTCGGGGGGCAGAGAGCTACACGCAGTGAGCGAACGTGGGGGTGCCGTATTCAGCGCCGGGCCGCCCCAAGCAAGCACAGCCCCCTTGGGGGGCAGCGTATTACACGAAGTGAAAAGCGTGGGGGTCCAGTTCTACAAATTACCCTCCACCAGCCCGGCCAATGCGTCCTGGTCGTTTGATCGCAAGCTCGCGGCCTGGCGCGAGGTTTTTGAAAAACATGGGTTGATTTAATGTCGAAAAAAGAGACGGCGAAAGCCACCACGGACCTTCCAGAGGTCAATTTCTCGGACTATGGCGATGTGCGCTTTCTGCACCTGGGCAGCGAATGGGTGCAGGGCTCCATGCTGCGCGACGCACCCTATGACATCGAGCTGGAATATGTGCAGCGCATGATGGTGGGGCTGCTGTTTACCGATGCGGCGTCGGTGGCCAAAAAGCACGCCATGCAACTGGGGCTGGGTTCGGCGGCCTTAACCAAGTTCTGCTACAAAAAGTTGCGCATGAAAACCACGGCGATTGAAATCAACCCGCAGGTGGTCACCGCTTGCCGGGTCTGGTTCAAGCTGCCGCAGGACGACCTTCGCCTGCATGTGATTGAGGCTGATGCCGGCCTGGAGATCCAGAAACCAGCGCACCAAGGCACGGTCGATCTGTTGCATGTGGACCTGTACGACGACGAGGCCGCCGCGCCGGTGCTGGACGACGCTGATTTTTATGCCCGCTGCCGCGATCTGCTGACCGATGAGGGCGTGATGACGGTGAACCTCTTTGGCCGCGATTCCAGCTATGTCCAGTCGCTGACCAGGATGGCAGAGGCCTTTGGTCCCGAGTCGGTGTGGGCGTTCAGCCCGACGCGAGAGGGCAATACGGTGGTGATGGCCCAGCGCGAGCCCACGCGTCCGGAACGCGCCGATTTGCTGGCCCGCGCCGGCGTGATTGAGTCGCGCTGGGATTTGCCTGCCAAAAAGTGGTTGCGGATTTTCAAGCCCGTGGCATGACGACCGCATGGGGGGCTGAGGGCGTGTATCGGGTACAGTGCCAGCCATGAGCGCAGTGCTGCCCCCCCAATTCCCACCGGACTCTCGGGCTAAAAATATCCACGCGGGCCCGCTGGACTGGCGCAAGCTCGTTGAATGGCTTGGCGAAGACGGCGTCATCAGCAGCGCCGAGGCGCAGCGCACCATTGCCCGCTGTGCGCAGGTGCAAAGCGCCCAGCATCCTTTGATCCGCCTGGCCAGTGTCGGCATCACGCGCCTGGCCGATGGCAAACCGCTGGATATTGAAATCATTGCCCAGTGGCTGGCCGGTCGCGCCGGTCTGAATTATTTGAGGATTGACCCGCTCAAGGTCGATGTGGGCAAGGTGGCCGACACCATGTCGGCCATGTATGCCGAGCGGCACAAGGTGTTGCCGGTCCAGGTGACGCCGCACGAAGTGGTGATTGCAACGTCTGAGCCTTTCGTGACCGACTGGGTGGCCGAGGTGGAGCGCCAGTCCAAACGCCATGTGCGCCTGGTGGTGGCCAATCCGCTGGACATCAGCAAGTTCACCGCCGAATTTTTTGCGCTGGCCAAGTCCGTCAAGGCCGCGCTCAAGTCGGGCGGCGGTTCGGGCACCGCCAGCTTTGAGCAGCTGGTAGAGTTGAACCGGAGCAACAAGCCGCTGGACGCCAACGACCAGGGCGTGGTGCAGGTGGTCGACTGGCTCTGGCAATACGCCTTTGACCAGCGCGCCAGCGATATTCATCTGGAGCCGCGGCGCGAGCAAGGCGTGATCCGCTTCCGCATCGACGGCGTGCTGCACCCGGTCTACCAGTTGCCCATGGGCGTGCACAACGCCATGACGGCGCGCATCAAGCTGCTGGGCCGCATGGATGTGGTTGAAAAACGCCGCCCGCAGGACGGGCGCATCAAGACCCGCAACCCGCGCGGCGACGAGGTTGAAATGCGCTTGTCCACCTTGCCCACGGCGTTTGGCGAAAAAATGGTGATGCGTATTTTTGACCCCGACACCACGGTCAAGAATCTCGATGCGCTGGGCTTTTCCGTGCACGACGCCGAACGCTGGGAGCAGCTGGTCAAGCGGCCCTACGGCATCGTGCTGGTGACCGGCCCGACCGGCTCGGGCAAGACCACCACGCTGTATTCCACGCTCAAGCGGCTCGCCACCGAAGAGGTCAACGTCAACACGATTGAAGACCCGATCGAGATGATCGAGCCCGCGTTCAACCAGACGCAGGTTCAGCCGCATCTGGATTTTGGTTTTCCCGAAGGGCTGCGCGCCCTGATGCGGCAGGACCCGGACATCATCATGGTGGGCGAGATCCGCGACCTGCAAACGGCGGAAATGGCGGTGCAGGCCGCGTTGACGGGCCACCTGGTTTTCAGCACGCTGCACACCAACGATGCGCCCTCGGCGGTCTCGCGCCTGATGGAACTCGGCGTGCCGTCTTATCTGATCAACGCCACCTTGCTCGGCGTGCTGGCGCAGCGCCTGGTGCGTACCCTGTGCAGCCAGTGCCGCGAGCCGGATGAAAGCACTTCGCGGGAAGCGGTGGCCGCGCTGGTGAAACCCTGGCAAATCAGCGGCGGCTACCGGCCCTACAAAGCGGTGGGCTGCGTGGACTGCCGCATGACCGGTTTCCGGGGCCGTATGGGCCTGTACGAACTGCTGACCGTGACGGAAGGTTTCAAGGAAAAGGTGTCCAAAGAGCCCAATATCGATGCGCTGCGCCGGCAAGCCATTACCGAAGGCATGCGTCCACTGCGGCTCGCGGGCGCCCTGAAGGTGGCGCAAGGGCTGAGCACGGTGGAAGAAATTCTGGCATCGACGCCGCCGCTGTCCTGAAGCGTTCCGGGGGCAGTCGGGCCCGTGCGCAACGGTCTCTGATGTCGTTAAGTTGGCCAAGGGCAAACCCTATGTAGGTGAAAGCCACATGGTCGGCCCGGCTAATTGAATGCAGAATCCATCGGTTCAAACTTTTATCGAGGAGACAACCGTGAATATCAAGAGTCAAAAAGACTTTTTTTCCGGTCTTATGTTCATGGGCGTCGGCGTGGCGTTCGCATGGGGCGCAACGACTTACAACGTCGGCTCAGGCGCACGTATGGGCCCCGGTTATTTCCCGCTCATGCTGGGCATCTTGATGGCCATTCTGGGGGGCATCATCACGTTCAAATCCCTGGTGGTCGAGACCATGGGCGGCGACAAGATCGGCAAATGGGCCTGGAAGCCGCTGTTTTTCATCATCATGGCCAATCTGGTGTTTGGCGTTTTGCTGGCCGGTCTGCCCTTCATCAAGCTGCCGGCCTTTGGCATGATCATTGCGATTTACGCCTTGACCTTTATTGCCAGCATGGCGGAAGCCGGTTGGAAGTTCAAGAACACATTCATCCTGGCCACGGTGCTGGCGGTGGGTAGTTACGTGGCTTTCGTATTGGCGCTGAAGCTGCAGTTCCCGGTGTGGCCCGAGTTCATCACCGGCTAAGGAAACAAAAAAATGGAATTATTTGAGCATCTGTCGCTGGGTTTTGGCGTGGCTTTCACGCCCATCAACCTGCTGTACTGTCTGGTCGGCTGCATTCTGGGCACGCTGATTGGCGTGCTGCCAGGCATTGGTCCGGTCGCGACCATTGCCATGCTGCTGCCCGCCACCTACGCGCTGCCCCCCGTGTCTGCACTGATCATGCTGGCCGGCATTTACTACGGCGCCCAATACGGCGGCTCCACTACCGCTATTTTGGTGAATTTACCGGGAGAGTCATCCTCGGTCGTCACCTGCATTGACGGCTACCAGATGGCGCGAAAAGGCCGGGCTGGACCAGCACTGGCTGCTGCCGGTCTGGGCTCGTTCTTTGCGGGTTCCGTCGGCACCCTGATCCTTGCGGCGTTTGCGCCGCCGCTGACCGAACTGGCTTTCAAGTTTGGCCCGGCCGAGTATTTTGCATTGATGACGCTGGGCCTGATTGGCGCGGTGGTGCTGGCTTCCGGCTCATTGCTCAAGGCGATTGCCATGATCGTGCTGGGCCTGCTGCTCGGTCTGGTCGGGACCGACGTGAATTCGGGCGTTGCGCGCTTCAGTTTTGACATTCCCGAGCTGACTGACGGTATCGGCTTTGTGGTGATTGCCATGGGCGTGTTTGGCTACGGTGAGATCATCAGCAACCTGGCGCAGCCAGAGCATGAGCGTGAAGTATTCACCGCCAAAGTGTCGGGCCTGATGCCGACGAAGCAGGATTTCAAGGACATGACGCCTGCCGTGCTGCGCGGCACGTTCCTTGGTTCTGCGCTCGGTATTCTTCCTGGCGGCGGTGCCTTGCTGTCGGCTTTTGCGGCCTATGCGCTGGAAAAGAAGATGAAGATGAAGCCGGGCGAAGTGCCTTTCGGCCAGGG
>NZ_JAUXNA010000319.1 GCF_030682935.1 Polaromonas sp.
GTCCGCTGCGCCGCTGGGCAATGCGGCCGTGCTGCCGATCAGCTGGATGTACTGCCGCATGATGGGCCCTGACGGCCTGAAGCAGGCAACAGAGATCGCCATCCTGAGCGCCAACTACATCAGCGCCCGCCTGAAAGACCACTACCCGACGCTCTACGCGAGCGAAAACGGCCATGTCGCGCACGAGTGCATTCTGGACCTGCGTCCGCTCAAGGAAACCAGCGGCGTGACCGCCGAAGACGTGGCCAAGCGCCTGATGGACTACGGCTTTCATGCGCCCACGCTGAGCTTTCCGGTGCCCGGCACGCTGATGGTCGAGCCCACCGAAAGCGAGACCCTGGCCGAGCTGGACCGTTTCATCGACGCCATGATCGCCATCCGCGACGAGATTCGCTTGGTGGAAGCAGGAAAATGGCCGCAAGACAACAACCCGCTCAAGCACGCCCCGCACACCGCCGCCAGCCTGCTCGGCGCCGACTGGGACCGGCCGTACCCGCGCGAAACCGGCGCTTTCCCGCTGGCCAGCCTGAAGCAGGGCAAGTACTGGCCGCCGGTGGGCCGCGTCGACAATGTCTACGGCGACCGCAACCTGTTTTGCAGCTGCGTGCCTGTGAGCGACTACGCCTGAAGAATGCACCACGCCGGGCTGCAACAGGCCCGGGCGGATTCCTTTTGCTATTGATTTCATAGCCTCCTGCGACGGATCCAAAGGGCTGGAGGCCGATTTTATTCTCCATCAAGGTGTTGGGATGGAATGAAGGGTGTCGGCTCAGAGGTGTACCGCCGAATGCTCGCTACAGACTGTAGGCTGTGTGAAAACACCAAAAAAAACCGCCTCCTCAATTTCACCTCTGCCGGAAACGGCTTTTTCCCAGTTTTCAAAATTTGTGTGGCCCTAGTTCGAATCTAGGATGCCTGAAGGCCTCTTTAAGCGGCTGATGGTGGGGTATTTTGATGCTAAAAAAGGCCTCAAGCCCTCATCAATCGCATCGCGTTGATCAACTGCTTAATCCCCAGGATGCTCACGACCCGGCGCATGTTGTAGGCCAAGCAGTGCAGGCTGATTTCAGTGCTGACGTTCGTCAGACCTTTCATCAGCAAGTGCGCCGAGCCCATCCAGAACTTGATGATGCTAAAGACGTGCTCCACCGTGCTGCCACGCAGCCGCATTGCGCCAGGGTCTTGT
>NZ_JAUXNA010000325.1 GCF_030682935.1 Polaromonas sp.
TAGGCTGCCGCACTGTCAGACCAGGGAAGCAGGCGCGCTGCACGGCTGCGCGGTGGCGGCGGGTTGCCTGCCAGCACCAGGTTTTTATCGTCCACCAGGGTCACTGCATATTTGGCCGTGACCTCGGTGGGAACGCCAAAGCGCAGCAGTCCGTCGATGGCGTATTCACCGATGATGACGCCATCGAATTTCCCCTGGTCGTCCAGCGGCACTTGCAACTGCAGGCTGGCCGCGTTGTAGCCGCTGCTGCTCCGGGCCACCAGGGGGCGTGAGTAAACGGGTTGCCGCAGGTCCCTGGCCAGATCATAGGTGCCGGCAGTCTCACCCGGCTTGAGTTGCTCCCCCGTGGTGCGCAATTGGCTGGTGCTGGCGCTGGGCGATACGTAGGCGAGCTTGATACGCCGTTTGCCGTCGACCCAGCTCACGGCCATCAACTCCGGGTACTGATTGACCAGCGCTTCGGCCTGAAGAATGAATCCTTCGGCGTCGATCTCTTTGTTGGAGACATCACGGCCGATGCGCATGAGCTGTTCCTGTCGCTCAAGCAGGCGCAAGCGCAGGCGCTGCTGGGCGTACTCCACGTCGCGCGAAACGGCTTGCTGCTCGCGGTCTATCTCTTCAATGCGCAGGTAGCCGAAAGCCGCAATGACGGCGGCCAGAAAAAGCACCACGGCCAGCAGCGGACCCAGTGTGATGAAACGGTCTTGCCGCGAGGGTGACTGCATGCGCCACCAGCGGCGCCACAAACCCAAGGGCTCGGGGCTGGGCGAGACGTCAGGAGGAGGGAGGGCTTGCTTGGACATAAGGAAACTTTGAAGTTTAAGTGAGATGCGTGTGAGGAAACAGGATTCACCCTGAGCCTTCTGCGGGACCTCGGGTCCGCATAGCTCGCTCTTTAGCGCAATTTGCAGTCTATTTGCATCAAATTATTTCGCATAATGAAAACATAAATCGTAATTTGAAATTGTAGAAATATTATGAGAAACTGGACGCTTGCATTTGATTTACGTTTAAATACGGGCTGAATGCATGAATTGCGTCTGTCTCCCATGGGGCGAAGATGCCGGTTTATAAGCGTTATTCAGGAGACAAAAATGGCTGCTAATTTCAACGAGGCGGGCGCGGACAACTCACGCGCTGCTGCCAGCGATATCCAGGACAAAGACACGCAAGAAACCCGTGAGTGGATGGATGCGCTGTCGGCGGTGATTGAAAGTGAAGGTCCCGAACGCGCCCACTTTTTGCTCGAGCAACTGCTGGAACATGCCCGCCAGAAAAGCATAGACATGCCTTTTTCCGCCACTACGGGCTATGTCAACACCATTGAGACCGACCAGGAAGAGCGCTCCCCCGGCAACCTCGAAATTGAGGCGCGACTGCGTGCCTACATGCGCTGGAATGCCATGGCCATGGTGGTCAAGGCCAACCGTCTGCATCCCGCCGATGGCGGCGACCTCGGCGGCCACATCGGCTCGTTTGCCTCGCTGGCCAGCTTGTTTGGCGCGGGCTTCAACCATTTCTGGCACGCTGAAAGCGAAGGCCATGGCGGCGACTGCCTCTACATTCAGGGCCACGTGTCGCCCGGTGTTTACGCCCGTGCTTACCTTGAAGGCCGCCTGACTGAGGAGCAACTGCTCAACTTCCGCCAGGAAGTCGATGGCAAGGGTCTTTCAAGCTACCCGCATCCCAAGCTGATGCCCGAATTCTGGCAGTTTCCTACGGTGTCCATGGGCCTGGGCCCCTTGATGGCCATTTACCAGGCACGTTTCCTGAAATACCTGCACGCCCGCGGCATTGCCAACACTGAAAACCGCAAGGTCTGGGTGTTTTGCGGCGACGGCGAGATGGACGAAGTCGAAAGCCTGGGTGCCATCGGTCTGGCCGCGCGTGAAAAGCTCGACAACCTGGTGTTCGTCATCAACTGCAACCTGCAGCGGCTTGACGGCCCGGTGCGCGGCAACGGCAAGATTGTTCAGGAGCTTGAAGGTGAATTCCGTGGCTCCGGATGGAATGTGATCAAGCTGCTGTGGGGCAGCAACTGGGATCCGCTGCTGGCCCGCGACAAGGATGGTGCCTTGCGCAAGGTCATGATGGACACGCTGGACGGCGACTACCAGGCCATGAAGGCCAACGACGGTGCCTATGTGCGCAAGCATTTCTTTGGCCGCGACCCGCGCACGCTCGAGATGGTCGCCAAAATGAGCGACGACGACATCTTCGCTCTGCGCCGTGGGGGGCACGACTCACAGAAAGTCTATGCGGCCTTCCATTCGGCAGTCAATCACACCGGCCAGCCCACGGTGCTGCTGATCAAGACCGTCAAGGGTTTTGGCATGGGCAAGATTGGCGAAGGCAAAAACAACGTTCACCAGACCAAAAAACTCTCGGACGAGGACGTCAAGGCCTTCCGCGACCGTTTCAATATCCCGATTCCTGACAGCCAACTGGCCGATATTCCGTTTTACAAGCCGGCCGACGACACCCCCGAGATGCGTTACCTGCACGAGCGCCGCAAGGCGCTTGGCGGCTACTTGCCGCACCGCCGGACCAAGGCCGACGAGAGTTTCACGGTGCCAGCGATAGAAACCTTCAAGTCCGTGATGGACCCGACCGCCGAAGGCCGCGAAATCTCGACCACCCAGGCTTATGTGCGTTTTCTTACCCAGTTGCTGCGTGACCAGGCACTGGGCCCGCGCGTGGTGCCGATTCTGGTCGACGAGGCCCGCACCTTCGGCATGGAAGGCCTGTTCCGCCAGATCGGCATCTACAACCCCGAAGGTCAAAAGTACACCCCGGTCGACAAAGACCAGGTGATGTATTACAAGGAAGACGCCAAGGGCCAGATCCTGCAGGAAGGCATCAACGAAGCCGGCGGCATGAGCAGCTGGATTGCAGCGGCCACCTCGTACAGCACCAACAACCGGATCATGATCCCGTTTTACGTGTACTACTCCATGTTTGGCTTTCAGCGCGTGGGCGACCTGGCCTGGGCTGCGGGCGACATGCAGGCGCGCGGCTTCCTGCTGGGCGGCACGTCGGGCCGCACCACGCTGAACGGTGAAGGCCTGCAACATGAAGACGGTCACAGCCACATCATGGCCGGCACCATTCCCAACTGCATCAGCTACGACCCCACCTTTGCGCATGAAGTGGGCGTCATCCTGCACCATGGCCTCAAGCGCATGGTGGAAAAGCAGGACAACGTGTACTTCTACATCACGCTGCTCAATGAAAACTACGCCATGCCCGGCCTCAAAGCCGGCACCGAAGAGCAGATCATCAAGGGCATGTACCTGTGCAATGCCGGCCCGGCCGAGTCTGCCGCGCCGCGCGTGCAGTTGCTGGGCTCCGGCAGCATCCTGCGCGAATCGATTGCGGCGCAGGTCCTGCTCGAAAGTGATTGGGGCGTTGCCGCCGATGTCTGGAGTTGCCCGAGCTTCAATGAACTGGCCCGGGATGGCCAGAACACCGAGCGCTGGAACCTGCTGCACCCGCTGGAGGCGCCGCGCGTGTCCTTTGTCGGCGAGCAACTCGAACACCACACCGGCCCGGTGGTGGCGTCAACCGACTACATGAAGGCGTATGCCGAGCAGATCCGTTCCTACATTCCCAAGGGTCGTAGCTACAAGGTGCTGGGTACCGACGGCTTTGGCCGGAGCGACTTCCGCAGCAAGCTGCGCGAGCACTTCGAGATCAACCGCCACTACATTGTGGTGGCTGCCCTGAAGGCGCTGAGTGAAGAGGGCACCGTGCCGGTTGCCAAGGTGGCTGAAGCGATTCAGAAGTACGGCATCAATGTCGACAAGATCAATCCGCTTTACGCTTGACGTAAAACTTTCAGCTCAAGACGCAAGCAAACGGAGACAAACAGCATGGCATTGATAGATATTCAAGTTCCCGACATTGGGGATTTCGACGAAGTGACGGTGATTGAATTGCTGGTCAAGCCCGGCGATACCGTCAAGGCCGAGCAGTCGCTGATCACGGTCGAGTCCGACAAGGCCTCGATGGAAATTCCGTCCAGCCACGCGGGCGTGGTCAAGGACATCAGGGTCAAGCTCGACGACAAGGTCAAGCAGGGTTCCGTCGTACTGACGCTGGAAGTGGCGGGGGCTGAGGCTGCGTCCGCTCCGGCTCCGGCCCCACAACAGGCGCCAGCGCCTGCCGCACCTGCTGCTGCTGCGGTGCCAGTGGTAGCCGCCGCCAGCGGCCCCGTAGAAGTGCGTGTGCCGGACATTGGCGACGTCAAGGATGTCTCGGTGATCGAGATTCTGGTCAAGCCCGGCGACAGCATCAAGGCCGAGCAGTCACTGATCACGGTCGAGTCTGACAAAGCCTCCATGGAAATTCCGTCATCGGCCGCCGGTGTGCTCAAGGAGCTCAAGGTCAAGCTGGGCGACATCGTCAATATTGGGGACTTGCTGGCCATTCTGGAAGGCTCGGTGGCGCCTGTGGCCGCTGCCCCCCCAGCCATGGTTGCGGCTGCAGCCGCACCGGCGGCAGCGTCAGCTGCGTTTGCACCCGCGCCTGCAGCGCTGCTGCCAGCCCATGAGCCCATGGTCGCACCGCGCGGCGATTTGCCGCACGCCTCGCCGTCGGTACGCAAATTTGCCCGTGAACTCGGCGTTCCGCTGGCCGAAATCAAGGGGTCGGGCTACAAGGGCCGCATCACGCCGGATGATGTCCAGGCCTTCACCAAGGCTGTGATGACGGGCGCCATCCGCACCGAGGCGCAGGTGGCCAAAGCTCCCGCACCTGCAGCTGCCGGTGGCGGCGTTGGGCTGGACCTGCTGCCATGGCCCAAGGTGGACTTCACCAAGTTCGGCCCGGTCGAGCGCCAGCCGCTGTCACGCATCAAAAAGATCAGCGGCGCCAATCTGCATCGCAACTGGGTGATGATTCCGCACGTTTTCAACCACGATGATGCCGACATCACCGAACTGGAAGCGTTCCGCGTCCAGATGAACAAGGAAAACGAAAAGGCTGGCGTCAAGCTCACCATGCTGGCCTTCCTGATCAAGGCCTCGGTGGCGGCGCTCTAGAAGTTTCCCCAGTTCAACGCCTCGCTCGATGGCGACCAGCTGGTGCTCAAGCAATATTTCCATGTGGCCTTTGCCGCCGACACGCCCAATGGCCTGGTGGTGCCGGTGATCAAGGATGCCGACAAGAAAGGCGTGCTTCAGATATCGCAGGAAATGGGTGAACTCGCCAAGAAGGCGCGCGACGGCAAGCTCAGTCCGGCCGACATGCAGGGCGCCTGCTTCACCATTTCGTCGCTGGGTGGCATTGGCGGGCGTTACTTCACGCCCATCATCAACGCCCCCGAGGTGGCCATTTTGGGCGTCTGCAAGAGCCAGATTGAACCCGTCTGGGACGGCAAGGCCTTCCAGCCGCGCCTGATGCTGCCGCTCAGCCTGAGCTGGGATCACCGCGTGATTGACGGCGCTGCCGCTGCGCGTTTCAACGCTTATCTGGGCCAGATACTGGCTGACTTCCGTCGCGTGCTGTTATGAGCCGCCCCGATTCGGATCAACCGATGGAAGTATTCACCCTCCAATTGAAAGCCTCCCAATGAGCGCAGCTACAAGCTTGATAGACATCAAAGTCCCGGACATCGGCGACTTTGACGAAGTGACCGTGATTGAAGTGCTGGTCAAGGCCGGTGACACCATCAAGGCCGAGCAAAGCCTGGTCACGGTTGAAAGCGACAAGGCGTCGATGGAGATTCCGTCCTCGCACGCTGGCGTGGTCCGGGAACTCAAAATCCAGCTCGGCGACAAGGTCAAGCAGGGTTCCGTGGTCCTGACGCTGGACGCCGCAGGCGCGGCCGCTTCAGCCCCGATTTCAGGGCAAAAACAGGCTGCAGCTACCGTCGCACCTGCGCAAGAAGCTATCAATACAGTAGCAAAATCAGCGCTATCGGCTGCCGTCTTCAACGGCACGGCCGATCTGGACTGTGACCTGCTGGTGCTGGGCGCTGGCCCCGGCGGCTACTCGGCTGCCTTCCGCGCGGCCGACCTTGGCCTCAAGGTCGTGCTGGTCGAACGCTACGCCGCGCTGGGCGGCGTCTGCCTGAACGTCGGCTGCATTCCTTCCAAAGCCCTGCTGCATGTGGCGGCCGTGATGGACGAAGTCAGTCACCTTGGCGCGCTGGGCATCGAGTTTGGCGCGCCCACGGTCAACGTGGACATGCTGCGCGGCCACAAGGAAAAAGTCGTGGGCAAGCTCACGGGCGGGCTGGCGGCCATGGCCAAGATGCGCAAGGTGACGGTGGTGCGTGGTTACGGCGCTTTCGTTGGCGCCAACCATGTGCAGGTTGAAGAAACCAGCGGCACCGCGCAAGAGAAAACCGGCAAAACGCAAACCATTGCGTTCAGGAATTGCATCATCGCAGCAGGCAGCCAGGCCGTGCGCCTGCCTTTCATGCCCAACGATCCGCGCGTGGTGGACTCCACCGGCGCACTGGCGCTTAAGGAAGTCCCCAAGCGCATGCTGATTCTGGGCGGCGGCATCATCGGCC
>NZ_JAUXNA010000329.1 GCF_030682935.1 Polaromonas sp.
GCCTGGAAAGACATCTGGGGTTGCGGCCAGGGCATTGGCGCGATCACACAGGTGCAGCGCACGGCCGACCTGGTGGCGCAGCTCAAGCGCGAATACCAGGAAGCGCGCCAGCGGCTGGCGCTTTAGCCTGACGCGCCGCCCCCCACTCATGAGCCTGCCTGACAATCGCCTGATCGGCCTTGATGCGCTCAAGGGCATCGCCTGCGTCCTGATCGTCTGGCACCACCTGGCTTTTTACGGCCCGATGTCGGACGTGATTTACCCCCGGGCGACCAGCCTGACCGACTGGCTGTATGACTATGGCCGCATGGCGGTCCAGGTGTTTTTGGTCGTCAGCGGCTTTCTGGCAGCCAGCTCGCTGGCGCCCGGGGGTGTCGCGACTTTCGGGCAACCGGTGCGCCTGGTGTTTCGGCGCTACCTGCGGCTGGTGCGGCCCTACCTGGTGGCGCTTGCCGTGGCGGTGGCGGTGGCCTGGTGGGTACGCCCCTGGTTTGACCACCCTTCTGTTCCGGATGCGCCGACGCTGCTGCAGGTGCTCGCGCATGGGCTGCTGCTGCAGGATGTGCTGGGGCACGACGCCCTGTCCGCAGGCGTCTGGTATGTGGCGATCGATTTGCAGCTGTTCGCCATGACGGTGCTGGCTTTGGGCCTGGCGCGTGAGCTTCATCGCCGCTGGCCGGGCGTGTCTGCCCGGCTGTGGGGCACCGGTTTGTTACTGCTGCTGGCAACGTCGTCCCTGCTGTTTTTTAACCGGCAGGATCATTTTGACGACACCGGGTTATATTTTTTTGGCTCCTATGCCCTGGGTTTGCTGGCGTTCTGGGCATCGACTGCGTTGAACAAGGTCAACACCGGGACCGCTGGTTTGTGGCTGCTGGCCATGGCCGTGTTGGGCGGGGCAGCGCTGGCGCTTGATTTCAGGGGGCGGCTGGCCCTGGCGCTGGTGGTTGCGTTCGGGCTGGTGGGCCTTCAACAGCGCGCTGTGCCTTGGCGCTGGCTGCAGTCGCGCTGGCTGACACAACTCGGACAGATGTCGTACAGCGTTTTTCTGATTCACTTTCCGGTGTGCCTGCTGGTCAATGCGGTGGTCAGCCGTTTCTGGCCCGCGCAGATGATGGCCAATGCCCTGGGTCTGCTGGCGGCCTTTTTGTTGTCCCTGCTGGCGGGTGCTGCGTTGCACCGGTTTGTTGAATCCCGGGGTGCACCCTCGCGCAGCGTGCCTGAGGCGGGCGCCGTGACACTGTAAGGATGTTGAAATTTTAAATAAAAATGACCTCTAGCCCAATGACTGCTTGCCTTTGTAGCTATTGAATCAATAGCGTTTTAGGCGCCTGAATTCTGCTGAGGCCGCTCAAGCTACTTGTTTGGCGCAGTGCGCGTAAATGTCCAGGGCGGGTTTGTACACGCTGGTTTGCACGTTCATCAGGCCGAGCACCGAGTGAAAGTAGTTGTCGTGGCTCACCGGGGCGTCGAGTTGCTGCTTCAGGCACGCCGTGGTGACCTTGCTGCGCTGCTCGAATTCGGGCGACAGCCAGGTGATCCAGGGCACGCGCTTTTGCACATCGGGCGCCACGCCGTAAGGCATGCCGTGCAGGTAGAGGTTGTTTTCACCGAGCGACTCGCCGTGGTCAGCCAGGTAGAGCATGGCAGGTGCGCTGCGCGCCTCCTGGGTCTTGAGCCAGCCAATGGCCGATGCCAGCAGATGGTCGGTGTAGACAATGCTGTTGTCGTAGGCATTGACCAGCGCGTCACGCTCGCAGTTCTGCAGTGAATTGTTGGTGCATTCGGGCAAAAACTTCTTGAATGCCGGTGGCGAACGCTTGTAGTAGGCCGGTCCGTGGCCGCCCATCTGGTGCATCACCAGCACCACGCCTTTGGCGCGGCGTTCGGCGGGCAGGGCGGCGATGCGCTCATCGAGGCCGTGCAGCATCACTTCGTCCAGGCACTCGCCACCGTCGCACAGGCCAGGGACTTTCAGCTGAAGGGTGGACACGTTCGGGACCCGGTCGCAGACGCCCTTGCAACCGGCCTGGTTGTCCAGCCAGAGCACGGCCAGGCCGGCATGCTGCAGCACATCCAGCATGCCTTCGGAATTGGCCGGGCGCGACTCAAAGGCGGCACGCCCGAAATTGGAAAACATGCAGGGCACCGAGGCCGCCGTGCTGGTGCCGCACGACCAGGCGTTGCGCTGGCTGGCAATGTTTTCCTGGCTCAGTTGGGGGGTGGTGGGGCGGTTGTAGCCATTGATGGCGAAATTGCCGCTGCGCGCGGTTTCGCCCAGCACCAGCAGCAGCAAAGGCGGCTTGCTCTGGGCGGTGTAGCTGGCGCCCAGCGTCGCGTCTTGACCCAGGGGCAGCACGATGGATTCGTTGCGCTGAAAGGGTTTGGCCGCCACCGAGCCCAATGCGTAAAAGGAATTGAGCGGATTGATCAGGTAGCGCACTTGGGTGTGGTTGCGCATCACCGAGGCCATGCTTTGAAAGAAAAGCATTGTCACCACCACCAAAAGCGCGCCTGCAGCCACCAGGGTCAGGGCATTGGAAAGCGCTTGCCGAGCCATGCCTGTGCGCCTGACTTTTTGCCGCCACAGAAAAAAGCTCGGCAATACGGCCAGCACCATCACCGTGCCCGCCAGGCTCCAGTTCAGCAGATCGCGCGTTTCACGCAGGTCGGTCTGCAGGGTGTTGACCATCATGTTCGGGTCTATCACCACGCCATAGGCCATCATGAAATAGGCGCCAAAGGCCGCTGACACCAGAAACAGCGTGACCACCGGTTTAAGCGTCCATCGCCAGGCCAGCAGGCTGAGCAGCCCTGCTGTGGCCAGCGCGATCACCAGCGCCAGCGCAACACTGATGGTGGCGGCCTGGCCCGCGCTCAAGCCGGGCAGGCGGGCCAGCGCGCGCCACAGTGCCACGTTGCACACGGTGGCGATCCAGAGACTGGTCAGCACCACGATCCAGAGCTGCCGCACACCGGCCGCCGGGTGATCGGACATCCCGGGAGATGACGGGACACCGGTCGGAGCAAGGGCTGCAGGGGCGAGCGAGGGTGAATGCAAGGGCATAAAGTGCAATTGTATTTGTCGCGGCTTATGAGAGTCTTAAGCGCTTTTCAGGTCACCTGTTCGGGCCGATAACTGGCGGGCGTGGTGCTTCAGGTGGTCGGCCATGAAGGTGGCGATGAAGTAGTAGCCATGATCGTAGCCCGCATGCCGGCGCAGTGTGAGGGGTTGGCCTGCCTTGGCGCAGGCCGCTTCAAACAGGTCCGGGTGCAGCTGCTCCGCAAGAAACTTGTCGGCCAGACCCTGGTCAATCAGGATGCCGCCAGGGTAGGGCGCACTGCGCAGGCCGGCCATCAAGGCTGCAGCGTCGTGCGCAAGCCAGCCCGCTTCGTCGGCGCCCAGGTAGCCGGTGAAGGCCTTGCGGCCCCACGGGCAGTGGCTGGGCGCGCAAATCGGGGCAAAGGCCGACACCGACTTGAAAAGGTTGGGGTGCCGAAGGGCCAGCGTCAACGCCCCATGGCCGCCCATGGAATGGCCGAAGATGCCGATACGCCCGGCGTCCAGTGGCAGGGCAGCCGTCAGCAGCGGCAGCAACTCGGCCGTGAGGTAGCTTTCCATGCGGTAGTGGCGGTCCCACGGTGCTTGCGAGGCGTCCAGATAAAACCCGGCGCCCACCCCGAAATCCCAGTTGTCGGCTTCGCCGGGCACATGGGCGCCGCGCGGGCTGGTGTCGGGCGCGATCAAGGCCAGGCCCAGTTCGGCGGCCATGCGCTGCGCGCCCGCCTTGACCATGAAGGTTTCCTCGTTGCAGGTCAGGCCGGCGAGGTAGATCACTGCGGGCACCTTGCCGCCAGCGTCATCAATGAACATTTGCGGTGGCAGGAACACCGAATACTTCATGGTCAGGCCGATGGTGCTGGAGGCGTGCTGGTAAAAACGCTGCACACCGCCGAAGCAGGCGTGCTCGCTCAGGAGTTCAGGTGGGGTGTTCATGCGCTTTGTTGTACCAGTTCGAGCACCGCGTCGGCAAAAACCTGCGGTTTTTCCTGGGGAAGGTTGTGGCCCGCGCCGGGCACGACCTGATGCGAACGCGGGCCAGAGAAGAAGCGCGCGTGTTGTCCGGGCGCGGCGGGCGGCCGCACGCCGTCGTCGGCGCCGTCGAAGGTGATGCT
>NZ_JAUXNA010000336.1 GCF_030682935.1 Polaromonas sp.
TCCTGCTGGACATGAAGCTGCCCAAACTGTCGGGGCTGGATGTGCTGCGCAGCGTGCGCAGCAACCCGCTCACCGCCCTGGTGCCGGTGGTCATGTTGACCTCGTCCAGCGAACAGTCCGACATCGTCGCCTGCTACCAAAGCGGCGTGAATGGGTTTGTCCGCAAACCCGTCGATTTTGCGGACTTCACCAAAAAGCTCGATCGACTGCAGGCCTACTGGCTGGACGTCAATGAATCCATTGCGGCCACTTGAGCGTTCGCGCGGCGCTACGTCCGGGCGCCTCGTATAAAACTGAAGCCATGAAGAGCACGCTGCGGGCTCGCCTCGTCATGCTGGTGGTGGCCATTGTCAACCCGACGTTCCAACGAAAACGCGATGGCCGCCTTCGCAGACCTGCTACCGCGTCAGCGGTTTAGTTCAACAATAAAATTACAGATGTCTGATAAAAAAAGATTGGCAGCCGATCTTCTTGGCAAGATAGTGCTCGCCCGGTTTATCGAAATTCCGTTGCGGGCGTTCGATCGACTGGTAAAAAAATGGGAACAATCCCCCCAGTTTGACGCCTTGAAAAGCGCCCTGACCGTCAGGCAACTGCCGGGGGCGCAGACGGCGCGGCAGGTGTTGCCGGAAGCGCAACGTGCGCTTGGACACGCCGTGTTGGTGGATGGTGACGTTACATTTTTCCATCACAGCGAGAGTTATGGGCGTGAATACCTGTTCGACGAAGAAATCCTTGCGGACATTCTGTCGCGCTCGGCGAACAGCATGGAGTTGGTGCGGCTGGTGCGACACCTGCGCCTGATCAATACCCGCAACCGGATAAGCTGCGCGATCGTCCGGAAATTGATCGAAACCCAGGCGGATTACGTGCGCAGCGCAAACCCGCTCACGCTGCGCTCCTTCTCACAAGCCCAGGTTTCTGCTGCACTGCGCGCCGAAGCCGGGATCAACGTGATTGTTGACGAGGGCCGGATCTCCCGGCTGATCCGTAAACTGTCGATTATCCTTCCCGGCGGGAAAGAAGTTGATTTGCGTTCACTGTGCCCGAAACCGCGCCAGGTACATTATTATTTTGTGGATCATGTGATAAAAAATGAACGCGCGCTCATGATCGAAGGAATAGTACGTGCGCCGCTGAAGGATGGCGAAATAGCCGCCGAGATCGGCAAAAAATTCGCGGCCAGGCTTTCCCGCCGCTCCGTGGCTTACATCCGGCATGATCTGGGCATCCCGGATTACCGCGACCGCGGCCATAAAAGTGGCTACTTGAGTGCCACGACTGGTTTTTCATCCTTGCTGCCGCTGACGCGCCAGAGCGTGCTGGCGGGTGCCCCGTCGGGGCCGGGGGTCTATGAGATAAGAACGCAGGATGTTCAGACGGGCGTGTGCAGCGTGGCGTACATCGGCAGCGCGGGCGATCTGCGCAAGCGGCTCGGCGACCACTTGCGCGGCAGCAGCGGCAACCCCTCGTTGATGCAAATCATTGCCGCCGGCGCCAAGTTCCGTTACCGGCTGGTGTGTGACGGCTGGCGTGCGCTGGAGCGTCATGTCTATCTGGCGTTCTGCGCTACGTTCGGCGTGCCGCCGGCGTGTAACCGCATGAGTCCCTGAATTCACCACTTTAAAAAGCCGGGCTGTCGTTATGGAGAAAAACATTGCGCAAGCAAGCAAGCACTCGGCCGGGAGAGTCACACTCACGAAGAAGATAGGTCTTCTCCTGCTGATGCCGCTCTTCGGGTCACTCGTCAGCATCGCCTTCTTTGCGGGGTTCATGGAGGAAACCAGGACCGACGGCCACTTCGTGAACGTGGCCGGACAGCAGCGCATGCTCTCAGTCGAATTTCGAGCATGGGCCCACATGGTGGCGATTGGCCAGCTGGAGGACCGGGCAGGCCTCCAGACCCGGATCGCGGAATTCGAGAAGTCCTTGTCGACGATGGAGCGGGGCGGAGATGTCATGAATGGCCTGCTCGTCCCGGTTCCTGCGGAACTGCGCGGCGAACTGGCCGCGGTGGACAAACTCTGGCGCACACTGAAGCCGGCCCTGATCGATGTGGCCGTCAGACCTCGCGGCGAACCGCAATTCCAGGAGGCCTACCGCCGCGTTGAATCCGGGACGGTCGAACTGCAGAAATTATCGCATCAATTCGTCACACGCTTCGAGGAAAGGACGCAGCATTTGCGTCGCCGGATGCTTTACACGCTTGGCATCATTGCCTGCCTGATGGGCATCATCTTTCTTGCGAGTATTTTTCTGGCCCGCCGCTACATCGTCCAGCCGATACTCCGGGTTGACGAAGCGGCCAGGCGCATCGGCGGCGGTGACTTTTCGCATCGGCTGGAGATCACGACTCGAGATGAGTTGTCCTCTCTCGCGCATACCTTCAACCAGATGGCGGCCGAGACCGAGCAGCTCCTGAATGCATTGAATCTGCGGCGCAGGTACGCCGAAACCATCATTGCGAGCGTGCCTGCGGGACTTCTCGTCCTTCGGGACGACCTCGCCGTGTTCAGCGCTAATCGTTCGTTCCGCGAGACCTTCGGGGTTGATGAGCAGGTGATCGCCCGCCACCCGATGGTGACGGATGTGCTGCCGGTGAGCGGGCTGAAAGAAGCAGCTATCGAGGTGCTCTCTACCGGGGAAGCGAAGCGGAACCTCCCGATGGAGATGCCAGCAAAAGACGGTTCGCGACGTTTGTTACGAATCACCCTGGCAGGAACGCGGCTTGCGGAAGAAGAAGAAGAAGAAGAAGCCCGGTTGCTCCTGGTCGTGGAGGACGTGACCGAAGAGGAGGCGCTGCGCGCCGCCGCGCTGGAATCCGAACGCCGTTTCCGGGACCTGGTCCAAGGGCTGGATGCCATCGTCTGGGAAGGCGAGGCGGGGGCGCACGACGGAGCCATACGATTCCCCTTCGTGAGCCAGCGCGCCGAGACGATACTGGGTTACCCGGCCAAGCGCTGGCTCGCCGAGCCCGATTTCTGGAAAGACCGTGTCCATCCGGACGATCTGGATGCGGTGAGCGGCTTTTACCGCAGGATCCTCGAGCACGACGGCGACTCCCATGGCGAGGGTGCGGCTTGGGCAGTCGAGTTCCGGATGCAGGCGGCGGACGGGCGCATGGTCTGGCTCCACAACCGCGCGCGCCAGGCGGCCGATTCCCCCGGGGTCCGGCCGCGCGGCGTGATGACGGACATCACCTCTCGCAAGCTTGCCGAGCAGGCCTTCATGGACAGTGAGCAGCGCTACGCGGCGCTGTTTGATGCGGCGCCGGTGCCCATGTGGGTATTTGACATGGTCAACAAGCAGTTTCTGACGGTCAACCACGCGGCGCTGAAAAGTTATGGTTATTCGGCCGAGGAGTTCCGGGCGATGACCATTTTCGATATCCGCACCGACGCAGAGGCGGACCGCTTGCGCCAGGAGCTGTCCGATACGGTGAGCGTGCGAAGAGGCCGCTGGCTGCACCGCCACAAGGATGGTTCAGTTTTTCCTGTAAACATCGTTTCGCAGCCGGTTCAATATGCCGGCCGGGATGCGCGCTTTGTGGTGGCCCTGGACATGAGCACCCAGGTCAAAGCCGAAAAGGACGTTCAGGCGCATCTGTTTACCTTGCAGCGCGCCGCCGACGCAGCCCAGGCCATCACCTGGCACCAGACGCTGGAGGGCGCGATGCAAGAAGTGGCCGAACAGGCGCGCGGGGTGATTGGCGCGCACCAGTCCGTGGTCAGCCTCACGCAGGGCAACGATTGGGCGCAGGCCACCCATGCGCGGTCCCTGTCCGAGAAATATGCGGCCTACCGTGACCTGATTGCGCCCGCCGACGGCGCCGGAATTTGCGCGATGGTGTGCGAGAACAACCGTTCGCTGCGCATCACGCAAGCCGAGCTGCAAGCGCATCCGTGCTGGCGCGGTGCTGACAGCGATGCCGGCGCCCACCTCCCCATGCGTGGCTGGCTGGCGATACCCCTGACGGGGCGAAATGGGCAAAACATCGGGCTGCTGCAGCTGTCTGACAAATACGAGGGCGAGTTCACGCAGCAGGATGAATATGTCGCGATGGAGCTCGCCCACCTGGCGTCAACCGCGATAGAAAATGCCCGGCTGCTGGAAGAGGTCAGCCAGCTCAATGCCGGGCTGGAGCAAAAAGTGGCCGAGCGCACCGCCTCGCTGGCGCGCCAGGAGGCCTTGTTTCGTGCGCTGGCCGAGCAGGCGCCGCAGGTGGTCTGGACCGCCAACCCGGACGGGGCCGTGACTTACGCCAACCGCGCGTGGTTTGATCTGATGGGCGGCACGCTGGAGGACTGGACGGGTATCCACCGATGGTTTGCCGTCGTTCATCCCGACGACATCGCGGACGTTAAGGCGAACTGGGAAGTTGCCAAGGCGAGCCACTCGCCATTCGCAGGTATTCGGCGCCTGCTGGCCAGGGACGGCAGCTGCCACACCATGGCCTACCGGGCGGCACCCGTGCTTGACGAGCAGGGTGCAGTGGCCTTCTGGGTAGGTATCGATGCGGACATCACCGAGATCAAGGCCATCGAAGCGGCCTTGCGCCTGTCGAACCAGGAGCTCGAAGCCTTCTCGTATTCGGTTTCTCACGATCTGCGCTCGCCGCTCAATACCATTGACGGCTTCAGCCGTTTGCTGAGCAAACAGCTGGCGGGCGATGCGGGCGAGAAGGTGCAGCATTACCTGTCGCGCATCCAGACCGCTGTGGCGCAGATGGGACAGCTGATTGAAGACCTGCTGTCACTCGCGCAGGTGGCGCGGGCGCAGTTGCGCAGCGAGCCCGTGGACTTGTCGGTGCTGGCGCGCAGCATTCTGGACGAGTGCCAGGCGCGCCAGCCAGAGCGCGAGGTGACGGTGCACATTCAAAGTGGCCTGCAAGCCCATGGGGATGGGCGGCTCCTCAGGGTGGCCATGGAAAACCTGCTGGGCAATGCCTGGAAGTTCACCTCGCAACAAGCCCGGCCCGAGATCAGCATGGGCCATGAACTCGATGCCGCAGGATGGCCGGTATTTTTTGTACGTGACAACGGCGCCGGGTTTGACATGGCCTATGCCGACAAGCTTTTCGGTCCGTTTCAGCGTTTGCATGCGGTTTCGGAGTTTCCCGGAACGGGCATTGGACTGGCAACGGTGAGTCGCGTGATCGGGCGGCACGGTGGCCGCCTGTGGGCTGACGCGGCGCCCGGGCGCGGGGCTACATTTTTCTTCACGCTGCCTAAAGTGCTGCATGCACTTTGAGAGCACCAGGCACGCCGTGCCATGAAAGATACCCTCGATTTGAATATTCTTTTCCTGAGAATGGAGTTAAATGAAGTGACTAAAATGCTGAAAATGATAGATGTAACCCCTTTGGTGTACTGCCATGTCGCGTGAACCCAAATCTTTCGAAGCCGCCATCACGGCCGAAGACTTTTCCAGCGCGGACTACTGCGGCACGAGCTACGCGGCCAAGCTGCTGGGTCTGTCTGTTGCCACCGTGCAGTCGCTGGTTGAAAAGGGGGAAATCGAAGCGTGGAAAACGCTGGGTGGTCACCGCCGGATTGCGCTTCAATCCATCAACGCCTATCTGGCCAGGTACAGTCCGCAACTTTCACGGGTCGACACCAACCCCAAACACCGTTTGCGCGTGCTGATCGTCGAGGACGATGAGGCCACCAGGGAGTTGTACCGGGCTTATTTCGATGAATGGGATCTGCCGGTCGACTGCACCTGGATGCCCTCGGCCCTGGAGGCCTTGATGGACATTGCCAGCATGCGACCTGATTTGCTGATCACGGACTTGTCCATGCCTGGCGTGGACGGCATCGAAATGCTGAAAGCCCTCAAACGCAACCAGCAACTGACGGACATGCAGATCGTCGTCATCAGCGGCTTGCCGCAGGAGGCGATCAAGGAGCGCGGCGGGCTCCCGCCGCATGCGCACCTGCTGAAAAAGCCGGTCAACTTTGACTGGCTGCAGGGCTATGTGACCGCGCTCGTCACGGCCAACGCCAAGTGGCGCTCATGACATGTCCGGGCAGGTGCCGCAAGACGACGAACTGACCGGCGGGGATAGGGTCGCCGGGTCAACGGCACCCGCCTGGGACCCGCTGGATCTGGCCAACGACGGTATCGTGCTGCTCGACGGGAATGGGCGCATCACCGATACCAATGCACGGGCACTCGCACTTTTGCAGTGCACGCTGCCCGCCGTGTCGGGACGTGACTTTTGGGACGCCGTGCCGAACGAAATTGCAGCGCAGCATGAAAGCGCGACGGTCAAGGCGCTGCAGACATCGGCGCGTCATGCCTTTGTGGCCCACCAGAAGTTTGAAGGTAGCTGGATCGAATACACCTTCAGGCGGCAAGCCTCGGGGTATGTCGTCAACCTCAGCGACGTGTCCTCCACGCAACAGCTGCAGCGCTTGCTGGAGGACAGCGAACGCTATAACCAGCTGCTTTTTGAGGCCAACCCCAACGCGATGTGGATGTTTGACGGCCACTCGCTGCGGATTATTGCCGTCAACCGGGCGGCGGTCAGCTTTTACGGTATCGCACGCAAGGAATTTTTGACGCTTCGCATGGGGGCGCTATTTCCTGACGGCGAGGGCGCTGCACTGCTGAGCTCCCTGGGGCCCCGCGAAGCGGGCCGGGATGTCCAGTTCGAACTGCGGCTGTGCAAGCAGCAAAAAAGGGATGGGCAACTGGTGCTGGTGGAACTGGCTTGCGGCCATGTGAACTGGAACGAGCATCAGGCCGTGCTGGTGAGCCTTGCCGACGTGACCCAGCGCCACCTCGGCGACAGTGCCCTGCGGCGGGCTAATGTCGAACTGGAGCAGGCGCTGGCCAGGCGGCAAAGCGAGTTGACAACGGCCAGGCGTGATCTGGACGCTTTCACGCAGGCGGTCTCCAGCGACTTGCGGGACTCTTTGCATGTCGCCAACGGTTTTGCGACGACGCTGGCCGAAAAATATTCGGCCGTACTGGACGGGCAGGGTCGGCATTACGTGAGCCGCATTCAGGCCAGCACCCGCCGGCTCTCCAAGCTGGTCGACGATTTGCGAACACTGGCCCAGCTGTCGCAGCTGTCCGGAGCGCTTGAAAGAATCGATCTGGTGCCGGTATGCCGATCGCTGGTCGCTGATTTGGGCAAACGGGACCCGGGCCGGGTCGTGGCGATCGAGATGGCGGCCACGCTGCCGCTCGTGGGCGACCGGCGGCTGCTGGCGACGGCACTGGCCTGCTTGCTGGAAAATGCCTGGAAATTCACCTCCAAAAAAACCGAGGCCTGGATCAAGGTGGCGCTGCTGCCGGGAGAACAGCCCGACGACCTGGTGCTGGTGGTGTCCGACAACGGGGCCGGTTTTGATGACGCCTACGGCGAAAAGCTGTTC
Organism: Polaromonas sp.; assembly: GCF_030682935.1. Taxonomy (GTDB): domain Bacteria; phylum Pseudomonadota; class Gammaproteobacteria; order Burkholderiales; family Burkholderiaceae_C; genus Polaromonas. The sequence goes on from NZ_JAUXNA010000336.1 coordinate 7,386, forward strand.
TCGGCATTTCAGCGCCTGCACTCCTCGGCCGACTTTCCCGGCAATGGACTGGGTCTGGCGATTGTCAAAGGCGTTGCCGCAAGACATGGCGGCGACGTCTGGGCCGAATCCACCGAGCAGTCCGGCGCCAGTTTCTTCATGACGCTGCCGCAAGGTGCGGCCCGCGCCTCTTAACACCCGTCATGCGCCTGCGCGCGCTGGCAAAGCCCGTGCGCCAGACTCAAGTTCCAGCTCCTGGGGATTCATGTAGTATTCACGTCGTATTTGACGTTTACGTAAACGTCAAATGCCTGCGATTGCAGGGGTGGCGCCGATCCGGCGCTGTCGCCTTTTTAACTCGGCTGCCCTATTTTTTTACACACCATGGCTACCACCTACACCATCAGCGATCTGGCCAAAGAGTTTGACCTGACCACGCGCGCCATACGTTTTTACGAAGACATGGGCCTGCTGCAGCCTCAGCGCGAGGGCCCGGGGGGGCGCAACCGCATCTACACGGCACGGGACCGCACCCGGCTCAAGCTGACCCTGCGCGCCAAGCGCCTGGGCCTGTCGCTGGTGGAGGCCAAGGAGATCATCGACTCCTACGACAGCCCGCGTGACACGGCGCCGCAACTCCAGAAATTCATGGCCATTCTGGCCGAGCACCGCAAGAAGCTGGAAGCCCAGATGCTGGACCTGCAGGCCAATCTGGACGAGATACGGACCCACGAAAAAGAAGCCAGGGTGCTGCTGGGCAAGGCCGTAAAGCCAAAATAGTCCATAATTGACGTTTACGTAAACGTCAACTTAAAACTCCTCAGGCAAGGCCTTTCCATGAACGCACCGATCGCACCAGCCGTACCGTCAGACTTGTTCCAGCGCATCGAAGCGAGTTTTTTACGCCAGGGCCTGATGCAGCATCTGGGTGCGCGGCTGGTACGCGTGGAACCGGGGCTGTGCGAGGTCGCGCTGCCGTATTCGGAGCGCGTCAACCAGCAGCAGGGCGGCTTTCATGGCGGCGCCATGGGCGCGCTGGCCGACATTGCCGGCGGCTATGCGGCGATGACGGTGGTCGCGCTGGATGCCGAGGTGACCACGGTCGAGTACAAAATCAATTTCCTGGCCGGTTTCAACGGCGGTGAACTGCGCGCGATTGGCCGCGTGGCCAGGGCCGGCAAGCGCATCATCGTGACCACGGCCGAAGTGCTGCACCTCGATGCCA
>NZ_JAUXNA010000339.1 GCF_030682935.1 Polaromonas sp.
GTGGACTTGATGGTGTCCGCCAGGTCGAGTTCTTCAGCGTTGCCGAGCCGGGCAAACTTGCGCAGGCGGCGCAGCGCCACCTTGATGTTGCGCGTGCCGAGTTCCTGCGTGTCGTCGTAGTCCTTGTAGGCGCGCTGGTCCCAGACTTTCACGGCGCTCCGGTTGCGGCTCTTTTCCTGCCCGATGCGGATGCCCTGCGGATTGAAACCGTTGGCGCCAAACGGCGAGGTGCCGCCCGTGCCTATCCATTTGCTGCCGCCTTCGTGGCGTTCTTTTTGCTCTTCAAAGCGCTTTTTGAGCGTTTCCATGAGCTCGTCCCAGCCCATTTTTTCGATTTTTGCCTTGTCCTCGGCGCTGAGCTCCAGCTCCAGGTTTTTGCGCAGCCATTCGAGTGGAATGTCTTTGGTGAAGTCGGCGATCATTTCCACGCCCTTGAAGTAGCTGGCGAAGGCGCGGTCAAACTTGTCGTAGTGTTTCTCGTCCTTCACCAGCACGCAGCGACTGAGGTAGTAGAAGTCGTCTATCTTGTAAGCGCCTTCGCGGCCTTCCCCGTCGGGTCCGGCCAGTTTGCCGCTGTTCGGCCCGACCACGCCGGCCTCCAGCGCTTCGAGCAGCATCAGGTACTCTTTGACCGATACCGGCAGTTTGGCAGAGCGCAGGGTGTAGAAAAAGTCAATCAGCATGGTGGAATAAACCTCAGTGGCGCGGCTTGTCGAGCAGGTGGAGCAACCGGGCCTTGACCTCTGGCCATTCGCCGGCGCGCAGTCCGTTTTCATGGTCCAGCGCCAGGGGCACGAGTTCCACGCCGCTTGCTGCAAGCGTGACGGGTCCTACAAAGTTCATGCGCCGCGCCCGTTCTGTGTTAACGGTTGTTGCGCTGCATGAACACCAGTTTTTCAAACAGCGTCACATCCTGTTCGTTCTTGAGCAGTGCGCCGACCAGCGGCGGCATGGCGACTTTATCGTCCCTGCTTTGCAGGGTCTCCAGCGGAATGTCCTCGGCCACCAGCAGCTTGAGCCAGTCGATCAGTTCGCTGGTAGACGGTTTCTTTTTGAGGCCGGGCAGGTTGCGCACCTCATAAAAGGTCTTCATGGCGGCCGCCAGCAGTTCCTTTTTGAGGGTCGGGAAATGCACGTCCACGATCCGCTTCATGGTGTCGGCGTCGGGGAACTTGATGTAGTG
>NZ_JAUXNA010000116.1 GCF_030682935.1 Polaromonas sp.
GCAGACAACAGGGGGGAAACCGCTGTTTTTCCACATTGCCGACGCGACATGGTCTGTCCCGGTTCGTAGTAAAGTGCTATCCCTGCTAGTAGCGTCCGGGAGGACTGCCCGTGTTTTCAATCATTCAGGCTGCCGGTTGGCCGATCTGGTTTCTGCTTTTGACCTCCATCATTGCCGTTGCGCTCATCATTGAGCGCAGCACGGCATTACGGCGCGCCAAAATCGTGCCGCCCGGCCTGTTGCAAAGCGCCATTGCCGAATATCAGCGGGCCGGCATCACAGAGGAGTTTCTGGCGCGACTTAACGTACATTCACCACTGGGGCGCATCCTCGCGGCAGGCCTCAAGAATCACAACAGTTCCCGTGAAGTAATGAAGGATGCCGTTGAAGAAACAGGTCGCGGCGTGGCTCACGAACTCGAACGTTTTCTCACCAGTCTCGGCACCATCGCCTCAATGGCGCCGTTGATGGGCCTGTTCGGCACCATCGTCGGCATGATCGAGATTTTCGGCTCGGCCACTGGCGTCGGCCACAACCCGCAGCAACTCGCGCATGGCATTTCCATCGCGCTCTACAACACTGGCTTCGGCCTCATCATTGCCATCCCGGCGATGATCGCCTATCGTCATTTCCGTGCATTCGTCGATAGCTGCGTGATTGAGATGGAGCTGCAGGCCCTGAAGCTGGTGGAACTGCTGCACGGAGAGCGCAAGTAACAATGGCCCCCCACGCTCGCACAACCGGCTCGCTGCCCCCCACAGGTGGGCGGATGCCTCCTTGGGGCGGCCCGGCGGAGGCATCATGAACTTCCAGCGTGGTAGTCCCCGCGCCGAGCCGGAGATCAATCTGATCCCCTTCATTGATGTCTTGCTCGTGGTGCTGATTTTTCTGATGCTGTCGACCACCTACAGCAAATTCACCGAGCTCCAGGTCAAACTGCCGGCGGCAGATGCCGAGCAGCAGCGCGACTATCCAAAAGAGGTCATCGTCGCGGTGAGCAGCGATGGGCGCTACATGATCAACAAGACCCTGATCGAAGGTCGGGGAATTGAGGTACTCGGCGCCGCATTGGTTGAAGCCGCCAAGGCCGGCAAAGACAGCGTCATCATCATCAGTGCTGATGCCAGCGCCACGCACCAGGCGGTTATCACGGTCATGGAAGCCGCCCGGCGCCATGGGATGACGCAAATCACCTTTGCAACCCAGAGCACCGCGCAGGCTGGCGCGAAGTAGGCTTCAGGCTCGCTCCTTCGCCCTTACCTGTGAAATGGCAAGCAACGCGTGAAACAACTGCTGCTGAAGACCTGGCTCACACGCGGATGGCTCGCCTGCCTGCTCTGGCCTGTGGCGAAAATCCACGGGATGGCTGTGCGCCTGCGCCGGACTTTGTACCGCAACGGGTTTCTCCGGTCCGAGCGCTTCGGGGTGCCGGTGATCGTCGTTGGTAACGTCGTGGCTGGCGGCGCAGGCAAAACACCGCTGGTGATGGCGCTGGTCAAGCATTTACATGTACAAGGATTGCCGGTTGGCGTCGTCTCACGCGGCTACGGGCGATCCGGCCATGAGAGCCTCGAAGTCAGGCCAGAAACCCCAGTGAATGAATCCGGTGATGAGCCAGCCCTTATAAAGCGGTCCACTGGCGTTCCTGTTTTTGTAGCATCCAGGCGCATCGATGCGTTGCGCGCGCTGCTGGCTGCGTACCCGGCCACGGCCGTGGTGGTGTGCGACGACGGCCTGCAGCACTACGCCCTGCAGCGCGACATTGAAATTGCCGTGTTTGACGACCGCGGCGTGGGCAACGGCTGGCTGCTGCCGGCCGGACCCTTGCGCGAACCCTGGCCCGAGCGCAGGCAACAGGGTCTTGATCTGGTGCTGCATACCGGTCAAAAACCCGCGTTCGAGGGGTTTACCTCCAGTCGGCAACTGGCCGATCATGCCACGGCTGCTGACGGCAGCCGGGTCGCGTTGACGGCGCTGCGCGGCCGCCCCTTGGTAGCGCTGGCTGGCATCGCGAATCCCGAAGTATTTTTTGCCATGCTCAGGGCGCGCGGCTTGACGCTCGAAAAAACGATTCCCCTGCCCGACCACCATGATTTTGAGGGTGAGAACCTCGCCGCCTGCGCGGGCCACACCGTGCTGTGCACGGAAAAAGACGCGGTCAAGCTGTTTTCCATGCCGGCGCTGGCTCAGTTGCACCTTTTGTCCGTCCCTCTGGAGTTTTCGCCCGAGCCCGCTTTTTTTGCAGCGCTTGACGCACTTCTGGCGCCCATGCTTTCTCAATTACCATTACCTCATGGACACCAAATTACTTGAACTGCTGGTCTGCCCGGTCACCAAAGGGCCGCTGACCTATGACCGCGAAAAGCAGGAGCTCATCTCCCGCAGTGCCCGGCTGGCCTACCCCGTCCGGGACGGGATTCCCGTACTGCTGGAAAACGAGGCGCGAACCCTCACCGATGAAGAGCTTGGGCTTTGATGCGTCCTGAGCGCTTTCCTGCATGACTTTCACTGTACTGATTCCGGCCCGTCTAGCCTCCACCCGCCTGCCCAACAAGCCCCTGGCTGACATCTGCGGTGCGCCCATGGTCGTGCGTGTAGCGCAACGCGCCATGCAGAGCGCCGCCAGCCGAACCGTAGTGGCGACGGACAGCGCCGAGGTCCTCGAAAAATGCGGTGCCTTCGGCATTTTGTCCGTACTGACCCGTGCGGACCACCCCAGTGGCAGTGACCGCCTTGCTGAAGCCTGCAAGCTGCTCGGCCTGGCGGACGATGACATCGTGGTCAACGTACAGGGGGACGAGCCGCTCATAGACCCCGCACTGATCGACGCCGTTGCGCACCTGCTCGATGAACGCCGGGACTGCGCCATGAGCACGGCCGCCCATTCCATTGACCAATTAGCCGATTTTCTGAATCCCAATGTGGTCAAGGTGGTGCTCGATGCGCGCCAAACCGCGCTCTATTTCAGCCGTGCGCCCATCCCCGCTGCACGCGACTTTGCAGGCAAGGCCTGGTGGGAAGCAGACAGCTTGTTGCCCAAGCCGCTGCGCCATGTGGGTATTTATGGTTACCGTGTCGGTTTTTTGCGGCAGTTTCCAAGCCTGCCGCAGGCCCCAATGGAGCAACTGGAGTCGCTGGAACAATTGCGCGCCCTCTGGCACGGCCACCGGATCGCGGTGCACATCACCGACAAGGCACCGGGTCCCGGCGTGGACACGCCCGAAGACCTGAGCCGGGCACGCAAGCTGTTTTCGTAGCGGGCAACGGGCACGTCCTGGCGCTGTGTAAGCTGCTGTCAGGGGGTGCATGCTATCCTTATAAAATATCAGGCATCCAGCCTGCATTGTGTGCTGACAGCATTTAATCGTCTGTCAGACGGCCCATGGGGTGATCGGTCCGCCGACCTCCCGGCTTGACTTTCTGAATTAATAAAAATCCGAGGACATCCATGAGACTGATTTTGTTGGGCGCACCTGGCGCGGGCAAGGGGACGCAAGCAACCTTCATCTGCCAAAAATACGGCATCCCCCAGATTTCCACCGGTGACATGCTGCGTGCGGCGGTCAAGGCAGGAACGCCTCTGGGCATTGAAGCCAAAAAAGTCATGGACGCCGGCGCGCTAGTGAGTGACGACCTGATCATCAATCTGGTGAAGGAACGCATTGCCCAGCCTGACTGTGCCAAAGGCTTTCTGCTCGATGGTTTTCCGCGCACCATTCCCCAAGCCGATGCCATGAAGGCCGCAGGCGTCAAGATCGACTATGTGCTGGAGATCGATGTGCCTTTCGAGGCCATCATTGAGCGCATGAGCGGACGCCGATCGCACGCCGCCTCGGGCCGCACGTACCATGTCAAATACAACCCGCCCAAGCTCGAAGGCAAGGACGATGTGACCGGGGAGCCCCTGATCCAGCGCGAAGACGACAAGGAGGAAACCGTGCGCAAGCGGCTGGAGGTTTACAGCGCCCAAACCCGTCCGCTGGTCGACTACTATTCCAGTTGGGCCAAGACCGCGCCCGACGCAGCGCCCAAATACCGCGCGATCAGCGGCATGGGCGGTGTGGACGAAATCACAGACAGGGCCTTTAAAGCGCTTTCAAGCTGATCCAGCTGTACCGCCGCCTCACAGAAAAGCCATCCACCGGATGGCTTTTCTCATGGCCTGCGACGTTCTTCTCAGACGAGGTAAAACCTCAAGCAAGCAAATGCAGCATCAGTTCCACCCTCGCCTTCACCGGACTCAAGCCGTTCGAGTCCGGCAGGCGGTCGTCCGGTTT
>NZ_JAUXNA010000365.1 GCF_030682935.1 Polaromonas sp.
CACCTTCTTGCGGCTTTGCAGCCGCATACAATGACGGGATCTTTGCTTTGGCTGTACTGGCCGGGGCGCGTGTCAGTGTCTCTTTAAATTGTTGTGGAGTTCGCCGTGTTCATTTCTTCTGCTTTTGCCCAAACCGCTCCCGCTGCCGCCGCAGGTGGAGACTGGATGTCTTCCATCACCGGGATGCTGCCGCTGGTGCTGATGTTTGTGGTGCTGTATTTCGTCATGATCCGCCCGCAGATGAGGAAGCAAAAAGAGCATCGCGCCATGATTGAAGCGCTGGCCAAAGGCGACGAAGTCGCTACCGCAGGCGGTCTGCTGGGCAAGGTCACCAAGCTTGCCGAGGCTTACCTGACGCTTGAGATCGCGCCCGGCGTTGAAGTGCAGCTGCAGCGCAGTGCCATCGTCCAGGTGTTGCCCAAGGGCGCCATCAATACTTCCAAATAAGGCCATAGCGGCCCAACGCCGCATTGAGGCCTGCTGAGGCAGCCGGGCCTTCCCTTTGTTCATACGCCCACCAGGAACTGCCCTCTCATGAATCGATATCCGGCCTGGAAGTACGCCATCATGGCGGTTGCGCTGCTGATTGCAGCCCTGTACACGCTGCCCAACTTTTTCGGCGAAGCGCCTGCGGTGCAGGTCTCAAGCAGCAGGGCCACCACCAAGATTGACCTCACGACCCTGGCCCGGGTGGAGCAGGCGCTGAAAGATGCCGGCATTCCGGCGGACGCCATCACGCTGGACGGCACTTCCGTCAAGGCGCGCTTTGGCAATACCGATACGCAACTGAAGGCGAAAGATGCAGTCCAGAAGGCGCTGTCGCCCGATGCGGCTGACTCGGCTTATGTGGTGGCGCTCAACCTGCTGTCGCGCTCGCCTGCCTGGCTGAGCGCGCTGCATGCCTCCCCCATGTACCTGGGCCTGGACCTGCGCGGTGGCGTGCACTTCATGCTGCAGGTGGACATGCAGGCGGCCTTGACCAAGCGGGCCGAGTCCCTGGCTGGCGATCTCCGTTTGTCGCTGCGCGAAAAAAATATCCGGCACAGTGGCATCAGCCGCAACGGGCAAGTCATTGAGATCAAATTCCGCGATACCGAAACCCTGACCGCCGCCAAAGGGCTGATGCAGGACCAGTTTCCGGACCTCCAGTCCGTTGATGCGCCCGATGGCACCGAGTACAAAATGACCGCCAGCATCAAGCCCGAGGCGGCGCGCCGGGTACAGGACCAGGCGCTCAAGCAGAACATGGTGACGCTGCACAACCGGATCAACGAGTTGGGCGTGGCCGAGCCGGTGATTCAGCAGCAGGGCACAGACCGCATTGTGGTGCAGTTGCCCGGCGTACAGGACACGGCCAAGGCCAAGGACATTCTTGGCCGCACGGCCACGATGGAGATGCGTCTGGTCGAAGACAGCGCCGAGGCGCGTGCTGCCGAAAACAACACCGGCCCCGTGCCTTTCGGGGCCGAGCGTTACTTCGAGCGCAACGGACAGGCCGTGATTGTCAAGAAACAGGTGATCCTGACCGGCGAAAACCTGACCGATGCCCAACCTGGCTTTGATTCGCAGAACCAGCAGCCCAAGGTGGACCTGACGGTGGACGCCAAGGGCGGGCGCATCATGCGCGATGTCAGCCGCGAAAACATCAAAAAGCGCATGGCCATCCTGCTGTTCGAAAAAGGCAAGGGCGAGGTGCTGACCGCACCGGTCATCCAGAGCGAACTGGGCAACCGTTTCCAGATTTCCGGCTCCATGAGCGTGAGTGAGGCCAATGACCTGGCGCTGCTGCTGCGCGCGGGTTCGCTGGCCGCACCCATGGAAATCATTGAGGAGCGCACGATTGGCCCGACGCTGGGTGCCGACAACATTGCCAAGGGTTTCCAGAGCGTGGCATGGGGTTTTGTGGTGATCGTTGCCTTTATGGCGTCTTACTACATGCTGTTTGGCCTGTTTTCGGGCCTGGCGCTGGCCGTCAACTTGCTGCTGCTGGTCGCGGTGCTTTCCATGCTGCAGGCCACCTTGACGCTGCCGGGTATGGCGGCCATGGCGCTCGCGCTGGGCATGGCGATTGACTCCAACGTACTGATCAATGAACGCATACGCGAGGAATTGCGCAGTGGCGCTTCTGCGCAGGCGGCCATTCATTCCGGTTATGAGCGGGCGTGGGCGACCATTCTGGACTCCAATATTTCAACCTTGATCGCGGGTCTGGCCTTGCTGACGTTCGGTTCGGGTCCGGTGCGCGGGTTTGCCGTGGTGCACGTGATCGGCATTTTGACCAGCATGTTCTCGGCGGTATTTTTCTCGCGCGGCCTGGTCAACCTCTGGTATGGCCGCCAGAAAAAGCTCAAGACGATCTCCATCGGAACGGTGTGGCGTCCTGACGCCTCCGGCACCGTGTCGAAATAATCCGCCCTTTTTTTTCGCGCTGCCTTCCAAGGACCCCAGATGGAATTTTTCAAAATCCAACGCGACATTCCGTTCATGCGGCATGCCCTGATTTTCAACGCCGTCAGTTTTGCGACCTTTGCGCTGGCTGTGTTCTTTCTGTTCTCCCGCGGGCTGCACCTGTCTGTAGAGTTCACCGGCGGCACCCTGATGGAGGTGAGTTACACGCAGGCCGCCGATGTCGGGAAAATCCGCAATACCGTGGCAGGATTGGGCCTGACCGATGTTCAGGTTCAGAATTTCGGAACTTCGCGTGATGTGATGATCCGCTTGCCGGCGCAAAAGGGCGTGAGCACGGCCCAGCAAGGCGAAACAGTGCTGGCGGCGCTGAAGGGCGTCAACAGTGACGTGACGCTGCGCCGCACGGAGTTTGTCGGGCCGCAGGTGGGCGAAGAGTTGGCACAGGATGGTCTGAAGGCGCTGGCGATGGTGGTGTTCGGCATCATGGTCTACCTCGCATTTCGCTTTGAATGGAAATATGCGGTGGCGGCCATCATTGCCAATTTGCATGACGTGGTCATCATTCTTGGATTTTTCGCCTTTTTCCAGTGGGAGTTTTCGCTCGCTGTGCTGGCTGCCGTGCTGGCGGTGCTGGGCTATTCCGTGAACGAATCGGTGGTTATTTTTGACCGGATTCGCGAGAATTTCCGCCGTTACCGGAAGATGAATACGCAACAAATCATCGACAATGCGATTACCTCCACCATCAGTCGCACCATCATCACCCACGGTTCCACCCAGATCATGGTGTTGTCCATGCTGCTGTTCGGCGGGCCCACGCTGTTTTATTTCGCGCTGGCCCTGACCATCGGTATTTTGTTCGGCATTTATTCGTCGGTGTTTGTGGCGGCCGCTATTGCGATGTGGCTGGGCATCAAACGGGAAGATCTGGTCAAGGGTCCGGCCAAAAAAGAGGAAGACCCGAACGACCCCAATGCAGGGGCCACGGTGTAAGCTGGTTTGTAATTGTTCAAGGTGGTTGTGGCTTCAAGTACCGATAGAAACACTGTTCTGGCAGATCAGGCGCGTGCGTTATTCACAGAGCGCGCCAGACGGGTGTTGCCGGAGTTAGCCAAAAATATCGGCGACAAGCTCGCGGCCATGGCCGAGCAGCCCGGCAGCGCCCGTGACGTGCAGGAGCAGCGCGACGCCTTGCTGGCGTTCCAGAAAAGTGGTCCGGTTTGGGTTCAGTGCACCATCAGCGCCTGGAGCACGGCACAAACCACGCCGCGGGTGGCGGTGCAATCCAGGTTTTCCGACTCCAGCAAATTCGAGCTGATGGGCAACGAGGTGATGGAGAACCAGATCCTGGCCTCCCGCCTCGCGCTGCGCCTGCTGGATTTTGCGAGTTGGGAGCTCAATGACCTCCGGCTCCGGATACAGCATCTCGAGGCTATTTCCGAACTCCATAAAGACGACATTTTTCGCCCCGAAGTGCTGGCGCGGCACATGGCTGAGCAGTGGACGGATGCCTCTTTGCCGCGGGATTTGTGGATGACGGTGCAGGACCTGATCCAGAAAACCATGGCCGAGCGCATGCGGGATGTCTACCACGCGACCAACGAATTTCTTGTTCGGCAGGGCGTGATGGCTGAAATTGATCTGCGTCCGCTGGTCAGGCGCACGCCTTCAGCGATCACCGCGAATTCCGCTTTCAAGGGCAGTCCTGAGTGGGCACCGGGACGAACACCGCCTGCCGCCGGCGTGGGGGACGGAATTGGCGGCGCTGCGTCGGGGATGGATGGTTTTGCGGCCAGCGCGCCTGCCGGCGATGCGGTGGGCGGCAGGGCCCAGGCGTCCCGCAGCGCAGGCAACCCGGTCTTCGACGAAACGCGCATGCAGACGGCCACCACCCCCTTGGCCAGGGCGCGCATGCGGGCCCAAGGCGTGATGGGGCACCTCAAGCGGCTGCTCTCGAGCCAGGTTTCGGGCTTCGATGACCCCGGGCCGAGACAGGCTTCGGCGCCGCTTGTAGACGCCATGGCCAGCATGCAACGGGCGCAAGAGACGGGGGCGGAGCATACCTTGCTCGCTGACCCACAAGGCCAAGTCTATGGCCAGGCGCATGTGGACCAGGCCATGGGCGCACTGCGCGCGCGTACCGGCGCACTCAAGCAGGCTGCGGCCACCACGTCCGAAAAAGCAACCATCGAAATTGTGGCCTTGATGTTTCAGAGCATTCTGGCCGAAGACCGGATTCCGGCGGGGATTCGGGTCTGGTTTGCCCGCCTGCAAATGCCGGTGCTGCGTCTGGCGATTTCCGAGCCCGAGTTTTTTGGATCGCTGCAGCATCCGGCGCGCCGCCTGATTGACCGCATGGGCTCCTGCGCGCTCGGTTTCGATGTGACGGTGTCGGGCGGCGCCATGGAGTCCGAGATCAAGCGGATTGTCCAGGTGATCGAGCAATACCCTGAAACCGGGCGCCGGGTATTCCAGCTGGTCTACGACGAGTTTGACAAGTTTCTTTCCAGGTTTCTCTCGGAACAAGGCAGTACCGCGCGCGTGGTCAGCGTGGCCCAGCAGGTCGAGCAAAAAGAGACCATGGCGATCCAGTACACCATTGAGATGCGCAACATGCTCAATGACATGCCGGTGCGCGACGGGATTCGTGAGTTTCTGTTCAAAATATGGGCCGAAGTGCTGGCCATCGCAGCCATGAAAAACGGCCCGCAGCACCCGGAGACCATCACGCTCAAGCGCGCTGCTTCCGACCTGGTATGGGCCGCCAGCGCCAAACCCAACCGGAGCGATCGGGCCCGCGTGATTGCCGACCTGCCCAAGCTGCTGCAGCTTCTGCGTTTGGGCATGTCGATGATTGGCCTCGAAACACCTGAACAGGACCGGCAGCTGAAAGCCATCAGCGACACGCTGGCGGATGCGTTCATGTCGAAAACCGACGCCATCCCGATGGAGCGGGTCGAGGTCATGGCCAAGCGGCTGGCGAACCTGGAAGAGTATTTATCCGATGAGGATGTCGGCGACTTGCCGCTGGACATGGACAGCCTGGTGACGATGATAGGCATTGACTCTGCCACCGTTGAGGTGATCACCGATGGGGGCAGCCAGCCCACTGAAGCCATGCGCGCCTGGGCCAGGGAGCTGCAGCTGGGCGCCTGGTTCAGCCTGGACCACAACGGCAAAGTCAGCCATGTGCAGTTTGCGTGGTGCAGTGATCGCAAGCAGCTGCATCTGTTTGCAGCGGTTGACGGCCGCAACTTTTTGATTCAGGCCCGCCGGCTGGCGGCTTACCTGCAGGCAGGACTGCTGGTTCCCACAGAGGAAGAAGCCCTCACGGTGCGCGCGACCCGCGATGCGCTGGCCAAGCTGCACGCGAATCCGGAGCGCCTGCTCGGATAGCGCGCTCGCAGGGTCAAGGGTGGTGTGGGGTCCTCAGTGCGCGAGACGAAACTCCGTGTCGTCACACAGTTCGTCAAGCACCAGCGCATCGGGCTCTTCGCCAAAACTCCAGTACACCATGAGCACGATGATTTTCAGGTCGTCCAGCGTCACCGGGTCGCCCGGTGCCGCCATGGCGCGGTCGATGACGATTTCGCGCATGTGGGGTGGCAGCACGCCGGATGACTCCAGAAAACTCACAAATCCCAGGCTTTGCGCACCCAGGTGCCCCTGCTCGGCCACCGAGTACACACGAAGGCTGTCAGCCGATTGCGGCTGAATCCCCGACAGGCTGGAAACGGGCTCGGCCAGCCCCGGAGACGCCTTGGCCGGCAGGCAGATTTGTGTCACCTGGGCGGCGATATTCAGGCCGTCAAGCCAGACCAGCGCCTCCTGAATTTCATCGGCGTCAAATCCTGCTGCGGTGAGTTTGCGACCCAGTCGCTGAAGTTCCGGGCAGGCGTCGCCTTGCCAGTAATTCTCGTAAACATACACCAGTACTTCAAACATGGCCCCAATATAACGCAGATAGGGGCTGCAGTGTCAAGCGGACCGACGGGGGCTGGGCGGTCTGCTTCAGCCTGCCGCCAGGCGCTGAAACAAGCCGCCCGGCAAGCGTGCGACCTGCCCGTTCAGTTCGAGTTCAAGCAATTGCGCCTGCAGCCGGGCGGTGTCCAGGCCGGTCCGCGCCTGCAAGGCATCCAGACTCACGGCATCAAAGCCCAGCGCCTCCAGCAGCGGGCCATCGGCAGGCCGCTCTGAGGCCGCATCACCGCCACAGGCCGACTGCGACGGGCTGGCCCCGCTTTCGGCCAACCCCTTGACGGGAAGGTTTAGCTCTTCCAGCACGTCTTGCGCCAACTCCACAAGCTTGGCGCCCTGCTTGATCAGCGCGTGGCAGCCGCGTGACTGGGGTGAGTGGATCGAGCCGGGTATGGAAAAAACTTCCTTGCCCTGTTCGGCCGCCAGCCGCGCCGTGATCAGCGAGCCCGATTGCAGCGCCGCTTCAACCACCAGCGTGCCCCGGGACAGCCCGGAGATGATGCGGTTGCGCTTCGGAAAGTTGGCGGTCAGCGGCGGCGTGCCGAGCGGAAATTCGCTGATCAGCATGCCCTGCCGGGCAATCCGGTGGGCCAGCGCGAGATGGCGTTTGGGATAGACCCGGTCCAGCCCTGTGCCCACCACTGCAATCGTGTCGCCACCGCCCAGCATGGCGCCATCGTGGGCGGCGCCATCAATGCCCAGGGCCAGCCCCGACACCACGCACAGCCCGGCGCCGCCAAAGGCCCTGGCAAATTGCCGGGCGTTGGCTTCGCCCTGGGGCGTGGGGTTGCGACTGCCCACGATGGCGAGCTTGACGGCTGTTGGTTGTGTAGCTGCTTGCGCTTGCCGGGCAAG
>NZ_JAUXNA010000373.1 GCF_030682935.1 Polaromonas sp.
ACTGCCACTGCGCATCAGGCGGGAAAAAGTTGCGGTAACTTGCGCGCATGTGGCTTCCCCGGCTCAGCCTTCAGACGCTGCGCCGACATTGACCCGGGGCTGCAGGGCCGGGTCCAGCGCCCGGCGCTGGTCGAAGACAAAGCATTCGCCCTCAAAGTGGGTGTGGCCACTGACTTCAAAGTATTTCAAAATGCCGCCGTCGAGCTGGTAAACGTTTGTCAAGCCCGCTTCCTGCATGAAAATCGCGGCTTTTTCGCAGCGAATGCCGCCCGTGCAAAAGCTGACCACGGTCTTGCCCTGCAGTTGCTCGCGGTGGTCCAGCAGCGCCTGCGGGAACTCGGTGAACTTGGCTATGCGCCAGTCTATGGCGTTTTGGAAGGTGCCGACATCGACCTCAAACGCATTGCGCGTGTCCAGCGTCACCACCGGGCGGCCGTCGTCGTCGTGGCCGCTGTCCAGCCAGCGCGTGAGCGTGGCCGCGTCAACGGCCGGAGCGCGGCCTGCCGAAGGCCGGATGGCCGGGTGGTTCATGCGGATGATTTCCGGCTTGATCTTGACCAGCAATTTGCGAAAAGGCTGGGCGGCCGACCAGCTTTCCTTGATTTCAAGGTCCTCAAAGCGGGCATCGGCCCGCAGTCCGGCCAGAAAATCATGAATGTCGGCGCTGGCGCCGGCCAAAAACAGGTTGATGCCTTCTTCGGCCAGCAGCACCGTACCCTTGATGGTGCGCGCCTGCAGCGCGTCTGCCAGCGTGGCCTGCAACTCAGGCAGGCCGTCCAGCGCGACAAATTTGTAGGCGGCAATGTTCAGAATTTGCATGATGCGCCCCATTGTAGGCAATGGCTAGCACCGGGGCGGGCGCTTACAGCCGCTCACAAAGTGCGCCGGGGGCCGCGCCCTAAAATGAAGCGCATGTTTGTCCATTTAAGAATTCACACCGAGTTTTCAGTCGTTGACGGTACCAACCGCATCGACGAAATCGTCGAAGCCGCCGCAGCGGACCGCCAGCCAGCGCTGGCCATCACCGATTTAAGCAACCTGTTCGGCACCATCAAGTTTTACAAAGAGTGCCGCAAGACCGGGGTCAAACCCCTGATTGGCGCCGACGTCTGGGTGCAGGTGCCCGGAAAAGAGGCCGGCGCACCGGCGGCCCGGCTGCTGCTGCTGGTGCAAAACCACCGTGGCTACCTGAACCTGTCGGAACTGATCACGCGGGCCTGGACCAAGAACGTGGTGCGCGACCAGGCCGTCATCAAGCTGGAATGGCTGCAAGAACTCAATGAAGGCCTGATTGCGCTGTCAGGCGCCCAGGGTGGCGCCGTGGGCCAGGCCCTGGTGCAGGGCGACGGCGAGCGCGCGCAGGAATGTGCCCTGCACCTGGCCGCCATCTTTTCCCAGCGCTTTTACCTTGAATTGCAGCGCGCCCAGCGCCCGGATGACGAGCGCCATGTGGCGGCTGCCGTGCAACTCGCGGCCCGGCTGGGGCTGCCGGTGGTGGCGACCCACCCGGTGCAGTTTTTAACCTACGAGGACTACGAGGCGCACGAGGCGCGCGTGTGCATTTCCGAAGGTGAAATTCTGGGCAACGCGCGCCGGGTGCGCAAGTTCACGCGCGAGCAGTATTTCAAGTCGTCGGCGCAGATGGCCGAACTGTTTGCGGACTTGCCGTCCGCGCTGGCCAACACGCTGGAGATCGCCAAGCGCTGCAACCTCAAGCTCGAGCTGGGCAAGGCGATGTTGCCCGAGTACCCGACGCCCGAGGTCAACGGCGTGCGCATGCCGCCCGACGAGTATTTCCGTTACGCGTCCTTTCAGGGCCTGGAAGAGCGGCTGGCCCACCTGTATCCCAATGAAACTGTCCGCAACGAAAAACGCCCGCAGTATGTCGAGCGGCTGGAGTTCGAGATCAACACCATCCTGAAGATGGGCTT
>NZ_JAUXNA010000381.1 GCF_030682935.1 Polaromonas sp.
CGGGTGCGCCGCCGGGCAGCAAAAACGAAGTGCCCAGCAACACGGCTGCAGGAATCATCAGCCAGAAGCTGAAGTTGTTCATGCGCGCAAAGGCCATGTCGGATGCGCCGATCTGCAGGGGAATCATCCAGTTCGCGAATCCCACGAAGGCCGGCATGATGGCGCCGAACACCATGATCAGACCGTGCATGGAGGTGAGCTGGTTGAACAGCTCGGGATTGACAAGTTGCAGGCCGGGCTGAAACAACTCGACGCGCAGCAGCAGCGCCAACACGCCACCAAACATCAGCATGAAAAAGCTGAACAACAGGTACAGCGTGCCAATGTCTTTGTGGTTGGTGGCAAAAACCCAGCGACGCCAGCCCGTCGGGGCATGGTGGTCGTGGTCATCATGCACGTGATCGTGAGGATCTAGAACTGCACTCATCTTGGCTTCCTTTGGTGGCTTGTGCCTGTAACTTTATTATTGCGGCTGACGTCGGTGTTGCCGACGTTCAATCAATTGGCAGCGTGCACTGGCTTATTTTCGCGCAGCCAATACATCGGCCGGCTGAACAATCTGACCCGTCTGGTTGGACCAGTTGTTTTTGCTGTATGTAATCACTGCGGCAAGTTCGGTGTCGCTCAGGGTTTTCCAGGCTGGCATCGCGCCAGCAGCCGCACCGTTGAGCAAAACCTGAATCGGCGCATTGTGGTCTGCGTTCAGCACAATGGCTGAGCCGTCCAGTGGCTTGATGGGGCCCGCGCCCTTGCCATCGGCCTGGTGGCAGGCGACGCAGTTGGCGGCATAAACTTTTTCGCCGCGTGCCTTGAGGTCAACCAGCGTCCAGACCTTGGCTGGATCATCTGCCTTGGCAGCAGCCTCCTTGTTCTTGGCGGCCACCCATGCGGTGTAATCTTCTGCGGAAACCACCTTCACATGGACGGGCATATAAGAATGCTCTTTTCCGCAAATCTTGGCACACTGGCCATAGAAGTCACCCACTTCCTCAGCCCGGAACCAGGTGTCGCGCACAAAGCCGGGAATCGCATCCTGGTGGATTCCGAAGGCCGGCACGGCAAAGGAATGGATCACGTCATTGGCCGTGGTGATGATGCGGATCTTTTTATTGACCGGCACAACCAGCGGATTGTCGACCTTGAGCAGGTAATCATCGACCGGTTCGCCTGTTTTGGGACCGCCGGCATCGGACAATGCGCGGTGGGCGCTGTCCAGCGTGGATACAAAACCAATCCCTTCGCCCTCGCCTTTGATGTAGTCATAACCCCATTTCCACTGGATGCCGGTGACTTTGACCGTGAGGTCTGCGCTGGTGGTGTCCTTCATGGCAATCACCAGCTTTGTGGCTGGCAGCGCCATGCCAATGACGATCAGGAAAGGCACGATGGTCCAGGCGATTTCAACGGCCGTGGACTCATGGAAATTGGCGGACTTGTGGCCCACCGATTTGCGGTGCTTGAGGATGGAATAAAACATCACCCCGAACACCGCCAGAAAAATCACGAGACAAATGGCCATCACGAACCAATGCAGCCAGATCTGCTCCTCGGCGATCTTGGTCACGGCAGGATGCAGGTTGAGCTGGTTGACGGCCGGTCCACCGGGTAAGTCATTCACAGCGGCGTAAGCGGCGGTGCTGACCCAGGCGGCCGCAGATACCACAATTGCGCCTGCATGCTGCATGCCAAGCCGTGTCATTTTGCTCAGGGGATTGCTTAAGTTCATCGTGATCACTTTTTCTGCTTCAATTACCGACTGAATTAACTAGACATTATAAAGTTTGCGGCAGATCAACCCGCCACTACTTGAAATGAAACAAAATTATTGCGCTTTTTTTCAGGAGGATAGCAGCGCGGAACGGATCTCGCGGGCCAGCGCTGGCCGCAATTCCGGCCGCACATGCCGCCCCACCCGTACCGACCGACCCTGGCCAGACACCTCAATCAGCGAACCATCTCCATCCCGGGGTTCTACGCGAACCCACTCACGGTTGAATTCTGCCCGCAGCGTGCGGCCAGCCATTTCCTGCTCAACGACCAACTGCCCGCTCTGCAGAATAATTTTTTCAGCGTCTCCCGCATGACGCGCGTACGCTAAAAAAGCGATGCCCACCGCCAGCAATTCAACCCCCGCAAAAGGCATGACCAGGGTCGCGCCCTGCGACCAGAAAAAGCCTGCAATAGCCAGCGACACCACACACAGCGACACATAAGTCCAAGCCAGTTGGGCGGGTGTCAGTGAACAGGGGCGCTTAAAAAGCCACAGCACCTCGTTCGGGCGATGAGCGCCCTGCGTGGACAAGGTGGCAAAACGAAAGTCTCGTGGCGATTGCAGCACGTGGCAAGCATCAATAAACTGCGCGCAAGGCTGGGCATTGACCGCAGGAGGCGAGGGAATATACCCAGAAAACGGTTGCATCATAGCTTTTTTCGGCGCTGCACACCCCCCGGGGAAACACCCAAACCCCACCCCCATACAGAAGCACCCGAGCCGCCCAAAGACCCCGTTCCACGCTGCAAATTCAGGCTGGCGGTCGCTGCCCCTGCAGCATGCTGCGCATGTCCGCCACCGACACCGCGCTGAGCGCGCTCACCTTGATTTTGGGCGGAGCCTTGAGCGCGTGGCCGTAAATCACTTCATAGGTGAGTGACAGACGACCATCGTGACCCGTCAGATGCTCAGCCAGGGCGCGCTCCAGCCGCGCCTTCCACTGACGGCCGCGCAGCGCCGGAAAACGCGCCGGATGAAAATTTCTGCCCAACTCGGCCAGCTCCTGCAACAGACGGGCAGGCGTCTCGTAGGTCAGCGTGATGCGCTCCATGTCCATCACCGGTTCGGCAAAACCGGTCTGCACCAGCATGTCGCCCCAGTCGTGCATGTCGGTCAGCTCATGCCCGGCTGGGGGCCAGCCCAGTTGCGCATAGACCGCGCGCAATTCCCGGGCGGTATCGGGGCCCAAACATGAAAACATCAAAAAACCATCGACCCGCAGCGCCTTGTGCCACGCGGCCAGCAGGGCCTGGGGGTCGGCTGATTCGTGCAGGGCCATGTTGGCCCACAGCATGTCGACACCGGCCGCGGGGGGCGCCTCAAAGCGTGTCGGCACCGCCCTCCACGGCCGGAGGTTCCACCACGGCTTCACTATGCTTTTAATAGCTGCTTGCGCCCGTTCTGCATGGGCTTCAGCCACAAAACATGCTGAATTTTGATACAAACCGGTCAATTTTTCATGCGCCTGCAGACCGCCACGCACGGCACCCCAATGCGCCCACGCCTGCGGCTGGAGCTTGATCCACTGCAAGCGGTCCAGCATGCGGCTCGCCACTTCCTCATGGAGCCATGGCGAGGCCAGGGGGGCCGTGCGCTGCCAACGGCTGACGGCGAGCGGATCGAGCGTGGGCGGGCGCTGGGGGGAGGTCATGAAGGGGCTGTCACGATTAAGGAAAAAGTACGCGAGTATATTGACACGGTGTTTACCCGTCTGCTTACCCCTGGTTTTATTCCCGGTTTATTGCTGCACCGGCTGCCCGACGTGGCCAGCCAGTGCGCCGTCTGCCGCAGCTGGCCTGCGCGCCAGGTGTGCCTGCCCTGCGAGGCGCGCTTTGCACCCTGGCAGCATCGCTGTGCCAGTTGCGCGCTGGCTTTTCCCGCCGATCTTTCCCTGGGCCTGCGGTCCGGCCCCGGCCTGTGCGCCACCTGCGTGCGCCAGCCGCCGCCGCTGGACCGCACGCTGGCCGCCGTGCCTTACGCCTACCCGTGGTCCACGCTGATTACCCGCTACAAATTTGGCGAGCAGCACGGCTGGGCCGGTTTTTTCGCCGCCTTGCTACTCAAAACGCCCGGCGTGCCGCAGGTGTTTGACAGCCTGGGCGCGCAAGACTGGGTGGTGCCCGTGCCGCTGTCGGCGGAGCGCCTGCAGACGCGCGGTTTCAACCAGGCCTGGGCGCTGGCCAGTGCGCTGGCCCGGCAAAGCCAGACCGCTGCCCGGGCCGATGCCCGGTTGCTGCTGCGCGTCAAACACACCCGTCCGCAAAGCCAGCTCAAGCGCGAGGCCCGGCTGGCCAACGTCAAGGGTGTCTTCCAGGTCGACCCGCTGCGCGTTACCGAGCTGCAGGGGCGGCGCGTGCTGCTGGTCGATGACGTGATGACCAGCGGCGCCTCGCTGTTCACGGCGGCGCAGGCCCTGCGGGACGCTGGCGCCGCGCATATTACCGGTGTCGTGCTGGCGCGTACCGCACCCGCCTAAAATCGCCGGCTGCAACCACGCTGACCCCAGCCGCCCCCCCATGTTC
Source organism: Polaromonas sp. (assembly GCF_030682935.1). Taxonomy (GTDB): domain Bacteria; phylum Pseudomonadota; class Gammaproteobacteria; order Burkholderiales; family Burkholderiaceae_C; genus Polaromonas. The sequence goes on from NZ_JAUXNA010000381.1 coordinate 4,294, forward strand.
AATATTGTTCTCGTCGAGCCTGAAATTCCGCCCAACACCGGCAATGTGATTCGCCTGGCGGCCAACACCGGATGCCGCCTGCACCTGGTGGAGCCGCTCGGCTTTTCGATGGACGACAAGCACATGCGGCGCGCCGGCCTCGACTACCACGAATACGCCCAGGTACTGCGCCACGCCAGCTGGCAAGCGCTGCTCGACAGCCAGCAGCCGCCGGCCGATCGGCTGTTTGCCATGACGACCCAAGGCGCCAGCAACATGTACGACATGCAATTTTTGCCCGGCGACTGGCTGGTGTTCGGCTCCGAAACCAAGGGCTTGTCGGCTGAAGTGCGGGCGTTCTTTGCGCCGGCCCAGCGCCTCAAGGTGCCCATGCAGCCCGGTCAGCGCAGCCTGAACCTGTCCAATACGGTGGCGGTTACCGTGTTTGAGGCCTGGCGGCAGAACCGCTTTGGCGGGGCTCAGGGATAACGCCGTACGATCGACTCCGCGATGCAGACCGGCTTGGCCGAGCCTTCACACTCCACCGTCACTTGCCAGATCATCTGGCTGCCGCCATGCTCAATCGGCTCGGCCGCCAGCAGCTTCATGCGGGCGCGCAGTCGGCTGCCCACGGGAACGGGCGCCGTGAAGCGCACCTTGTTCAAGCCGTAATTCACGCCCATGCGCGAGCCGGTGATCTCAAACGAGGATTCAAAAAACCGGGGCAGCAGCGACAGTGTCAGAAAACCGTGGGCAATCGGCCCGCCAAACGGTCCGGCGCGGGCTTTTTCCGGGTCCACATGAATCCACTGGTGGTCGCCCGTGGCGTCGGCAAACAGGTTCACCTGCTGCTGCGTGATGGTGATCCAGTCGCTGACAGCGACCTCCTGGCCGGTGCAGGCCGCCAGTTCGGACAGGGTTTGAAAGGTCTTCATGGCTTGACTTTAGCGGCATGCCCGGCGCTGGCGGGACGGGGACTGTCGAGTCCGCGACAAGCGGGCTCACGCACAGTCCTGCGTTACTGGTCCAGCCACCTGCAGATGCCCTGCCACTGCGCCAGGTCCTTTTCAACCCGGGCCGGCGCCACATCAAACAGCGTCAGTCCGCCCGCCGCCAGGTGGATGTAGTTTTGCGTGTCGCGCACATACCCCAGCACGGGCAGGCCCAGGCTTTCGACGAATTCACGCAAATTGTCGGCAGCGATCGTGCGCGCATCCACGCGCATGCCGACAATGCCCACCTGAATCCTGCCGGCACGTCGGTGCCTGGCCAGCGCATCCAGAAACGCGCGGGCGGCAAAAATGTCGAACACGCTGGGCTGCAGCGGCACGATCACCTTGTCGGCAAACTTGAGCACATCGCTGAGGCGCCGGCCGTGCAGACCGGCCGGCGTGTCCAGCACCCCGTGCGTCGTGCCTTTGGGCGGCTTGGCCAGCAGGTCGGCGTCTACCTCCCAGGCTGCAATCGGCCGCTCGGTGGGCGGGCGCAAACCCAGCCACAAGCGGGAAGACTGCTGCGGGTCAGCATCCCCCAGCAGCACCGCATGGCCCTGGCTGGAAAAGTAGCCGGCCACATTGGTGGCGAGCGTCGATTTGCCGACGCCCCCCTTTGGATTGGCGATCACAACCACGGTCATAAAAATATCCTCTGCTGCTTCAGCGTCATGTTGCTATGGCGCTATCGTAACGGCCTGGAAATTGCCGGACAAGTCAAGGCGCCGTCAGCGAACACTGTCCCACAGCAGCTTGATGCCCGTGAGGAGCATGCCGACATAGAGCATGCGGTAAAACCAGACCGGACTGATGCGCCGGGCCAGCCGCACACCGATCCAGACGCCCAACGGCGCCAGCGGCAGCAGCACCAGCGAAGTCGCCATGTTGCGCATGTCCAGCAGCCCCAGCCAGGCGTAGGGAAGCCACTTGGACAGGTTGATCACAAAAAAGAAAACCGCCATGTTGGCGGTGAACCGGATCGGGCTCAGGCGCAGCGGAATGACGTAGGCGCTCAGCGGCGGGCCGCCCGCGTGGGCCACAAAGCTCGTGAAGCCCGAGGTCACCGTCAACACCGCGCCCAGCCATTTCGGTGGTGGCGGGCTGTCAGCCCGGGGCGGGAACAGCAGGCGCTGCGCCAAAAACAGCAGGGTAAAACCGCCGACAATGCCGGCCACCACCCGGGCGTCCAGCAGCTTGAACAGGAGCGCACCGACCACCGTGCCGAGCAGGCCGAAAGGCAGCAGAAACTTCAGGAACTTCACATCGAAGTTCTTGCGATAGGCTGCCACCCCCAGCAAGTCCATGATCAGCAACAAGGGCATCAAAATAGCGGCGGCCTGCGGCACCGTGACCGACAGCGCAATCACCGGCACCGCGAGCGAGCCAAAGCCCGCGCCAAAGCCGCTTTTGCTGATGCCCAGCATCAGCACGGCAGGAATTGCCACGGCGTAAAAGAAAGGATCAGTGATCAGCGGGAAGTCCACGGCGGCAGGTCTTTCTGGCCCGCATGGCATGGGTACGCGGGGCGGGAGGCAATAAGGTGCGCCATGTTACCCGCCGGAATGCCAGCGCTGGCGAGCACGCGAAAACAAAGTGATGCGGTACGGGGCGGCGACAATTGGCGCATGTCTGATATGGAATCCTGGGGAGAAACGCTGCGGCTGCTGGTCGAACTGACGGGCACTGCCGCATTTGCCCTGTCGGGCCTGCTCGAAGCTGCGCGCAAACGCCTGGACGCCGTCGGCGTTTGCGTGGTGTCCTTTCTGACGGCATTCGGCGGCGGCACGCTGCGCGACCTGCTGCTGGACCGGCGGCCTTTTTTCTGGGTCCAGCATGTCGAACTGCTGTGGGCCGTGATGGCGCTGTGCGTGCTGGCGATGCTGTTTCTGCGCCAGCAGCATTTTGAGGTGACCGAAAAGGCGATTCAGTGGCCGGATGCGCTGGGACTGGGCCTTTTTACCGCCACCGGTGTTCACCTGGCGCTGATGGACCAGATGCCGATGCTGGTCGCCGTCCTGATGGGCGTGACGACCGGCGTGTTTGGCGGTGTGCTGCGCGACATGGTCTGCAATGAAGTGCCCACCGCATTCCGTGACCACCGGCCCTATGCCGTGTGTGCATTCGCTGGCGGCTGGGTTTACGCAGGGCTTTGGCTGCTTGACGCCCCGGGCTGGATGGCGCTGGTGGCCTGCATCGTTGTCACTGCCGGCCTGCGCATCGTGGCGCTGTGGCGCAACTGGGAACTGCCGGCCTGGCGGGTTTGAGGCAACCAGCCCGCAGGCCGGTCCGCCATCAGTCCAATCAATCCATGCTGGCGCCCGAGTCCTTCACCACCTTGCTCCACTTGGCAGATTCTTTCTGGATGAAGGCGGCAAACTGTTGCGGAGTTTCTGTATACACCTCGGCGCCCTGGTCACTGATCTGCTTTTTGATCTCGGGCTTGGCCAGCACCTTGACGATGGCGGTGTTGAGCCGGGTGATCACGGCCGGCGGCGTGGCAGCCGGCGCAAACATGCCAAACCATGAGGTCGCTTCGTAGCCGGGCACGCCGGCTTCGGCGATGGTCGGCACGTCAGGCAGTTCGGGCGAACGCTTGTCAGTGGTCACGGCCATGGCGCGCAGCTTGCCCGAACGCACATGCTGGATGGCGGAAGGCATGTTGTCGAACATGATGGCGACCTGGTTGCCCAGCAAGTCAGTCACCGCCGGCGCGCTGCCCTTGTAAGGCACATGCTGCATGTCAACCTTGGCCATGGACTTGAACAGCTCGCCCGACAGGTGGATCGAGCTGCCATTGCCTGACGATGCGAAGTTCAGCTGGCCCGGATTAGCCTTGGCATAGGCGATCAGTTCCTTGACGGTCTTGAAAGGCTGCGCCGGGTTGGCGACCAGCAGGTTGGGCACATTGGCCACGCGCGTCAGCGGTGCAAAGTCCTTGATCGGATCAAAAGGCATCTTTTTGTAGAGTGCCGCATTGATGGCATGCGTGCCGACCGTTCCCATGAACAGCGTGTAACCGTCAGCGGCCGCCCGGGATGCGGCCTGGCCGCCGATGTTGCCGCCGGCGCCGGCGCGGTTGTCAACAATGACGGTCTGGCCCAGCTCGGCCGTCAGCGCCTGGCCAAGGATGCGCGCGAGGATGTCAGTGGTGCCACCGGCAGCGAAGGGTACGACGATGGTGATGGTCTTGCTCGGGTAGGCCGCTTGGGCCGCCGCGGGCACGCTAGCCAGCAGGCCAGCGCCCAAAAGGCCGGCAGAGGCCAGCGCGCCGAGGCTGAAGCGACGGCGTGATGCGTGGGTGAAATCAGATGAATGAGACATGACAAAGTCCTTGATGAGAAGGGGTGGCAGGAAGCCGAAAACCGGAAAAAGCCGCAACAGGCCTTGTGGACCCGTGCAGACATGGCCGGCGGTGGAAGCCTTGAAGGCAAAAAAAATCAGATGGGTGCGGTTCCCAGTGTGGTGCCGCCGCAGACGTACAGCACCTGTCCGGTGACAAAGCCGTTGTCGGGCGACAGAAAGAACATGGCGGCCCGCGCCACGTCGTCGGCCGTGCCCATGCGGCCGACTGCAATGCTGTCCAGGATGCGCTGCGTCTGCGGCGCGCCCTCGGGGTTGCTCTTGCGGAACAGTTCGGTGGCAATCGGCCCGGGGCCAATCGCATTCACGGTGATGCCGTCGCGCCCCAACTCCATGGCCAGCGTGCGCGTCATGCCGATCATCCCGGCCTTGGTGGCCGAATACACAATGCGGTCCACCTTGCCCAATGCGGCGCGCGAGGACATGTTGACGATGCGGCCCTGGCCACAGGCGCGCAAAGTGGGCAAGAAGGCCTGCGTCAACAGCATGACGGCGCGCAGATGCAGGCCGACCACATCGTCCAGCGAAACCGTCGTGGCGGTGTCGATGGTGCCGGGGCGGGTCGCACCGGCATTGTTGACCAGCGCGGTGACGTTGTGCCCGGCTGCGATCTCGGCGGCGCGCTCACGCGTTGGCGCTTCCTGGGTCAGGTCGGCCTGGTAAGACACGAGCTGCGGATGGCGCCAGTCCGGCAACAGGTAGTCAAGATTGACCACGTTCCTGCCTTGCGCCAGCAGCGCTTCGGCAATGGCGCGGCCAATGCCGGAACTGGCGCCGGTGACAACGGTGGTTTCATTCAAGCGTGCCGTCATCGCGTTCAAACCCGTTCCAGGATCACCGCAATGCCCTGCCCCACGCCGATGCACATGGTGCACAGCGCATAGCGGCCACCGTTCTGGTGCAGCTGGTTGACCGCCGTGGTGGCCAGGCGTGCGCCGCTGGCACCCAACGGATGGCCCAGCGCAATCGCGCCGCCCCAGGCATTGACGCGCGGGTCATCGTCACGCACACCGAGCAGGCGCAGCACGGCCAGCCCCTGCGCTGCAAAGGCTTCGTTGAGTTCAATCACGTCCATCTGGTCGATGGTGAGGCCGGTCAGGGCCAGCACCTTTTGCGTCGCCGGTGCCGGGCCGATGCCCATGATGCGCGGCGCCACGCCGGCCGTCGCCATGCCGACGATGCGGGCACGCGGCGTCAGGCCGTTTTTTGCGGCGGTGGCTTCATCGGCCAGCAGCAGCGCGCAGGCGCCGTCGTTCACGCCGCTGGCGTTGCCGGCCGTCACGGTGCCGTCGGGGCGCACGATGGGCTTGAGCCTGGCCAGCGCCTCCATGGAGGTTTCGCGCGGATGCTCGTCCTTGCCGACCACGATCGCGTCGCCCTTTTTCTGGGCAATCGTGACCGGCGTGATCTCGGCGTCAAAATAGCCGGCCTTTTGCGCGGCCACGGCTTTGAGCTGGCTGGCCAGCGCCATCTTGTCCTGGTCTTCGCGGCTGATGTGGTAGTCGGTGGCGACGTTCTCGGCGGTTTCGGGCATGGCATCGACGCCATACTTTTCCTTCATCAGCTTGTTGATGAAGCGCCAGCCGATGGTGGTGTCGTACACCGCATTGGCGCGGGAAAAAGCGCTTTCGGCCTTGGGCATGACAAACGGGGCGCGGCTCATGCTCTCGACGCCGCCGGCAATCATCAAGGTGGCTTCGCCGGACTTGATGGCGCGTGCCGCCGTGCCCAGTGCGTCCAGGCCAGAGCCGCACAGGCGGTTGATGGTCGCGCCCGGCACTTCAATCGGCAACCCGGCCAGCAGGCTGGCCATGCGCGCCACATTGCGGTTGTCTTCGCCGGCCTGGTTGGCGCAGCCGTAAATCACGTCGGTGATGGCGGCCCAGTCCACGTTCGGGTTGCGCGCCATCAGGGCCTTGAGCGGAATCGCGCCCAGGTCATCGGTACGCACGCTGCTCAGGGCGCCGCCGTAGCGGCCGAAAGGGGTGCGGATGGCGTCGCAGATAAAGGCTTGGTGGATAGTCATTGGCTTGTTTCTTCAGGAATGGTCAATACGGTGAAAAAGGTGTTCCAGCTCAGGCGGCGATGGGCAGGCCGACCAGTTTTTCGAGTTCGGCATGCGCCAGCCCATCGACCTTGTCGATGAGCGTCAAACCCTGCGGCGTGCACTCAAGCGTTGCCAGGTCGGAGTAAATGCGCCTGACGCAGGCGATGCCGGTCAGCGGATAAGTGCACTGCGCCACCACCTTGCTCTCGCCCTTTTTGGTCAGCAAATCCATCATGACCCAGGTTTGCTTGGCGCCGATGGCCAGGTCCATCGCGCCGCCCACAGCCGGAATCGCACCGGGCTCACCCGTGCTCCAGTTGGCCAGGTCGCCGGTGCCTGATACCTGAAACGCACCCAGCACGCAGATGTCAAGATGGCCGCCGCGCATCATGGCAAAGCTGTCGGCATGGTGAAAATAAGCGCCGCCCGGCAGCAGGGTGATGGGCTGCTTGCCGGCGTTGATGAGGTCGTAGTCTTCCTCGCCCGCAGCGGGTGCCGGCCCCATGCCGAGAATGCCGTTTTCACTTTGGAGGATGACCTCGCGTCCGGCCGGAATATGGTTGGCGACCAGCGTCGGCATGCCGATGCCCAGGTTCACATAAGCGCCGTCATGAATGTCCTGCGCCACACGCCTGGCTAATTCTTCCTTGCTCCGTTTTTGATAGCTATTCATGCTTGTTCCTTATTGGCCTGAAGGCAATCAGACGCTGACTTTGATGCCGCCGGCCTGGGTGGCGACGCGCTCGATTCGCACCAGCTGGCTGACATGGATGCCCGGCGTCACGATGCTCTCGGGGTCAAGCGCGCCCAGTTCCACGATCTCATGCACAGTCGCTACCGTGTGCTTGGCAGCCGTGGCCATGACCGGCCCGAAATTGCGTGCCGACATGCGGTAGGTCAGGTTGCCCCAGCGGTCGCCGCGCTCGGCCTTGACAAGGGCCACGTCGCCATAAATAGGGTATTCGAGCACGTAATGCCGGCCATTGATCTCGCGCGTTTCCTTGCCTTTGGCCAAGTCTGTGCCATAAGCCGTGGGGCAAAAAAAGGCGCCAATGCCGGCACCGGCGGCACGGATGCGCTCGGCCAGATTGCCTTGCGGCACCAGCTCCAATTCCAGCTTGCCGCTGCGGTACAAGCCATCAAACACCTGGCTGTCGGCCTGACGGGGAAAGCTGCAGATGATCTTGCGCACGCGCCCGGCCTTGAGCAAGGCCGCCAGCCCGGCCTCGGCATTGCCGGCGTTGTTGTTGACGACGGTCAGGTCCCTGGCGCCCTGCGCGATCAGGCCGTCAATCAGTTCCGTGGGATTGCCGGCGGTGCCGAATCCCCCTATCAATATGGTGGAGCCGTCTTTGACATCGGCCAGGGCATCGGCCACGGACAGGGCAATCTTGTTGATCATTCAGGCGTCTCCAGCGGGCAGTAAATCTGGCGCGTCCGTGAAATCCGGCAGGAACCGAACCACCAGACAGCGGTTTTATTTGTTCGCAATTAGAACAAAAGTTCGTATAATGAATTTTAGGAGATTTACCCGATCATGGCAACCACCCGCACCCAAGCCCCCCCTAAAATTTCCGCCTCGCCCGCACTGGAACGCACTTCGCCCGCTCCCGGCGACAGCTATGTGCAGTCTTTTGCGCGCGGGCTGGAAGTCATTCGTTCGTTCAGCGCCCAGTCGCCCCGTCAAACGCTCACTGAAGTGGCCGGGCGCACCGGGCTCACGCGGGCGGGTGCACGGCGCATCCTGCTGACGCTGCAGACGCTGGGCTATGTGGAGAGTGACGGCAAGCTGTTTCGCCTGACGCCGCGCATACTTGATCTGGGTTTTGCCTACCTGTCTTCCATGCCGATCTGGAACCTCGCGGAGCCGGTGATGGAGGCGCTGGTGGAGCAGGTCAAGGAGTCGTGCTCGGCAGCCGTGCTGGACGGCACCGACATTGTGTATGTGCTGCGCGTGCCCACGCACAAGATCATGAGCATCAGCCTGGGCGTCGGTTCGCGGCTGCCTGCTTATTGCACCTCAATGGGCCGCATGTTGCTGTCGGCCTTGCCGATTGAAGAGATGATGCAGGTGCTGCAGGCGTCAGACCGCACTGCTCGCACCCGCTACACGGTGACCGACGTGAACGAGCTGGCCGCCAAAATTGCGCAGGTGCGCAAGCAGGGCTGGTCACTGGTCAATCAGGAACTTGAAGAGGGCCTGGTGTCGATGGCGGCACCGATTACCGACCGCGCTGGCCATACGGTCGCAGCGCTCAACGTCAGCGGCCAGGCCAACCGCAGCAGTGCCAGGATCATGCAGGAGACGATGCTGCCGCAGTTGCTTGAAGCGGCGCAAACCATCTCCCGAAGGTTGAGCCTGCAGCGAAACTGAAACGCCGTGAAGAGCTCAGGCATCTGGCCGGATCAAGAGAGGAAAAGTTCAGGATTTACGCGAGCCCATCACCAGCACGATCGCGCCCAGGGCCAAGGCACCCAGGCTCAGCCACTGGGGAATGTTCACGGCTTGTTTTTCTTGCACCGTCAACTCAAGGGGGCCAATTTTGGCGGAGGTGGTGTCTTTGGTAAAACTGAAGCCACCGGTAAAAAAGCCGGCCAGGCCGCCAACGATCAGAATAATACCGACGATACGTGTTGCATTCATTTAAATCTCCTCGCCGGGCTTGTGGGTCGTTGGGTGGCCACGCCCCGGAACTGCGCCACCTTGACCCGTAATGTAAAGGGGTGCGCGGATACTGTCTGTAGGACGCGACCGGCGCGTTGTATTGAAAAAGCGCCGGGCACAAATCGCCACGCCGGCTGCGGGCACGGTCTGCGTGATACGCTTTGCGCATGTTCACACCTTCACAAGCCGACGTCCGCCGATTTTTTTGCTCGGTTTATGCCAAAGCCCGCTCCGGTCAACCGATGGAAGCTATAGAAACAATAGCAAGCCAGTGGCTGGAGGAACACCCTGAATACCACGCGGATTTTGCCGACGCAGAGGCTGCGCTTGAAAAGATGTACGACGTGGAAGCCGGAAAAACCAACCCGTTCCTGCACCTGTCCATGCACCTGTCGATCAGCGAGCAGTGCTCCATCGACCAGCCCCGCGGCATTCGCCAGGCCGTGGAGTTGTTGACCGCCAAGCGAAACTCCCTGCATGACGCGCACCACGAGGCCATGGACTGCCTGGGGCAGATGGTCTGGGAAAGCCAGCGCGCCGGCCGTCCACCCGACGGCGCGGCTTACATGGAGTGTGTGCAGCGCCATGCGACCCGGGACTGAATCCAGATACAAACTCGATCCTGGCCCAATAAAAAAGCCGCTGTGTCAGCGGCTTTTTTTGTGGGGCTTGTTCCCGCTTCAGCGGAAGCTGCGCTGCGGAACCACCTTGAGTTCACCGTCGATGGACGACAGGTAATTGGCCATCAACTTGAGTTCGGCATTGGTGTACAGCTTGACCATGCTGCCCATGATGGCGTTGCCGCGCCCGACCATCGGATTGTTTTCTGCCTTGTAGGCCTTGAGCGCCACAAACAGGAAGTCCGCATGCTGCCCTGCCAGCTTGGGGTAGCTGGGGTCAATCGGCTGGTTGAAATTGGCGCCGTGGCAGGAAGCGCAATTGGCCTTGTTAAGCAAAGCCTGCACCGCGGCGCTGGGCATTTTGGCGGGCGCGGCAGGCAGCGCTGCACCAGCAACCACGCCATGACCACTGTAGTAGGCCGCAAGATCAGCGATATCCTGGTCTGACAGCGTGGCTGCAATGCCGCGCATGGAAGGATGCTTGCGTTCGCCTTTTTTGTACGCGTGGAGCGCGGACGCGATGTACGGGGCGCCCTGACCCGAAATCATGGGCACCTTGTACACCTCGGGAAAAGAGGACTGGTAACCCGTGATGCCATGGCAACCAATGCACATGGCGTTCTTGGTTTCGCCAGCTTTGGCATCGCCTTTGATCTCTTGGGCAAGGCTGGAAGCCGTCACGCAGGAGACAACTACAGCGAATATCGTGGTGAACAGCTTATTCATTTTGCGCGCACAATCAGGTGAAATGTCAACGTATGGGTCAGCGCCGGATTATATCCGTGCCCGCCGGGGCCACGCACCGAATGCGGCAAACCCCCGCAAAGGCCGGTTCAAGGGCTTCGCATTTTATTTTCCACATCTCACATTTTCAAGACCATGAAATTCCAAGGCTCAGAAAACTACGTCGCCACCCCGGATCTGATGCTGGCCGTCAATGCCGCAGCCGCTTTGAAAAGGCCGCTGCTGGTCAAAGGCGAGCCCGGCACGGGTAAAACCATGCTGGCCGAGGAAGTGGCGCAGGCCCTGAATCTTCCGCTGCTGCAGTGGCACATCAAGTCCACCACCAAGGCCCAGCAAGGCCTTTATGAATACGACGCGGTGTCGCGCCTGCGCGACTCACAGCTGGGCGACGAGAAGGTCAAGGACATTCACAACTACATCGTCAAGGGTGTGCTGTGGCAGGCGTTCACGGCAGACCAGCCGGTCGCCTTGCTGATCGACGAAATCGACAAAGCCGACATCGAGTTTCCGAACGACTTGCTGCGTGAAATCGACCGCATGGAGTTTTATGTGTATGAGACCCGTGAACTGGTCAGGGCCAAGCACCGGCCACTGGTGTTCATCACCTCCAACAACGAAAAGGAACTGCCCGACGCCTTTTTGCGCCGCTGCTTTTTCCACTACATCAAGTTCCCCGACGCCGACACCATGAAGCGGATCGTGGACGTGCATTTCCCGACCC
>NZ_JAUXNA010000385.1 GCF_030682935.1 Polaromonas sp.
ACCGCGCCCTTGGCCACCGACTGCAGCGGCGTGCCGTCAAAGTCGTGCAGGTAGTTCAGCGCCCACTCGTCCACGCGGTCGGCCATGAGCAGCACTTCAATGCCCTTCTTGCGGAAAATTTCCAGCTGCGGACTGCTCTTGGCGGCGGCCAGCGTGTCGGCCGTGTTGTAGTAAATCGCGTCCTGGCCGTCCTTCATGCGGGCCTTGTAGTCGGCAAAGCTCACGGTCACGGTGTCCGTCGTCGAACTGGCAAAACGCAGCAGCTTGGCCAAGCGTTCGCGGTTGGCGGCATCTTCACCCAGGCCTTCCTTCAGCACGGCACCAAACTCGGCATAAAAACCGGCAAACTTTTCCGGCTCGTTGGCGGCCAGGTCTTCAATCATGGACAGCACGCGGCGGGTATTGCCTTCGCGAATCGCCTTGACGGCGCGGCTTTCCTGCAGCAACTCGCGCGACACATTGAGCGGCAGGTCGGACGAGTCCACCACACCCTTCACAAAGCGCAGGTAGCTCGGCAGCAGCGCCTGCGCGTCGTCCATGATGAAGACGCGCTTGACATAGAGCTTGACGCCCGCAGCCTTGTCGCGATTGAACAGGTCCATCGGCGCTTTGGCCGGAATAAACAGCAGTTGGGTGTATTCGGTCGCGCCTTCGACACGGTTGTGCGTGGTGGCCAGCGGTGCATCGTGGTCGTAGCTGATCTGTTTGTAGAACTCGTCGTAGTGTTCTTGCGTGATGTCTTTTTTGGCACGCGTCCACAGCGCGGCGGCCTGGTTCACGGTTTCCCACTCGCCGGTCGCCACCATTTCACCGGGCTGGTCGTTTTCGCCGTCCTTCCACTCTTCCTTGGGCATCAGGATGGGCAGCGAAATGTGGTCGGAGTATTTGTTGATGACGCCCTTGAGCTTCCAGGCGTTCAGGTAGTCCAGCGCGTCGTCTTTCAGATGCAGGATGACGCTGGTACCGCGCTCGGTCCGATCAATTTCGCTGACCTCGAATTCGCCCGTGCCCTCACTGCTCCAGCGCACGCCTTGGTCGGCGGGCAAACCGGCACGGCGGCTTTCCACGATGATGCGGTCGGCC
>NZ_JAUXNA010000395.1 GCF_030682935.1 Polaromonas sp.
CGCCGACAAGGCGCTGAAGAAACTGCTCAAGGGCGTGAGCGGCGACCAGACCGTCAGCGTGATCCGCGCCTTTACCTACTTCAGCCACCTGGCCAATCTGGCCGAAGACCGTCACCACATCCGTCGCCGCGCCATCCACGAGCGCGCGGGCGACACCCAGGAAGGCAGCATCGAGGTGGCGCTGGCCCGCCTGCGCTGGGCCGGCATTGCGCCCAAAACCATCGCTGACACGCTGGCCCACAGCTTTGTCTCGCCGGTGCTGACCGCCCACCCAACCGAGGTCCAACGCAAAAGCATTCTGGATGCCGAACGCGCCATTGCGCAGTTGCTCACCGCGCGCGATGAAACCAAGGCGCTGGCCCAGGCCGTCCCGGTTGCCAAAGATGCGCTGACGCCGCGCGAGCTGGCCGCCAACGAAGCTCAGTTGCGCGCCCGCGTGATGCAGCTGTGGCAGACGCGGCTGCTGCGCTTTTCCAAGCTCACGGTGGCCGATGAAATTGAAAACGCCCTGAGCTACTACGAAGCGACCTTTTTGCGCGAGATTCCCAAGCTCTACGCCAACCTGGAGCGCGAGCTCGGCCATCATCCGGTGCACAGCTTCTTGCGCATGGGCCAGTGGATAGGCGGCGACCGCGATGGCAACCCCAACGTCAACGCCGGCACGCTCGACTACGCGCTGGGCCGCCAGGCCGATGTGGCGCTGCGCCACTACCTGACCGAGGTGCACTTCCTGGGCGGCGAGCTGTCGCTGTCGGCCATGCTGGTCGACTTCAGCCCCGAAATGCGCCTGCTGGCCGAAAGTTCGCCCGACACCAACGAACACCGCAAGGACGAGCCCTACCGCCGCGCCCTGACCGGGGTCTATGCCCGGCTGGCCGCCACGCTGAAGACGCTGACCGGTGGCGAAGCGGCGCGTCATGCAGTGGCGCCGCAAAATGCCTACGCGCTGGCCGAAGACTTCCTGGCCGACCTGCGCACCATTGAAACGTCACTGCGCAGCCACCACGGCCAGGCGCTGATTGCCCAGCGCCTGCACCCGCTGATTCGGGCCGTGGAAGTGTTT
>NZ_JAUXNA010000117.1 GCF_030682935.1 Polaromonas sp.
ACGATAGTAGGTGCCCACTTGATCGGCCAGCAACAAGCCTTTGTAGATCACCGTGCGGCTGGACATGCTGGGCACATAGTATTCCTTGCTGTGCTTGAGCTTGAGTGCCTGAATGTTGGCGCTGGCGGTCTTGCGGATCACGTACAGCTTGCGCTCCAGCGCGTCCTGCACGATCACGTCGTTGCCGCGGCCAATGAAAATCTGGCGCAGTATGGGTTCTTTTTCACGCACAGTGGGCGACATCGGCATGCCCTTGTTCACCGGCACATCGCGCCAGCCCAGCAATACCTGGCCTTCGGCCTTGACGGCGCGCTCCAGCACCTGTTCGCAGGCCAGGCGCGAGGCATGCTCTTTGGGCAAAAACACCATGCCCACGCCGTATTCGCCGGGTGGCGGCAAATTGACGCCCTGTTGGGCCATTTCTTCGCGGTACAGCGCATCGGGCAGCTGGATCAAGATGCCAGCGCCGTCGCCCATCAGTTTGTCGGCCCCCACCGCACCCCGGTGATCGAGGTTTTCAAGAATCTTCAGGCCCTGCTGGACGATGGAGTGGGACTTGTGGCCCTTGATGTGCGCAACAAAGCCCACACCGCAGGCGTCGTGTTCATTGGCACCGGCATACAAACCGTGTTGTTCAAAATGCTTGATTTCAGCAGCCGTGGTCATGGCAATTCCTCGTCATAAGTTTTTCGCAGGGACTGAGAGCATAGTGCACCGCAACAAGAATTCCAAGCACTTTAATAGGGGTCAGATTCCAATTAATTCCCACTTAAAACCGTCAACAACTAATTAGGGACGCATCCAAAACAATAGCAATAAAACCATTAAATACAGGCGCAACCGGCATTTATTACCGCTCTGGAAGCTTGCTGATGGGGCGTCCGGGCTGCGCCTTGTTGACGCGGCGATCTGTGCGTTTTTGCAGATCAGCCACAAAATCGTCGCCGCCCAGGGCCCAGCCACTGAGGCTTGAGCGGGTCAGCGCGTCCTGCTGCGCCAGCGTGATGCCGGCACGCACCAATTCGGCGTAGGCCGCTTCGCGCGCAAAAGGGGTGTTGCCCAGCTCCCAAAACAGCGGGTGCGGGGTCAGCAGCTTGTCCGTCCGCAAGCCGACGTAATGGCCGTGGCTGGACCACGGGTAGTCGCGCGCCTCCTTGACCATCCCGGCGCGCACCGGATTAAGGTCGATATAGGCCATGCAGGCCAGCAGGTAGCGATCGGTTTCTATCACGGTCGAGCGGTAACGCCCTTCCCACAAGGTCCCGGAGCGGCCCTGGCTGTCGTTGAAATAGCGCACATAGCGGCGACCGACGGCTTGCATCATCTGCGGCAGGCCCTCATCGCTTGTCGGGGTGACGAGCAGGTGAAAGTGATTGCTCATCAGCACATAGGCATGCAGCGCCACGCCAAATTTTTGGGCGTTTTCTTCCAGCAGACCCAGCAGCACCAGATGGTCGGCGGAGGACAAAAAAATCGCCTGCCGGTTATTGCCCCGCTGGATGACGTGATGGGGATAGCCGGGAAGCGTGAGACGGGGAAGACGGGCCATGAGGTGCAATGCCTGGAGTTTGCATCATG
>NZ_JAUXNA010000009.1 GCF_030682935.1 Polaromonas sp.
CAACGTGTCGAGGTCAAGGTGGGGCTGCGCAGTCCCGGCAAGGTGGAAATTCTGGACGGGCTGGCGCCCGGCGATACGGTGATCACGACCGGTCAGCAGCGGGTGCAGCGCGATGGCACGGTGGTCACGGTGGTGAGCCTGGCGGGCAATGGCGCGCCCAGCCCAAAGGCAGGGCGGCCTGCTGCGGCTGCAGCGCCTGCTGTTCAGGCGTCCGCACCCGACCGTGTGCTGGCCCGCGCACCGGCTGTGCCCGCGCCGGTATCAGGGCCCAACCCTTGCGGCACGCTCGTGTCCGAGGCGCGATCGGCCGCTGCGCCTGCGCCAACGCGCAATGCAGCCCCTGCCAGCCCGGCACCGCGCGATCCCGCCTGAGCCAACAGGCAACGCTAAACCCGTGTTTTAACTTGCGTCACTGACCCACCGCCTCTTATGCAACTCGCTGAAGTCTCCATACGCCGTCCGGTGTTTGCCACCGTGCTGTCGCTGCTCATCGTGTTGATCGGCGCCGTGAGTTTTAACCGACTCACCGTGCGCGAGTACCCCAAGATTGACGAACCCGTGGTGACCGTGAGCGTGCGCTATGCCGGGGCGTCGGCCGAGGTCATCGAGTCGCAGGTGACCAAACCGCTGGAAGACTCGATTGCCGGCATTGATGGGGTGGACGTGATTACCTCCATCAGCCGTGCCGATCAGGCGCAGATCAGCGTGCGCTTCAGGTTAGAGAAAGACGCCGACGCTGCCGCCGCCGAGGTGCGCGACCGCACCTCCCGGGTCCGCAACCGTCTGCCGCAGGCGATTGAGGAGCCGGTGATCGCCAAGGTCGAGGCCGATGCCTTTCCGGTCATCCAGCTGGCGTTTTCCAGCGAATCGATGACCCAGCTGCAAATCAACGACCTGGTCAACAACGTCGTCAAGCCCCGGCTGCAAACCGTCACCGGGGTGGCCGACGTCCGTATTTTTGGCGAGCGCAAGTACGCCATGCGTGTCTGGCTGGACACCGACAAGCTCGCCGCCTACCGGCTGACCACCCAGGATGTCGAAGATGCGATTCGCCGCAGCAACCTGGAACTGCCTGCGGGCCGCATTGAATCACAGCAGCGCGAGTTCAGCGTCACATCGCAGACCAACCTGCTCACCCCGGCCCAGTTCGGCGAGATTGCGGTCAAAACCAGCAACGGATTTTCGGTCAGGCTGCGCGATGTGGCCCGGGTCGCGGAAGGCGCGGCGGACGAGCGCTCCGCCGTCCGGCTGAACGGCCGCTCCGCCGTGGCGGTCGGCGTGATCCGCCAGGCCACGGCCAACCCGCTGGACTTGTCCAAAGGGGTGCGGCAAGTCATCCCCCAGCTCAAGGTCGATTTGCCGCCTGACCTGCTGATTGACATCGCCAACGACAACTCGGTGTTCATTGATCGCTCGGTCAAGAACGTCTACAAAACCATCCGTGAAGCGGTGCTGCTGGTGGCGCTGGTCATTTTTGTGTTTTTGCGCACGCCGCGTGCCTCCATCATTCCCCTGGTCACCATTCCCGTGAGCCTGGTCGGCACCTTTGCCCTGATGGCGCTGGCTGGCTTCACCATCAATACCCTGACGCTGCTGGCGCTGGTGCTGGCGATCGGTTTGGTGGTGGACGATGCCATCGTGATGCTCGAAAACATCTTTCGCCATATTGAAGAGGGCATGGACCCCTTTTCCGCCGGTATCAAGGGAGCCCGTGAAATCGGATTTGCCGTGATCACCATGACGGCCACGCTGGTGGCCGTGTATGCGCCGCTGGCTTTCACGCCCGGACGCACCGGTCGCCTGTTCGTCGAGTTTGCGCTGGCCCTGGCGGGGGCGGTGGTTGTTTCTGGTTTTGTGGCGCTGACCCTGACGCCCATGATGTGCACGCAGCTGCTCCGGCACAACCCCAAGCCCAACCGCTTCGACCGCACCATGGAGCGGGCGTTGACGGCTATGGCTGAGCGCTACGGCGCTTTGCTGCGCTGGGTGGTTTCCGCGCGCTACCAGGCGCCCGCCGGCGCGCGGGGCGTGGGCCAGCGCGTGAAGGGCTTTGTCTTGCAGGCGCGCTGGCTTGTGCTGGGGGTCATGCTGCTCAGTGCGCTGGCCATTGCGCTGATATTTCCCGGCATGAAGCAGGAACTCTCGCCGATGGAAGACCGCGGCGTGATCCTGGCCACCGTCAATGCCCCGGACGGTGCGACGCTGGACTACACCAACCGCTATGCGCAAGCGCTGGAGAAAATGGGCGAGCCCTTCAAGGAGTTTGACCGCATTTTTGCCAACGTTGGCAACCCGACTGTGGCGCAGGCCAGTGTGGTCTACCGCACCGTGGACTGGGACGAGCGCAAGCGCTCCACCATGGAGATGGCGCGTGAATTGCAGCCCAAGTTCAACGCGCTGCCGGGCGTGACGGCGTTTTCCATCACCCCGCCATCACTGGGCCAGGGCTTTCGCGAGCGGCCGCTCAACTTTGTGATCCAGACCTCGGAAAGTTACGAAAACCTCAATACCGTGGTGGAACAGATGCTGGAGGAGATGGCCAAAAACCCCGGCATCGTGTCGCCGAATGTGGATTTGCGCCTGAACAAGCCCGAGTTGCGCATCGAGGTGGCGCGCGACAGGGCGGCTGACCTCGGCGTCAATGTGGACGCGGTGGCCAAGGCTGTCGAGACCCTGCTGGGTGGCCGCAACGTGACCCGCTACAAGCGCGATGCTGACCAGTACGACGTGATTGTCCAGCTTGAGGCCGGCAGCCGCAGCACCCCTGAAGCCATTGAACGCATTTACGTGCGGGGCCGCAATGAGGCCATGATCCCGCTCTCGAGCCTGGTCAAGGTGCACGAAAGCGTGTCGCCGCGCGAGTTGAACCATTTTGGGCAGCGGCGTTCGGTGTCCATCACCGCCAGCCTGGCAGGCGACTATTCGCTGGGTGAAGCGCTCAGCTTCATGGACCAGACGGCGGCCAAAGTACTCAAAACAGGCTACAGCACCGATTTGAACGGCACCTCACGCGAGTTCCGGAACTCACAGGGCGCGCTGGCCATTGTGTTTGCGCTGGCGCTGCTCTTCATTTTCCTGGTGCTGGCCGCCCAGTTTGAAAGCTTTATTGATCCGCTGGTCATCATGCTGTCCGTGCCGCTGTCCATGATTGGCGCGCTGCTGGCGTTGAAGTGGAGCGGAGGCTCGCTCAATGTCTACTCGCAGATCGGCCTGATCACGCTGGTGGGACTGATCACCAAGCACGGCATTTTGATTGTGGAGTTCACCAACCAGTTGCGCGGGCAGGGCATGGAAATGATCGAGGCGCTGGTCAAGGCGTCTTCCCAGCGCCTGCGCCCCATCATGATGACGACCGGCGCCATGGTGCTCGGCGCCTTGCCGTTGGCGCTGGCCACCGGGGCCGGGGCTGAAAGCCGCATGCAGATTGGCTGGGTGATTGTGGGCGGCATGTCCCTGGGCACCTTGCTCACCGTGTTTGTGGTGCCGACCATGTACGCGCTATTTGCCCGGAAAAAGGTGCCGGGCGCCAGCAAGGCCGTGGCCAAAGATCAGCCGGATCACCCCGTTGCGCAGCCAGCCCGTCCGGTCTAGAGCGCGCCGGCAAACATCAAAACATCCACCTCGTCGCCCACCGCCACATTGCCCTGGCCGTGGTGCAGCACCATCAGGCCATTGGCCTCGGCCATGGAGCGCAGCACGCCCGAACCCTGGCTGCCGGTGGTTTTTACCTGCAGTGCGCCATCGGGCGCGGTCGATACCCAGCCGCGCTGGTATTCGGTGCGGCCCGGTTTTTTGCGAATCGTTTCCGTGCTGCGGGCTTTGAGCAGTGGCGGCGGTGCCTCGGTGCTGCCCATCATTTGCAGCAGCGCCGGGCGCACAAAAGCCAGAAAGGTCACCATCACCGCAACCGGGTTGCCGGGCAGGCCAAACAGCACCGCACCATCAGGGTTGCTGTTATTTGTATAGCTACTAGTGCCCGAATTTATTGGGCTATGACCTGATTTGGTGGCTAATATGCGGCCGACTGCCATGGGTCGACCTGGCCGCATCGCGATGCGCCAGAACGCCACATCGCCGAGTTTTTTCATCATGGCTTTGGTGTAGTCGGCCTCGCCCACGCTGACACCGCCCGAGGTGATGATGGCGTCGGCCTGCGTGGCGGCCTCGGTAAACGCCGCCTCCAGCAGCGCCGGGTCGTCACGCACCACACCCATGTCCATCATCTGGCAGCCCAGGCGGCTGAGCATGCCAAACACGGTGTAGCGGTTGCTGTCGTATACCGCGCCTTCGCGCGGCGCTTCGCCCAGCGACAAAATTTCGTCGCCGGTTGAAAAGTAGGCCACCCGCAGCGGCCGCCAAGTGGTTAAGGTTTTTAGGCCTAAAGAGGCTGCTAGCCCAATACGAGCGGGCGTTAGTAGCTCTCCTTTTCGTAGCGCTGCTTTGCCTTGCATGAGGTCCTCGCCGCGCAGCCGGCGGTTGTCGCCCGCACGCAGCAAGGCCGCTGCAATGGTGATGTGCTCCCTATCACCGGCCTGGCCCAGCGTGACGAATTCCTGCGGCACCACGGTGTCCAGGCCCTGCGGCATGATGGCGCCCGTCATGATCTTGACGCACTGGCCGGCTTTCACGGGGCCGTTGTTGCCCTGCCAGGCCTTGCCCGCCAGCGCCGTGCCCATGACCTGCAACACCAGCGGCGCATCCGCCTGCAGCTGGCGGCCATCAAAGGCGTAGCCGTCCATGGCCGAGTTGTCATGCGGCGGCACGTCAAACGGCGAAATCACGTCGGCTGCCAGGACCCGGCCCAGCGCCTCAAACAAGGGCAGTTCCAGTACCTCCCGAACCGGCGTGACCAGCCGCGACAGAAAATCCAGCACTTGGGGCGCAGACAGGGCCTGCGGGTCGTAGCTTTGCAGCTCGGCGGCAATTTGGTCCAGGGTTTTCACGGCAGGCTGGATTCCAGTTGGTGCAGTTCAGCCAGCGTGTTGGCGTTGAAAAAGCCGCGTGCGTCGTCGCCGGGCTGGTCAAACGGCACCACAACGGTCTTGTGCTGCGCCGTCCAGGCGTCGATCTTTCGGCCTCCGCCCTGTGTAAACCGCAGCAGGCTTTCGAGCAGGCTGGTACGCATCAGGCAAAACACCGGCTGCGGCCTCAATTGCCCGTCTTCTTCCCGGGCGGCGGCCACGGCCATGTCGGCATCTTCCCGCGCGAGGGCTTCGGCCATGCGCGCCACCAAGTCCAGCGGGAAAAGCGGCGTGTCGCAGGGCACCGTGAGCAGATAAGGGGTTTCGCAGCGCTCCAGGCCGGTCAAAAAACCGGCCAGGGGCCCGGCATAGTCGCCCAGGCCGGTGCTGTCGGGCCAGACCGGCACGCCAAACGACTCGTAAGCGGCCAGGTTGCGGTTGGCATTGATCATGACCTCGCCCACCTGGGGCGACAGCCGCATCAAGGTGTGCAGCGCCAGCGGCACGCCGTTGAAGTTTTGCATGCCCTTGTCGGCTCCGCCCATGCGCGAGCCGCGCCCGCCGGCCAGGATTACGCCCGTGATGGCCTCAACATGCAATGGGGCATTCATATCAACATTTACCAAATCATCCTCCGATGTAACTCATTTCAACGCGTTTGAACGCGCTGTCCGCCGGGCCGGCATCGGCAGGCAGGGCGGCACGCAGTTCCGAATAGCGGTCTGACCGCGCCTGCCAGATGGGGCCCACCGCCGCCGCGATCTGTTCGTCGGCGTAGTTGCCGCGCAGCAGGGGGCGCAAATCATGGCCCTGGCTGGCAAACAGGCACAAAAATAGCTTGCCTTCGGTCGACAGCCGGGCCCGGTTGCAGTCGCCGCAAAAGGCCTGCGTCACGCTGCTGATCACGCCCACTTCACCGGCGCCGTCGGCATAACGCCAGCGCTCGGCGGTTTCGCCCGCGTAATTCGGGTCAATGGCTGTCAACGGGAACTCGGCATTGAGGCGCTCAATAACCTGCGCGGAAGGCAGCACCTCGTCCATGCGCCAGCCGTTGCTGGCGCCCACGTCCATGTATTCAATAAAGCGCAGCACGACACCGGAATGGCGGAAATGCCGCGCCATGGGCACAATTTCGGCGTCGTTGGTGCCGCGCTTGACCACCATGTTGACCTTGATGGGCGCCAGGCCCACTTTTTGCGCCGCTTCAATGCCCTTGAGCACATCGGCCACCGGAAAATCCACATCGTTCATGCGGCGAAAAACGGCGTCATCCAGCCCGTCCAGGCTCACGGTGACGCGCTGCAGCCCGGCGTCCTTGAGCGACTGCGCCTTTTTGGCCAGCAGCGACGCATTGGTGGTCAGCGTGATGTCCAGCGGCTTGCCAGCGGGCGTTTGCAGCTTGGCCAGCATTTCGATCAGTACTTCGAGGTGCTTGCGCAGCAGGGGCTCGCCACCCGTCAGCCTGATTTTTTCAACGCCGTGCGCCACAAAAATCCGCGCCAGCCGGGCAATTTCCTCAAAGCTCAGCAGCGAGCTCTGGGGTAAAAAGGCATAGTCCTTGTCAAACACCTCGCGCGGCATGCAGTAGTTGCAGCGGAAATTGCAGCGGTCCGTGACGCTGATGCGCAGATCGCGCAGCGGCCGGCCCAGGGTGTCGCTCAGCAGGCCGGAGGGCGCCAACAGCTGGGCCGGAATGCTTGGCACGCGGCTGGCGTAACGTATGTCTGCCAGCGGAATTACTTTGTGTGGTTTGTCTGTCATGGTCAAAATCTTTGGGGTGAATTTACTCCATTGGCCGAGCACATGATGGAATTGGCCGCCTTGCCCCCAGCGACTGCACGTTGTGGCCGTTCAAGTCCAGCGTCCATGCCTTCAAACGCAGCGGGCGCCGTCCACCTCAATGCACACGCCGCTGATGAAATCGGCCTCGTCGCTGGCCAGGTACAGGGCCGCATTGGCCACGTCCAGCGCGGTGGAAAACCGGCCCAGCGGAATGCTGGCGCGGAATCGGGCCTTGCGCTCCTCATCGAGCGGGCCGCCGGCAAACTCGGTCGACAAGCCCGTGTCGGGGTTGAACACCGGGTTGATGCAGTTGACCCGGATGTTGTCGGGGCCCAGTTCCGCCGCCAGTGACTTTGAGGTGGTGATGACCGCCCCTTTGGAGCCGTTGTACCAGGTCAGGCCCGGCCGGGGACGCACGCCCGCCGTGGAGGCAATGTTGATGAAGCTGCCGCCGCCCTGCGCACGGAATACCGGCACGGCGTGAATGGTTGCCAGGTAAATGCTTTTGACATTGATGGCGTAGCACTTGTCAAAGTCATCTTCGCTCACGTCCAGCGCAGGCTGGTTGCGGTGCGTCCAGCCCGCGTTGTTGACCATCACATCCAGCCGGCCATAGCGCTGCACGGCGGCGTCCACCAGGGCCTTGACCTCCGCTGACTTCGTCACATCGGCGGCAAAAAACGAGGCCGTGCCGCCCGCCTTGACGATGGCGGCCACCACCTGCTCGCCCAGTGCGACGTGAATGTCATTCACGATGACTTGGGCGCCTTCAGCCGCCAGGCGCCTGGCGATGCCTTCGCCAATGCCGCCGCCGGAGCCGGTGACGATGATGGATTTGTCTTTGACCCGCATGGGCTTGTCTCCAGATTTGTACTAATACGTGAGCATATTGCATCCCCGGATTCGGGGCTGACCATCAACCGTGCCGCACAGCCACCGTTTTCAGCGTCGTGAACCCATGCAGCGCCTCAAGCCCCTTTTCACGCCCATAGCCCGATGACTTCACGCCGCCAAACGGCAACTCCACGCCGCCCCCGGCGCCGTAGTTGTTGATGAAGTCCTGGCCGCGTTTGATGCGTTTGGCCATGCGGAACTGGCGCGCGCCGTCAGCGGTCCAGACGCCTGCGACCAGCCCGAACCGGGTGGCGTTGGCCAGTTCAATGGCGTGGTCTTCGTCCGTGAAGCTCATGGCGCACAGCACCGGGCCAAACACTTCTTCCTGCGCCAGCCGGTGCATCACCGGCACGTCGCGCAGCAGGGTCGGGGCCTGGTAAAAGCCGGTTTCGGGGGCGTCATCCACGATCTGGCCCTGCGCCACCATGGGAATGCCCGCGACCTGCGCATCGCTTAAAAAGTCCCACACGCGCTGCTGCTGGCTTTGCCGGATCAGCGGGCCCACGTCCAGGTCCATGGCGGCCGGGCCCACATGCAGGTTTTCAAAGGCCTGGCCCAGCTTCTCCAGTAACGGCTCGTAAATGGATTGCTGCACCAGCAGGCGGGAGCCGGCCGAACAGGTTTGCCCAGCGTTTTGAACAATGGCGTTGACGATGGCGGGAATCACCGCGTCCGGGTCGGCATCCGCAAAGACGATTTGCGGGCTTTTACCGCCCAGCTCTAGCGTCACCGGGCAATGGCGCTCGGCCGCCACCTGCTGGATCAGCGTGCCGACGCTGGGGCTGCCGGTGAAGCTGATGTGGTCAATGCCCGGGTGACGGGCCAGCGCGTCGCCCACTTCATGGCCGTAGCCGGTCACGATGTTGATGGCGCCGGCCGGAAAGCCGGCTTCGGCAGCCAACTGGGCCACGCGGATCAGCGACAGGCAGGCGTCTTCGCTGGGCTTGACCACACAGACATTGCCCGCCGCCAGCGCGCCGCCCACGCTGCGGCCAAAAATCTGCATCGGGTAGTTCCACGGAATGACGTGGCCGGTGACGCCGTGCGGCTCACGCCAGGTCATCACGCTGTAGCCGTCCAGGTAGGGAATCGTTTCGCCATGCAGCTTGCCTGCGGCGCCCGCGTAAAACTCAAAGTAGCGCGCCAGCGCCGCCGCATCGGCCCGGGCCTGTTGGGTGGGTTTGCCGCAGTCGCGCTGCTCGATCAGCGCCAGCTCTTCGGCGTGCTCTGCCACCTTGACTGACAAGCGCATCAGCAGGCGGCCGCGCTCTGCCGCGCTGAGCCGGCTCCAGGTCCGGTCCAGGCAGTCGCGGGCGCTGCCTACCGCCACATCGATGTCGTACGCGTTGCCGCGCTGAATCTCGTCGAAAACCTGGCCGTCGGAAGGATCGATGACCGGGATGGTTTTGCCGGACGAGGAGGGCACCGAGGTGTTGGCAATGTAATTGAGCTGCATGTGGTGGATTTTGCGTGAAAGCGTGGCTTGAGGTGTCGCGCTTGGTAAAACTTCAGAGAACTCTTCCGGTTAAGACCTGGCGCATGTCTTGTCCCAAATTATGGGATTCAAACAAGCCCTGCGGTGAATACCAACGGCTGCGTGTGGACCGCATTGCAGGATGGCTGGAGTGTGCTCAGGTTCTCGCCCGATGGCAATCAGGACCGGGTGATTGGCCTGCCCGTTCCGTGCCCGAGCGATGTCTCCTTGGGTGGTGAAAGCCTGGACGTATTCGAAGCGTCCGGGACGCTATATTTACCAAAGCTATCGCGTAAGGTGAAAATAGGCTTTCTCCTTACGGCATTCACCGACATCAAAAAATAACCGTGCCTCAAACACAAGAATTCTGACACTCCTGCTCAGAATTCGAAAAAAGACCACATGCTGCATCAAAAGAATCATCAACACAGGATTAGTCTGATCGCTGGAATAATTCTGATAGCCGTTACCCTGCTGGTGGGCGTAACCGTCTTTATCGTCATGCAGCGTCATGCCCAGGAGCTTCTCAGTAAAAGCCTCCAGTTGTCCCTGCAAAACCGCGTGCAACTGATCCAGACTGAAATTGGAGCCGGTTTTGACCGAACGGTGCTCATTACCACGCGTCCCCTGCTGATTGATCAGCTGCAACGCGTGAATGCAGATGCGAACGACGGCGCGGCCCGTATTGCACTCCATACAGCCGTCCAGTCTTTTCTTTCGACCGGGCTGACGGCCATTGCGCTGCTGGACAAAGACGGACGCGAGCTGGCGCATGCCGGCTCCTTTGCACAGAAGTCAGCGCTGAGCGTTCCGCTTGGTCTGCCGGGGCGCGTGCACTTGATCTGGGATGGGCAACTGTTGTTGCATACCGTGGTCGACATGAAGCAGGCGGGACTCGTTGTGGGCCAGGTCATTGCGGAAACAGCGCTGCCTGTCACCATGGACGCGATCAAGGATGCCAACCTTCTGGGCGAA
>NZ_JAUXNA010000018.1 GCF_030682935.1 Polaromonas sp.
CAGTAAAAGCCTCCAGTTGTCCTTGCAAAACCGCGTGCAACTGATCCAGACTGAAATTGGATCCGGTTTTGACCGAAATAGGCTCATTACTACGCGTCCCCTGCTGATTGATCAGCTGCAACGCGTGAATGCAGATGCGAACGACGGCGCGGCCCGTATTGCACTCCATACAGCCGTCCAGTCTTTGCTTTCGACAGGGCTGACGGCCATTGCGCTGCTGGACAAAGACGGACGCGAACTGGCGCATGCCGGCTCCTTTGCACAGAAGTCAGCGCTGAGCGTTCCGCTTGGTCTGCCTGGGCGCGTGCACTTGATCTGGGATGGGCAACTGTTGTTGCATGCCGTGGTCGACATGAAGCAGGCGGGACTCGTTGTGGGCCAGGCCATTACAGAAACAGCGCTGCCTGTCACCACGGGCGCGCTCAAGGATGCCAGCCTTCTGGGCGAAACGGGAGAGCTGGTGCTGTGCGCGCCCTTCGGCCTCAACATGCAGTGCTTCCCGACGACGCTCAACCCTGGAATTTTCACGCTAGCTAAAAGATCACCGCAAGGCGTGCCATTGCCGATGACGCATGCGCTGGAGGGCGCAACCGGATTCATTACCGCCCACGACTATCGCAAGCAGGAGGTGGTGGCGGCTTACGCGCCGGTTGGCGCTCTTGGGCTGGGGATGGTGCTGAAAATGGACAGCGCCGAATTGTATGCGCCCGTGGGGCGCCAGCTGCGCTACCTGATTCCGCTTCTGGCCGGCGTGCTTGTCATCGCGCTGCTGTCGCTGCGCTGGCTGGTCACTCCGCTGGTGGTCAGGCTGGTTCGCTCGGAAGCAGAGGCCCAAGAGATGAGCGCAAGTTTGCGCGACAGCGAACGTCACGAACGGGCGCTGCTGGACAATGTGGATGAAGGCATCGTGAGCATCTCCGATGGCGGCCTGATTGAACTGTTCAACCCGGCTGCGGAGCGCATGTTCGGCTACCGCAGCGAGGAAGTCGTCGGCAAGAACGTATCCATGCTGATGCCGGAGCCTTACCAAAGCGAACACGATGGCTACCTGGGGCGCTATCTTCAGACCGGGCAGGCGAAAACAATCGGAATCGGTCGCGAGGTGGCGGGGAGGCGCAGCGACGGCGGGGTTTTTCCGTTGGACCTTCGAATTTCTGAGTTTTTCCTGGGAGGGCGCCGCCAGTTCATTGGCATCATGCGCGACATCACCGAGCGCCAGCGTGCGCGTGAAGAAATTTTGCGTCTCAATACCAGCCTCGAAGAGCGGGTGCAGCAGCGCACTGCCCAGCTGGAGTTTGCCAACAAGCAACTGGAGGCTTTTTCCTATTCGGTCTCCCATGACTTGCGCAGCCCGCTGAGTGCCATTAATGGGTTCAGTAACCTGCTCGACACGACAATGGCCAATACGGTCGGCGATCCGCTGACCGAGCGCAGCCGACATTACCTCGCGCGCATACGTGCCGGGGCGTCGCAGATGGGTGAGCTGATCGACGCCTTACTCAGTTTGGCGCAAGTCTCGCGCATCAGCCTGCGCTGGGAGCCGGTCGACCTCAGCGCCCTGGCCGATGCCTTGCTGAGCAGCTATCAGGAGCGTGAACCCGGCCGGGTGACGCGGCTGGATGTCGAGGCCGGTCTGCTCGTCCAAGGGGACCCGCGGCTGCTAAGGCAGGTGCTCGACAACTTGCTGGGCAATGCCTGGAAATTCAGTGCCGGGCAGAGCTGCACAGAAATCACGTTTGGCCATGAAATCAGCAGCTCCGGCGAGACGGTTTACTTCGTGCGGGATAACGGGGTGGGCTTTGACATGGCCTATGCCGAAAAGTTGTTCGGTGCCTTCGAGCGCCTGCATTCGCAGTTTGAATTCGCCGGAACCGGCATTGGCCTGGCGACGGTGCAACGGATTGTTGTGCGCCACGGCGGCAGGGTCTGGGGCGAGTCTGCCTTGGGACGCGGCGCTACGTTTAACTTCACGCTGGCTGAGTTGTGCTGATGAATCAACATCAAGCGCTTTCACTGTATTTTTGGTCGTGAACGTGTCTCCCTTGGCGTTTGAACGCCATCGCTAAACCATCACTTTTGGGCTGTCAATTTGCAATAGCCAGGTAACGCAGGTATCCGTAAAAAAGCCCGCCGAAGCGGGTTTCTTTGTCGGAAGGGCCGTAAATTGACCCGTCCGAACCTATCTGGAAGCCGCTGGCGCCGGTGCGGTTGCCGCAGGCGCTGGCGTGGGTACTGCAGCTGCGCCGGGTTCCTGCGTAGGCGCCGGTGCCGGCATGGCGGGTGCCGTCGGGGTGGACGCTGGCGCGCTGATGGCGGGAGGTTCTGCCATGGTCGCTGGCGGTGCCGCTTGTGTCGGGCCTGCGTGGAATTTCATCATCAGCGGCACGATCAGCAGCGCCACGATGTTGATGATCTTGATCAGCGGGTTGATGGCCGGGCCGGCCGTGTCCTTGTAGGGGTCGCCCACGGTGTCGCCTGTCACGGCGGCTTTGTGCGCCTCAGAACCTTTGCCGCCGTGGTGGCCGTCTTCAATATACTTTTTGGCGTTGTCCCAGGCGCCGCCACCGGTACACATCGAAATGGCCAGGAAGATGCCGGTCACGATGGTGCCCATCAGCAAGCCGCCCAGCGCCTTGGGGCCCAGCAGCAGGCCGACCAGAATCGGCACCACCACGGGCAGCAGTGACGGGATCATCATTTCCTTGATGGCGGCGGTGGTCAGCATGTCCACCGCGCGGCCGTACTCGGGCTTGCCGGTGCCGTCCATGATGCCCTTGATCTCGCGGAACTGGCGGCGCACTTCTTCCACCACGGCGCCGGCGGCGCGGCCCACGGCTTCCATGGCCATGGCACCAAACAGGTAGGGAATCAGGCCGCCGATAAACAGGCCCACGATCACCATCGGATCACTCAAATCAAAGCTGATGGCCTGGCCATAGCTTTCCAGCTTGTGGGTGTAGTCGGCAAACAGCACCAGCGCGGCCAGACCGGCCGAGCCAATCGCGTAGCCCTTGGTCACGGCCTTGGTGGTGTTGCCCACGGCATCCAGCGGGTCAGTTACCGCGCGCACTTCGGGCGGCATGTCAGCCATCTCGGCAATGCCGCCGGCGTTGTCGGTGATGGGGCCGTAGGCGTCCAGCGCCACCACAATGCCGGCCATGCTGAGCATGGATGTGGCGGCAATCGCAATGCCATACAGACCCGCCAGCTTGAACGACACCAGAATGGCGATGCACACAAACACCACAGGCCAGGCGGTGGAGCGCATGGACACGCCCAGGCCGGCAATGATGTTGGTGCCGTGGCCGGTGGTGGAAGCTTGCGCAATGTGCTTGACCGGTGCGTATTGCGTGCCGGTGTAGTACTCGGTCACCCAGACCAGCGCGGCGGTCAGCACCAGGCCGACAGCGCAGGCGCCGAACAGCGCCATCTGGCTGCCCGCGGCCTTGATGGAGTTGTCGGGCATCAGCCACGTCGTGACAAAGTAAAAAGCGATCAGCGACAAGCCGCCGGCAACCGCCAGGCCTTTGTACAGGGCGGGCATCACGTTTTTCATGCCGGGCGTTGCCTTCACGAAGAAGCAGCCAATGATGGACGCGATGATGGACACGGCCCCCAGCGCCAGCGGGTACAGCACGGCGTTGATGGGGGCCGCGGCGACCAGCAGGGCGCCCAGCACCATGGTGGCAATCAGCGTCACGGCGTAGGTTTCAAACAGGTCGGCCGCCATGCCGGCGCAGTCGCCGACGTTGTCGCCCACGTTGTCGGCAATCACGGCCGGGTTGCGCGGGTCGTCTTCGGGAATGCCGGCTTCGACTTTGCCCACCAGGTCAGCCCCTACGTCCGCGCCCTTGGTGAAAATGCCGCCGCCCAAACGGGCAAAGATGGAGATCAGCGACGAGCCAAACGCAAAGCCGATGAGCGGGTTGAGCAGCTCGGCCAGCTTGCTCGTCGGCGTGTAGTTGCCGTTGCCCACCAGAAACCAGTAAAAGCCGCTCACGCCCAAAAGCCCCAAGCCCACCACCAGCATGCCGGTGATGGCGCCGCCGCGAAAAGCGACGTCCAGCGCAGGGCCAATGCCGCGCGTGGCCGCCTGCGCGGTGCGCACATTGGCGCGCACCGAGACATTCATGCCAATAAAGCCGCAGGCTCCCGAGAGCAGTGCACCGACGACAAAGCCAAAGGCCGTTTTCCCGTCCAAAAAGACGCCGATCAGCACGGCCAGTATGACGCCGACGATGGTGATGGTTTTGTACTGCCGCGCCAGATAGGCGGCCGCGCCGGTCTGGATAGCGGCTGCAATTTCCTGCATGCGCGCGTTGCCTGCGTCCTGGGAAAGAATCCAGCTGCGTGCCCAAAAACCGTAACCCACGGCAATGAGTCCGCAGACTAGCGCAAGAATGAGCGCTGAGTTGTCTGTCATAGATATCTCCTACGTTATTTTGCTTGGAGGAGGCGCCACGCTAGCGTTGCCCCCGCTGCGTTGCTTCCTCGTTGCTCGCGTAGAGACGATTGGCCAACTGGCGAAATTTAACGCCAAAACATGACAAGTTGGCGACCCGTAAGGTCGGAATCAGTAAAATGAGGGTAAATACCGAGCAAGCAGTTCTGGCCAACTCTCGCAGTTGGCCTCAGGTGACCCCAAGCTTTCTCTTCCCATTAACGTCTTTTCATCAACGCAAAGCGACCATGTCTCTCGATAAAGTTTCCCCCGGTAAAAACGTTCCTGAGTCTTTCAACGTGATCATCGAAATTCCGATGAACGCTGACCCGGTGAAATACGAAGTCGACAAGGAATCTGGCGCCATTTTTGTGGACCGCTTCATGAGCACGGCCATGCACTACCCGTGCAACTATGGTTATGTGCCCAAAACCATCAGCGGTGACGGCGACCCGGTGGACGTGCTGGTGATTACCCCCGTGCCCCTGATTCCCGGGGTGGTGGTGACCTGCCGGGTTGTCGGCATCCTGAAGATGACCGACGAAGCCGGTGAAGACGGCAAGGTGCTGGCCGTGCCCATCGACAAGAAATGCTCGCTCTACAGCCACTGGAAAAAGCCGGAAGACATGAACCCGCTGCGCCTGAAAACCATTGCCCATTTCTTTGAGCATTACAAAGACCTGGAAGAGGGCAAATGGGTCAAGGTCATGGGCTGGGAAGGCCCGGAGTCCGCCAAGAAAGAAATCATCGATGGCATCGCCAATTACGATGCAGCCAACAAGGCTTGAGTATTGTCATTAAATATTTAGCTGTTTAGTGCTCTGGCCCAATAAACGCGGGCGTAATAAGCTATAAAAAGCAGAGTGAAATCTGTAGAAAAGCGCCTCCGGAACAGTCCGCAGGCGCTTTTTTTATGGCAGGCTCGTCCGGCTTCTGCAACTGCTGACCGAGCCGGCACGCCAGATCTGTGCCATGGTAGGGTGGCATTATTTTCTCGAAAGGTTTTCATATGGCTATAGGCTGGCTGACTGTTTTGCAGAGTGTTCCCTGGACCGACGTCGTCCGCAATGCGCCCAAGGTCGCGGTGGGTGCCAAGAAGTTGTGGAACTCGGTCGGGAAAAAGCCGCCGCCAGGCGCCCATCCGGCGGCTGGTGCGCCCGCCGCTTTTGTACCTGAAGTCCAGTCCGTTTCTGCGCTGGCGTTGCGCGTGCGGGACCTGGAAACCGATGCGGCTGACCTTCAAGCCCAGATAGTTGCGTCTTCCGAGGTGATCAATGCGCTTGCAGATCAGAACACGCAACTGATTATTCGCGTCGACACCCTGCGCGTTCGCATGCTGTGGCTTGCCGGGGCGCTGGCGGTGCTTGGCCTGGTTTGCGGTACCAGTCTCCTTCTGGTCCTGATGCGCTGACGCCGGGTGTGGCTATTCGGGGATGGCGATTGCTTTGGGTTAGGATGACTATTCAAGCGTAGTCGGCACGCTGAGGGCAGCGGACACGTATC
Organism: Polaromonas sp.; assembly: GCF_030682935.1. GTDB lineage: Bacteria > Pseudomonadota > Gammaproteobacteria > Burkholderiales > Burkholderiaceae_C > Polaromonas. The sequence continues at coordinate 5,945 of NZ_JAUXNA010000018.1, forward strand.
CTTGTTTGCACACCAGGAGATCGCAATATGCAAATCCAAGTCAACACCGACAAAAATATCGAGGGTGGCGAGCGCCTGACCCAGTACGTCAAGACGGCTGTCGATGCAAAGCTGCACCGTTTCGGCGCGCAAATTACCCGCGTGGAAGCGCACTTGAGCGACGAAAGCAGTCACAAGACCCATGGCGACGACAAGAAGTGCGTCCTGGAGGCCCGACCTGCGGGCCGCAACCCCATTGCTGTGACGCACCTGGCCGCGACGCTCGACCAGGCCATCACGGGGGCTGTCGAGAAGCTCGAACGTGTGCTTGACAGCACCTTCGCCCAGCTTAATAACCCCAAGAGTGTGGCGGCCCCTGCCCCTGTTGATGACTGAGACCCTGAGTGCTCATGCCTGGGCGCCGTGCGATTCCTGACCTCCGTCGCCGCTTTGGCGGGATCATCTGGCAGCAAGGCGGTTTTTTTAAGGCCTTAATCCCACTCACAGAGGTAACTCATGTACTACATTGTTGAAACCACAAAATCCTTCGAGCAGGCATCCACTGACCTTGACGCGGCAGTGAAACGCCACGAGTTCGGCGTGCTGCATATTCACGACCTGGGCGCTACCCTTCGCAGCAAAGGCATTGCCTTTGAGGAGCAGTGCCGCGTGTTTGAAGTCTGCAACCCGGCGCAGGCTGCAAAAGTCCTGTCCATCGACATGCGCCTGAACATGGCGCTGCCGTGCCGTATCTCCGTGTTCACGGAGAAGGGCAAGACGAAGCTCGGCCTGATCACGCCAGTGAAAATGCTCGCGTCACTGTCCCAGGATCCGGCCTTGCTTGAAGTGGCCAAGGAGGTTGAGAAAAAAACCATCCAGATGGTTGACGAGGCGAAATGAACGCTCGCTGCTGCGCTGAAGCCGGTCCATCGCGTCTGGGCGCCACGAAACCGGTTAGCGTGCGCTAAACAGAGATATCAAAGCGCACTTCGTCCATGTCGCCGGCCGTGTTGAGCGGCTTCAGTGCGCTCATGATGGCCCGGTCTTCGGCGTTTTCCCACAGCGCTATCACCTCACGCTCGGCACCGCACTCGGCATCTGTGCGTTCTTCGGCT
>NZ_JAUXNA010000053.1 GCF_030682935.1 Polaromonas sp.
TGGACATGTTGCCCATGGAACCCATTGAGGGCGTGGTCTTTATCCAGGGCGACTTTCGCGAGACCGAAGTGCTCCAAAAACTGGAACAGGCCTTGGTCGCCGACAATAGGGCGGTTTCGGTCGACCTTGTTATTTCAGACATGGCGCCCAACTTGTCAGGTATCGAATCGGCCGATGCGGCCCGCATCACCGATCTGGTAGAACTGGCGGTAGAGTTTGCCCAGAAGCATATGAAGCCGGAGGGGGCGCTCGTCGTCAAGCTGTTTCACGGGAGTGGCTACGACCAATTGGTCAAGCTGTTCCGTTCGACCTTCAAGGTGGTCAAACCCATGAAACCCAAGGCCTCGCGTTCGAATTCTTCGGAAACCTTTTTGGTCGGGCGAGGGCTTAAAAACCGGGTCGAGGCGGAAAAATGAGGGTGCGGGATAGTAAAAATTACCTAAATCCTCTTCAAGTCAAGGGGCGTAGTGCGCTTCATGACGTTTTTGCCCTTGAAACGCCTAAAATCGGGCGCATGTGACTTTTGTTCTTACATCGGAGTAGTCCTTGAACAATCAGTGGTTTTCTAAAATTGCAATCTGGCTGGTAATAGCCATGGTCCTGTTCACCGTTTTCAAGCAATTTGATACGCGTGGCGCGGCTGGGTCCAGTTACTTGGGTTATTCCGAGTTCCTGGAGGAGGTGCGCGGCAAACGCATCAAGGCCGCGACGATTGCGGAAGGCCAGGGCGGCACCGAAATATCGGCTGTGACCACCGATGACCGCAAGATCCGCACCACGGCGACTTACCTCGACCGCGGCTTGGTGGGTGATCTGATCGCCAACGATGTGAAATTCGACGTCAAACCTCGCGAAGAGGGCTCGTTGCTCATGACGCTGCTGGTCAGTTGGGGCCCGATGCTGCTGCTGATTGGCGTCTGGGTCTATTTCATGCGGCAAATGCAGGGCGGCGGCAAGGGTGGAGCCTTCAGTTTTGGTAAATCAAAGGCCCGCATGCTCGACGAGTCCACTAACACCGTGACGTT
>NZ_JAUXNA010000054.1 GCF_030682935.1 Polaromonas sp.
AAATCGTCATCGGGTGTCACCCAACGCTCACGGCGAAAACTCGGCGCCTCGCCCAGGTAGCGTTTCGAGCGCAATGCGGCCCAAATCGTCTGCAAATTGCCGCCTGGAAGCCACCAGGGCGCCACATAATTCATCGCCAAAACACCTGTCAGTGCAGGACAGGCGGCGTCTCCGACACCTCATGCATCTCGCTTGGCGTGCCGGGGCTGGCATGGTGGGCCACCATACGCCAGCCTTGCGCCGTCAAGTGGTAAACGTTCGTGGCGATCACATAGGCGTGGCGCGGACCTTCTTCCGTCAGCACTTCAATACGCTCCAGCACGTTGTGCACACTGGCGCTCATCGCGTCAATTTTGCGCATTTTTTCAGGAAAGGCCCGAATGGTGCCGTTGGAAAACATCGTATCGAAGGTGCTGCGTATGGCGGCAGGGCCGACCAGACGCCCGCCCCCCGGATGCACGCAGACGATATCGTCCTCATCGCCCCAGCAGGCCATGAGCTTGTCGATGTCGCCACTTTGCAGCGCTTCGTAAAAAGCCGCCTCAATGTCATCAGCGTTGCCGTTGCCGGCAGGCGGGAGTTTGGGTTTAGCCATAGGTCCATCAGGTTGAGTCAAAAAAACAGGCGAGTCGATCTGGGAACACGCCGAGATGCCGCTTGTATGGTGCCCTTCAAGGTGCTGAGATGTCAGATTTAACTATGTTAGTGTTAGGGCTTGCATTTTGGAGGCTTTGTCATGAATTCCCGTTTATTTAGTTTAGCCCTCGCCGCCATGTTGAGTCTGGCGCTGACCGGTTGTGGCTACAACGATTTCCAGCGGCTAGACGAGCAGACCAAGTCTGCCTGGTCTGAAGTGCTGAACCAGTACCAGCGCCGTGCGGACCTGGTGCCCAATATCGTGGCGACGGTCAAGGGCGAAGCCGCCTTTGAGCAAGAGACGCTGACCAAGGTCATTGAAGCGCGCGCCAAGGCCACGTCGATTCAAGTGACGCCCGAGACGCTGAATGATCCTGCCGCTTTCAACAAGTTTCAGGCAGCCCAGGGCGAGCTGGGCAGTGCGCTGAGCCGGCTCATGGTGGTGAGTGAGCGATACCCTGACCTCAAGGCCAACAAGGGTTTCAGCGATTTACGGGTGCAACTCGAAGGCACGGAAAACCGCATCACGGTCGCGCGCAACCGGTATATCCAGTCGGTCCAGGAATACAACGTGCTGACGCGCAGTTTTCCCAGCAACCTGACGGCGATGGTGTTCAGCTACAAAGTCAAACCCAGCTTCGCAGTGCAGAACGAGGCGCAGATTTCCGCGCCGCCGGTGGTCGACTTCAACAAGAAATAAGCGGTACATCACGTTGACCTTGGGCTACCTTTCCCGCTGGATGCCATTGCGCTGGGCCGCTCTGTTGCTCGCCGTCTGGCTGCCGTTGGCCGCTTTGGCGCAGGGTGTGCAAGCAGTGCCGCCCCTGACAGCCCATGTCATGGACCAGACCGGCACCCTGAATCCGGCGCAGCTGCAGGCACTTGAGGCCAAGCTGGCGGCATTCGAGCAGGCGCGCGGCGCCCAGGTGGTGGTGCTGATGCTGCCCACCACGGCGCCCGAAGACATTGCCGCCTATGCGCAGCGGGTGGGCGACAGCTGGAAAATCGGGCGCAAGGCGGTCGGCGACGGCTTGCTGCTGGTCGTGGCCAAAAACGACCGCCAGGTTCGCATTGAAACGACCAAGGCACTGGAAGGCGCCATTCCCGATCTGGCTGCGCGCCAGATCATTGACAGCGCCCTCACGCCGCGCTTCAAGCAAGGCGATTTCGCCGGAGGGTTGGACGCGGCGGCTGACCAGATCATCGCGCTGATCAGCGGTGAAAACCTGCCTGCGCCGGAAAGTACCCGCGCCAGGTCCCAAAACGCCAAGGGCTTTAACTGGATGGACCTGGCCGTCTTCCTGTTTTTTGCGGTGCCGGTTGGAGGCCGCGTAATTTCAAGTGTGGTCGGACGCAAGGCGGGCTCGGTGATTACCGGCGGCGCCGTCGGTTTGCTGGCCTGGATTTTCACGAGCAGCCTGGTGATAGCGGGTATCGCGGCCCTGGCGGGTGTGGTGTTTGCCCTGTTTTCAAGCCTGGGTGCCTTGGCACGTGGCGGCAGGTCTTCAGGCTGGGGCGGCATGGGAGGCGACCGCGGTGGTCCGTGGGGTGGTAGTGGCGGCGGAGGCGGATTTAGCAGCGGTGGCGGCGGAAATTTCGGCGGTGGCGGCGCGTCCGGTCGCTGGTAAGTCTGATGATAAAAAAGCTGAAACTCTTTGCCAAACATCTGTGGCTGGACGCCTCCGACACCCAGCGGGCCATCCCGCCGGCCCTGCTGGAGCGCTTGGCACGGCGCGTTGCGGCCAGCGAGCAGCGCCACAGCGGCGAGATACGCATTTGCGTGGAATCGTCGCTGCCCCTCAGCGATCTGTGGCGGCTCAACGCGCAAACCTCCATCGTTGAATTGACGCGGCAGCGCGCTGTGTCGATGTTTGGCAGCTTGCGGGTTTGGGACACCGAGCAGAACAACGGCGTGCTGATTTATGTCCTGCTGGCCGAGCACGCGATTGAAATTGTGGCGGACCGTGGCCTGGCGCGGCATGTAGCCCCGGCGCAGTGGCGGGCTATGGTGGCCCATATGGCCGAGGCATTTCAGGGCAAACGCTACGAGGACGGGCTGACGCAGGCGCTAGAGGAAGCCTCGGCCGTGCTGATGAAACACTTTGCGGTGGACCACACCCAAGCCATGCAGCCGCCAGTTGTTAACGAATTGCCCGATACCCCCCTGCTGCGGTAGCGGCTGGACAGGCGCTCGCATACGCACCGATCCCCCTCGGCATCCTCGGTAAAAGTGCCCGTCAAGTCAAGCGGCAAACAACGCATCACCGCATCCATAAAAAAAGCCCCGGCGTTGCTGCAGGGGCTTGATGGGCTGTCCGAATCCGGCGTATCCGCTGGGCCCGGTCAACACCGAAGGTTATTTTTTCTGCCGGTACTTGCGTAGCGCGGCAATCTGGGCGGCCATCACCAGGAGTTCAGACTGCGCCAGGGCG
>NZ_JAUXNA010000055.1 GCF_030682935.1 Polaromonas sp.
GACATCACCGCGGGCCAGGGTACGACGTAGCACGACCGTCCCCTTCGCATCAGTCACTTCAACCCAGGTCTGACCACTTGCGCGAAACGTCACATTACCCGAGGAGGCCGTCTGCAACGCCGGGTTGGCGGCTGAAGCCGCTGCGCCAGCTGGAATGCCCGCATTTCCCAACAGGGGGACAGGCGCTGAAGCAGCCACCAAAGCCTGTTCGGACACAAGCGCTACCGAGCTCAAAGACCCAGAAAACGGCAAAACCACGGCGGCGGCACCGTCGGCCACACCCGCCTCGCCAGTAAGCGCCGTCGGCAGCAGCACAGGCATCGACGCGTCATCAACCAAATCCGCACCCGCGCTTTCGACCGGTAGCACGGGACGAGCACCACTGCTGACCGGCGCCCCGTCCTGCTTCATGGCAGGCAAAAAGATCAAAACCAGCGCTCCCAGCAACAAGGCGAGCCCCGCAAGAACAATGGGACGCGACATTTGCGCCCAGGCAGAGGGTCCCGGACTGTCAACCAGCGGACGAAACGGCGTGTTGATGCCTGCGCTGGGGTATTTGAGCCTGTACGCTGTGCTTGGAGGGAGGCGCTCAAGCACCGACCTCGCATCAATTTTAAGGGTCCGGCACACGCTGGAGGCCAGCGCTCGTGCGAAAACGGCATCCAGCAACAAGTCCAAACGGTCTTGCTCCAGCGCTTCAAGCTTCTGCTCAGGGACCTTGAGTAGCGCCGCCAACGCCGCAATGTGTATGCCCGCTGACTCTCTGGCATCTCGAAGTAATGCACCGGCTGTGGGTCCCGACACCATCGCACCCTGACTGCCATTCCAGTCAGCAACGGCAGACTCCGCATTGGCAGGTCCACCCATCACGGGGACACGGTCACTCATTGAAAGCTCCTTTTTCATAGGCAGCGGCCTCGGGGGATTGCGCAAAGCGTTTTTTCAACTGATCGGCCAGCTGCAGCGCAGCCTCCTGATTGTTCAGCTTACGTTCAGTCTTGATCCCAAGCCAGAGCGTCTCGGCATTGGCCAGTTCACTGTTATTCAAACGGCGGATGTAAAACTGCGCGCGCGTCAACTCACCGCGCCCATAAAGAAGGTTGGCCAGGTTGAAGGCAGTCACCGGGTTGCCGGCATCCAGCTCGTAAGACCGCATCAAACTTTTTTCGGCATCAGCAAGCTGCCCTGCGCGAACCTGACACACACCCTGGGCCATCAACGTTTTAGCTTTGCCGGTGTAGGTTGGATTGACGGCCGCCTGTGTAAACAAGCTGAACGATTCGGCATAACGCGCCTGCTGGCACAGCAGCCAGGCATAGTTGTGGGCGATATCTGCATCGCGCGGACTCAGCGCGAGTGCGCGCCGAAAACTGTCCTCTGCCAGGGGAATGTCGTTAAGCCGCAGGTACACCAGCCCTCGCAGGTTGAAAGCATTCGCATAGCTTGGATCTGTGGCGATTGATTGCTTGATCTCATCGAGCGCAACATTGGTCTGGCCCTGCTCAAAATAACCAGTCGCCAATTCAAGCCGCAAGCGTGCGCGCCTGCGCTGATCAGACTCATCCGACTCGGTAACCATGTCACTCTGCACGCCGGAAGACCCAAGGGCGCCTGGCTGGTTGGCACACCCCGCCAGCAAAACAGCAGCCCAACAGGCTGACATCCAGACCACCTTGGAGACAAACTTCATGCACCTAACCCCTTGAGCACAACCACCTTGATGCCTCCAAGCATACCTTGGCGTTGCGCCGCCATGCGCTGATCCGCACTGGTCCGGTCCTGCACGTCGCCAGCCAGTTGCCCGCAGGCCGCGTCAATGTCATCACCCCGGGTCTTCCGGATCGTGGTCACGATGCCGGCATCCATCAGGATTTTTGCAAACGCCATCACCTGCGGCATATCCGAGCGTTTAAGGCCTGAAGCCGGAAATGGATTAAAGGGAATCAGGTTGAATTTGCACGACAAGCCGCGCGCAGCATGCGTTTGCATCAGCGCCACCAGCTGGTGCGCGTGCTCCGGCTGGTCGTTCACCCCGTCAAGCATGCAGTATTCAAACGTGATGAAATCGCGTGGCGCCGCCGCCTGGTAACGGGTGCAGGCTTGCAGCAACTCAGCGATAGGGTGTTTTTTGTTCAGCGGAACGAGGTAGTCCCGCAACGTATCTTGTGGCGCATGCAGTGACACTGCAAGGGCCACCGGGCAGTCCTTGGCCAGCCGGTCAATCATCCGCACGAAGCCAGAGGTCGACACCGTCACCCGGCGGCGGGACAAGCCATAGCCATGGTCATCGAGCATGACCTTCAGAGCGGGCAACAATTGCGCGTAGTTTTGCAAGGGCTCACCCATGCCCATCATGACCACATTGGAGATGACGCGATCCTGCCGGTTTTTCCTGTCCAGATGCTGGCGCAGGAAATGCTCTGCAAACCACAACTGGGAAACTATTTCGCCGGTCGTCAGATTGCGACTAAAGCCCTGGTGTCCCGTCGAGCAGAATCGGCATCCCACAGCACAACCGGCCTGGGATGAAATGCACAAGGTGCCGCGGTCAGCTTCGGGAATGAAGACGGTCTCAATGACATCGCCTGCGCCGACATCAAACAACCACTTGATGGTGCCGTCTGTCGATTCGTGACGGGACACCACCTTAGGCACCTGAATGCAGGCTGAAGTGCTCAGCTTTTCGCGCAGGGACTTGGCCAGATCCGTCATCTGCTCAAAATTGGTCGCGCCTTTTTGGTGAATCCAGCGGAACAGCTGTGTGGCGCGGAAGCGCTTTTCGCCAAGCTGCTCGCACAAGGCGACCAAGCCTTCCAGATCGTAGTCAAGAAGGTTGGTCGTCATCGCGGTGCGCGACGCGCCGCGCCGCCCCAAGCAAGCGACGACCCGGTTGAGGGGAGGCAAAGCATGGGGGCGGACATGGTTAGCGCGAGTAGACGTTCATGCCGGCAAAGAAGAAAGCAATTTCTTCTTTTGCCGTTTCAACAGCGTCAGAGCCATGCACGGCATTGGCATCAATGCTGTCAGCGAAATCGGCACGAATCGTGCCCGCGGCCGCTTTCTTCGGGTCGGTGGCGCCCATCAGATCGCGGTTTTTCAGCACAGCGCCTTCGCCCTCCAGCGCCTGGATCATCACCGGACCGGAGATCATGAACGAAACCAGGTCCTTGAAGAAAGGACGTTCTTTATGTACGGCATAAAAAGCTTCTGCCTCGCCTTGCGACAGGTGAGCCATTTTGGCGGCGACAACTTTCAGACCGGCAGCCTCAAAACGTGCGTAGATTTGACCCACGACGTTTTTCGCTACTGCGTCGGGCTTGATGATGGAGAGAGTGCGTTCGATGGCCATTTATTTTCCTTGCGCTTTAGATTTATTGGGTTGTCAAATTATTCAAAAATTGAATAAAGCCTATGATTTTAACCTGCGAGCTTGCGGGATACGATCAGCTCAATGAAATGAAGTGACTCTGAAGTATTCAGCGATTTCCGCTGCGGTTTCCACCACCGCGATTACCGCCACTACCGCCACCGCCATTGCCGCCACCACGGCGCTGACCGCCGGCCATGCCGCCAGCATTGCCGCCACCACCGCCACGGCGTTGCCCCTGGTCTTGCCGCTGCCTCGTCAGGGTATCGGAGCCAATATATCCAAATGACGTTTTCATGGGATCAGGTTGCCCGCCGCCGGTTGACCGCTCGCTCCGGGGGCCACGGTCATCGCGCCGCTTTTGCCCCTGCGGGCCACCGGTATCTGGCTGTCCAAAGCGAGCACCCGGGCTCGCACTGCCTCGTCCTGCGTTCGGGCCTCGTGGACGTCCGGCTCCGCTACGGGCGCGTTCGTTTCCACGGGGACCCCGACGCTGCGCATCACCGCCCTCGCCCGCCGATTGGCCCGGATTGGCAGGATCACCGCGCTGATCGGCCTGCGATTCAGCGCGTGTTACCGCACTGGTCAGCGCCCAGATATCGTTTTCGTCGAGCTCGACAAACGCACCACGCTTGAGGCCGCGCGGCAGCACCATGGCGCCGTAGCGAATGCGGATGAGACGGCTCACTGCATGCCCCACCGCTTCGAACATGCGCCGGACCTCGCGGTTTCGACCTTCTGAAATCGTAACCCGGTACCAGCAGTTGGCCCCTTCACCACCCCCCGCCTCGATCGAGCCGAACTGCGCAACGCCATCATCGAGCACCACGCCATCCAGCAAACGCTTTTTTTCTTCATTGTTCAGCGCACCCAGCACCCGCACGGCGTACTCACGCTCCAGCCCAAAGCGAGGATGCATCAGCTTGTTAGCCAGTTCACCAGAACTCGTCAACAGCAGCAGACCCTCGGTGTTCAGATCAAGACGCCCCACGGACTGCCACTTGCCCTGGAACAACTTGGGCAGTCGCCGGAACACGGTCGGCCGATTCTGCGGGTCGTCGTGCGTCACGACCTCTCCCGCAGGCTTGTGGTAGGCAATCACACGGGGAGGTGGCGGGTCAATGCGTACCCGAACCGGCTTGCCATTGACTTTGACGGTATCGCCAAACTGGATACGTTGCCCGATGTGGGCGGGCTCGCCATTGACCGAAATACGTCCTTCAAGGATCAACTTCTCCATCTCCAGCCGGGAACCCATGCCGGCCTGTGCCAGGACCTTGTGCAGCTTGGGGGTCTCAGGCTGCGCCGACAAAACCCGCTTGGGCAACTCAAGCGCCACATCATCTTCGTCCGCGTCGAATTGTCCGGTCACCACATCTTCAAACCGTATGGTGGTTGCTGCGGGCACAGGCACGCGTCGCCCGCCAGCCGGTTTAGGCATGACGGCGCTGACCGGCTCCCGAATAGCGATTAAATCAGGAGCACCTTGCGTAGACTGCTCGGGCGCTTCACCCATATTTTGTCCTTTATTTTGGTCGGACGTGGCAGGGGTTTCGGAAGCGGGTTGGTCTTGATGATTCATACTTTTTCAGTCATGCGTGCGGAGCGCTGGCGTCCTGATGGTTAGGAGGGTGTCAGGAACTCTTGCCGGCATCCGGCTCCAAGCTTTCCTGGATTTCTGTATTTTTCGGAACCAGTGCCTGTGCAGCGGTCTCCTCGTCGGCCACCCCCAGCGAAGCAACCAGTTCAGCAGGGGTGATTAGCGGATTGTCAGCTATGCCAAATTCAACTTGTTCGCGCATTGCAGCCTGATCCGGCGCGCTCCCCATAGCGGGAAGCTGATCCAGCGACTCCACGCCAAGGTCATCCAGAAACTGCCGGGTCGTTGCATAAAGACCAGGTCGACCGACAGTTTCACGGTGGCCGATCACCTCCACCCAGCCACGGTCCTCCAATTGCTTGAGAAGCAGGCTGTTGATGGTGACGCCCCGGATATCCTCCATGTCGCCACGCGTCACGGGCTGGCGATAAGCAATGATCGCCAGCGTTTCCAGGGCGGCCCGGCTGTAACGGGGCGGCTTCTCCGGATGGAGCCTGTCCAGGTACTCGCGCATGTGCGGTCGGCTCTGAAAGCGCCAGCCTGTCGCCACGTGAACGAGTTCAACACCGCGACCGGTCCAGTCGTTCTGCAGGTCCTCAAGCACCAACTTAAGACTGTCGGCAGTCAATACCCCGTTAAACAAGACACCCATTTCGCGCAATGGCAGCGGTTGCTGCGCGCAAATAAGTGCTGTCTCGAGGATGCGCTTCGCATCCGTCGTATTCATGATTGGTCGTTCCGAGAAAAAGCGGAAAAGAGCGCATGTTTGCGCATTGCACCGGTGCGCAGTCTCCTTGTCAGGGGCGCCATGTTGCAGATAGTCGAAAAACTACTAGCTCAGATTGTATATCAGGCCGAAATCCGTAATCGCGGCTTGTAAATCAGCGGGCGGCGGCGCCTTGAATTCCATCATCGCACCCGTAACGGGGTGCTCAAACGCCAGCCGGCACGCGTGCAGTGCCTGCCGGCTCAAGCCGCCCGCAGGCAGCCCGCCATAAAGCGCATCAGACACCAGGGGATGACCGAGAAAAGCCATGTGAACCCGGATTTGATGGGTGCGCCCCGTATGGAGCTTGCACTTCACCAGGCAATACTGCTTTTCATTTTGCAGCAGCGACACCACCGTGGAGGCCGTCTTGCCAGAATTTTTCTCGAGGTCTACCACCGCCATACGCAACCGGTTGCGGGGATCACGGCCAATCGCAACCTCTACCTGGCGGGTTCTCGCGCCCTGCCATGCCCCATGGGCCAGTGCGATGTATTCTCGGTGCACATCCCGGGCGGCGATCAGGCCGACCAGCTGATCCATGACGGATCGTTGGCGCGCCACCACCATCAGTCCGCTCGTATCCTTGTCCAATCGGTGCACGATGCCAGCACGCGGCAAAAAAGAAGCCTGAGGGTCTCGCGCCAACAATCCGTTGAGCAAGGTGCCGCTCCAATTGCCGGGCGCGGGGTGAACGACCAAACCAGCTGGTTTGTTGATCACGCACAAATAGGGGTCTTCAAACACGATATCCAGCGCCATGGCTTCCGGCTTGAAGGCCTGACTTTGAGGTGTGGGCCTCAGCTCAATGGTGAGACTATCCCCGGCCTTGACCTTGGAGGACGTTTTGCGCACCGTCAGGCCATTGAGCTGCACCACCCCGGCCTCGATCAATTGCTGGAGATAGCTGCGTGAGAACTCAGGCACAATGCCAGCCAAAGCACGGTCCAGGCGGCTGCCATGGCTCTCAAAAGGAACCATCACCTGGCGCAGTTCCATGTCGATATTGCTGCTATCGACCTCGTCCTGCGCTTCGTCCAGCAGGCCATGGGCGACAACAGCGCCCGATATAATTATTTTGCTTTGTTCAGAATCAGTCATCAAGAAGGTCGATTGCAATGTTTTACACCAAATTATCGGTTGTTCCCAGGGCATTGCCGCTTGTTGCAGCCGTTTGCGCGTTGTCTTTTGTAGTCGCGGGCTGCTCCAGCACCCCGACGGCCGATCGCACCGCCTCGTGGAGTCCGAACAAGATTTACGCAGAAGCCAAGGACGAAGCGAACTCAGGCGCCTACGACAAAGCGATTCCTCTTTATGAAAAGCTGGAAGGCCGTGCCGCCGGAACCCCGCTTGCGCAACAAGCCCAGCTCGACAAGGCTTATGCCCAATACAAAGGGGGTGAGCAGGCCCAAGCGCTTGCCACACTGGACCGTTTTATGAAGCTGCACCCGGCCAGCCCGGCCATGGACTACGCTTTATACCTCAAGGGCTTGGTCAACTTTAATGACAATCTGGGAATTCTCGGCTTTATTTCTCGCCAGGACCTGTCTGAACGCGACCAGAAAGCAGCCAAGGAATCGTTTGAATCTTTCAAGGAACTGGCAGGGCGCTTCCCCGACTCCCGCTATGCGTCAGACTCACGTTTGCGCATGAGCTATATCGTGAACTCCTTGGCACAATCAGAAGTTCACGTCGCCAGGTACTACTACTCCCGCGGCGCCTACATCGCCGCCATCAACCGCGCACAAAGCGCAATTTCCGACTATCGCGACGTTCCGGCTCTTGAAGAGGCCGCCTATATCCTTTACAAATCCTACGATGCCCTGGGGATGGCGGAACTGCGCGATGACACCCGTCGCATCATGGAAAAAACCTACCCGAAAAGCCAGTACATGAGCAAAGGTTTCAAGTCTGCAGACAACCCATGGTACAAGTTCTGGTAAGGCCCTCAAGCCTGTCCATCAACTCCTGCTCCGATGTCAGCCTGTGCATTGGAGGAAGCGCTCTCAGCAAACGCCGTCCATAGCCCACCGAGACCAGGCGGCTGTCACACACCACCAAGACGCCCTGATCGGTTTCCCTGCGAATCAGGCGCCCGGCCCCTTGTTTAAGAGCCACGGCAGCTTCGGGTAAAAAATAATCGTTAAAAGCACTGCGCCCCTGTGCCTCAAGTTGTCTGGAGCGGGCCTCAGCCAAAGGATCGTTCGGCGGGGGAAAAGGCAGCTTGTCGATAATGACCAGTTGAAGCGCATCACCAGGCACATCAATGCCCTCCCAAAACGATGCGGATGCCACCAGCACGCAAGCGCTTCCCCCTTTGGAACTGCCTTCACGAAAGCGCTCCATCAGCGCCCGTTTTGGCATCTCCCCCTGAACAAGTACCTCCATTTCACCGGAGTGCTCGAAGCGTGCATGGAGCGACTCACCAATCGCCCGCAATGCCCGCAATGTGGTGGTCAGCACCATGGTACGCCCTCCCAGTTTCTGCGACCACACTGCAGCTGATTCCGCGACCTTCATCGAGTGAGCAGGGTCCCCGGGCTTGGGAAAATTTTCTGGAACGTACAGCGCTGCCTGATGTTCGTAGTCAAAAGGGCTGCCCACCCGCAACACTTCAGCGTCCGCAAGCCCGCAACGCTGAGTGAACCAGGTGAGCTTGTCGTCGTCGCCGAGCGTTGCCGAAGTGAATATCCAGGATTTTTTGCTGCCGCCGGAAGCACCCAACACATGGGTCTTTACCGCCCCTGAAATATCGAGCGGTGATTCAACAAGCCGCAACTGCATGCCCACATCAACCCAGCGCAAACAACCTGGCGTGCAGACATTGACAAAGTTTTCTGCCCTTCCTGCCAACTCGGCGGCACGGTTATGAAGGCGAACAAAATCGGGGGCAATCTCACTGACCATATCGAGCGCTTCGCAGGCTTGCATGCAAGCGGCATGAACTGCGCCCAGCGCCTCCTTCCAGCCAGTAGCATCCAGCCCCTCAGGCCCCTCCCCGATCCAGCGCAGCTTGGTGCCCGGGGGCTGCTTGCCAGCAAACATCCGCAATTCGCGGGCCGCATACTCAGTGGCCGCCGCGACGCCCTGCCAGTCGACCAGGCCGCGGGCCAATTGCAGGCCAGCGGCCAGCAGATCACGGGAAAAGTCCAGCAATTGGCCTGTAGTGAGGTTTCGTCCAAGAAACTGCACGCCAATTTCATTGAGTTGGTGCGCTTCATCAAAAATGGCAATGCGCACGGAAGGCAGCAGTTCGGCGACACCAGACTCGCGAACTGCCAGGTCGGCAAAAAAAAGGTGATGATTGATGACGACCACGTCCGCCGCCATCGCCTCCCTGCGGGCAAGGGTCACATGACAGGCGCGAAAACGCGGGCATTGCGCACCCAGGCAGTTCTCCCGTGTCGATGTCACCAAAGGAATCAGCGGCGAGCGTTCATTCAGCCCCGGGAGTTCCGCCAGATCGCCAGTTCGTGTGACCTGGGACCACTCTTCAATCCGTGCCAGCGCACGCACGGAAACACCATCGGGTAGAGGTGTCGCCTGGCGAGCCATTTCCATGCGATGCAGGCATAAATAGCTGCCCCGCCCTTTCAGCAACGCCGTGCTTACCGGCAGCCCAAGGGCCGCCACCAACCGGGGCACATCGCGACCAAACAGCTGATCCTGCAAGGCCTTGGTGGCGGTAGACAGCAACACGCGCTCGCCACTCAGCAATGCCGGGACCAGGTAAGAAAAAGTTTTCCCAACCCCGGTACTGGCTTCCACCACGAGCGGATAAGCGCCCTCAATGGCGCGCGCTATGGCCAGCGCCATCGCGGTCTGGCCGCTGCGGGGCAGGAAATGCTCCGTAGCGCGAGACAAGATGCCGCCGGGGGAAAAAGCCTCTTGAACTTCAAACGCCAGGCTCATCACGCAGGCTCAGAAGGGTAGAGAGAGGATTCAAGATCAGATATCTGGTCACGAAGCTGAAGGCGACGTTTTTTAAGGCGCCTGAGCAACAATTCGTCCATGGGCAGGGCATGCGCTGTCATGTCTGCCAAGGCATTCAGGTCTGCATGCTTGATTTTGAGCTCAATGAGTTGCCGTTCAGGGGAATGTAGGTTCAAGTCCAAGGTATTTCTATCCGTGCGCGCTGCTTCGTCTGATAATACGTCGATTGCCCTTATAAATCGAGCCCTCGGGGCTCGAACGATTACACGATGTCCAAAGGTTATCGAATCACAGCGTCCACGGGTATCCACAAAGGTGACCGGGACTATCAGCAGGACCAGGTCAACTTATTCAGTCACCCACGTCATCCCAGCTGCATGCTGGGCATAGTCGCCGACGGTATGGGTGGCCGAAGCGGCGGGCGCAAAGCGTCCGATCAGGTCATGATGACGGCCAGGCAACTTTTTGAGCGTTATGCACCGGCTACGGATGACGCGCCAACGATGCTCAAACAGATCATTGAAGAAGCGCATATTGTCATCAAACTAACCGCCATCTCCGCCGAACAGGAGCCGCACAGCACCTTGGCAGCATTTTTGATCAATCCGGGCGGAGACTGCCACTGGGTGCATACCGGGGATTCCCGGATCTACCACTACCATGGCGGCAAGCTGATCCACAGGACCGTGGATCACTCTTATGTGCAGACCCTTGTCGACAAGGGTGAAATCACCGAGGATGAGGCCAATATCCATCCTCAATCAAATATTCTGATGAGTTGTCTGGGCACAGAAGAATCACCGCCCATTACACATCATTTCATTCCGCAATTGTGTCCTGATGACGCGCTGATTGCTTGCAGTGATGGCGTCTGGCATTACTTCAGCACCAGCGAAATGGGGTCCGCACTGTCCATGCTACCCCCTCGTGAAGCAACCGAATTTTTGATCCATAAGGCAAGGTCGCGCGCACGCGGTGCTGGTGACAACCTATCGCTGGTAATCGTCAAGCTCGAACGCCTGGATTGAACAACGCCCTTGCTTACTCCGGCAAGGGTAAGGATTTCGCGGGAGGCTTGACGGCCTTAAGCCGGTCACGTTCATGCTGGGCTCGCCTCTCTTGGGCTTCTTTCTGGCGTGCGTTGAATTTTTCGGCGGCGTTGGCGGCTTCGGCTTGCTTGTCCGCTCGAACCCGGGCTTTTTGCTGATTGTCCCTGAGCCTTCCTGCACTGGCTTGGCTAGCGGTTTTTTCACTGGCGCGGGCTGTCGCCTGGTCGTTGCTCTTCTGCTTTTCCCGTGCCTGTCGGGACTGGTAATCATCCTGCGCTTTGGCGCGACTGGCGGCGGCATCCTGCTGCTTTTCAGGCGAAGATTTTTCTTCAAGTTTACGAAACTGCGCTTCCCCCCTGATTCTCCGCTCCTCATCGTTGAGCAAAATCTCTTGACGGCGCAGGTCGGCCATCGCTTCGCGCCGCCTGGTGTTGACGCGGTCAAGGCAACTGTTGACCGCAAATTTTTTATAGCAAGCGGCGTCCTCCACCAAAAAGCCCGTCTCCAGCCTGGCCCGATCAGCACTGATTCTTGCGCGCTCCGCGTCCATGTCATGCGTGGCGAGTGCACCGTTAGCCGTCTGTGCACCCACAAACATACTCAGCGTGGCAAAAAACAGTGCGATGAACAATTTTTTCATGTCAGTGTCGTATCGACGTTTCTGCGCTCCAGGGCCAAAAACTCCCTGGACTGCATTTCGTTGAGTCGCGAGACAGTGCGCGCAAACTCGTGGACCAAAGGACCATCGGTGTACAACGCCTCAGGCGCTACAGCGGCCGACATAATCAGCTTCACACGCCGGTCGTACAGGACATCGACCAGCCAGGTAAACCGCCGGGCTTCAGATGCCATTCTGACCGGCATGTGGGGCACATTGCTCAGCAACACTGTATGAAACTGACTGGCGATCTCCAGGTAATCGTTTTGCGAGCGTGGCCCACCACACAAGGTTTTAAAATCAAACCACACCACGCCGCCCGCCTTGCGCCTGGCCTCGATTTGCCTGGACTCAATCCGCATCACAGGGTTTTCATCCTGAGACGCCGCCAGAGCGTTAAAAGTCCCCGTCATCTCGGCATCCGCTTGTTCCCCAAGCGGGGTGTGATACAGCCTGACCTGCTCCAGGGTACGCCTTCTATAGTCCGTTCCATTATCAACACTGATGACTTCCAGCCTGGTCTTCAGCAACTCAATGGCCGGGAAAATTCGGTCCCGGTGCAGACCGTTCGGATAGAGGTCATCGGGACGGAAATTGGACGTCGTCACAAAACCGACACCATTGGCAAACAAGGCTGCCAGTAGCCGATGAAGAATCATCGCGTCCGTAATGTCCGCGACATGAAACTCGTCAAAGCAAATCAGCCGATAACGTATGGCGATGCGCTTGGCCAGTTCATCCAGGGGGTTCGCAGTACCCTGCAGACCATGCAACTCCAGGTGCACTTCACGCATGAACTCGTGAAAGTGCAGCCTGACCTTGCGCCTGAGCGGTACGGCGCAAAAAAAACAATCCATCAGGAAGCTTTTACCCCGACCAACCCCCCCGTGCATGTATACGCCGCGAGGAACATCGGGCCGGTTGAGCAGCTTCTTGAAGGCGTTCGATCTCCGTGCCTTGAACGCAGCCCATTCAGCCGCACAGCGTTCCAGCGCATCAATCGCACGCAACTGCGCCGGGTCACTGGTGTACCCCCGCGTTGCGAGTTCAGCCTCGTAGGCCAAGCGTACTGGCTGAGTCACCGATGGTGCGTTCCGGATATTCAAAAATTCAGCGTACGTTTGTCAACTGCCAGCGCCGCTTCTTTGGTGGCTTCGCTCAGGGACGGATGCGCATGGCAAATACGGGCAATGTCCTCGCTGCTGGCACGGAACTCCATGGCGACGACGCATTCTGCAATCAGCTCACTGGCCATCGGCCCAACAATGTGCACGCCCAGGATTTCGTCCGTCGCTGCGTCTGCCAGCATCTTCACCATGCCGGTGGTGTCACCCAAGGCGCGCGCGCGGCCATTCGCCATGAAGGGAAAGCTGCCCGCCTTGTAGGCACGCCCGGCTGCCTTCAGCTGCTCTTCGGTTTGACCCACCCATGCGATCTCGGGACTGGTGTAGATCACCCAGGGAATGGTGTTGAAATTGACATGACCGTGCTGGCCCGCAATGCGTTCAGCAACCGCCACGCCTTCTTCTTCGGCTTTGTGCGCCAGCATCGGGCCGCGCACGACATCCCCAACCGCCCAAACGCCCGGCAGGTTGGTCTTGCAATCACCATCCACCACAATCGCGCCACGCTCGTCGAGGCTCAAACCCACCGCTTCGGGGTTCAGGCCTATGGTATTGGCAGTGCGGCCAATCGAAATGATGAGTTTGTCAACATCGAGGGTCTGCGCTTCGCCCTTGGCATTGGCATAAGCGATGGACACGCCTTTCTTGCCCGTTTTGATCTCGCCGACTTTCACGCCCAGTTCAATCTTCAGGCCTTGTTTGGTGAACGCCTTGTGCGCTTCCTTGGCGATCTGCTGATCTACCGCACCTAAAAATGTGGGCAAACCCTCAAGAATAGTGACTTCAGCACCCAGACGTCGCCAGACCGAACCCATTTCCAGGCCGATCACCCCCGAGCCGATCACGCCGAGCTTCTTGGGCACGGCGCCGATGCGCAGCGCTCCGTCGTTCGACAAGATATTTTCTTCATCAAAAGGCGTTCCTGGCAGTGCCCTGGCATTGGAGCCTGTCGCCACAATGATGTGCTTGCCAGAGATGACTTCCTCCGCAACGCCGGCCACCTTGATGTCATAGGTGCCGTCTTTGGCGGCGACAAAGGAGCCGCGGCCATGAAAAAAGGTGACCTTGTTCTTTTTGAACAGGTAAACGATGCCGTCGTTGTTCTGCTTGACCACGTTATCTTTGCGACCAATCATCTTGGCGACATCCAGACCCAGGCCCTTGACCTCAATGCCGTGATCGGCAAAGTGGTGCCCTGCATGTTCGTAGTACTCAGAGGATTGCAGCAGGGCTTTGGAGGGAATGCAGCCTGTATTGGTACAGGTTCCGCCCAGGGCGGGGCCGCCTTTGGCATTTTTCCACTCGTCGATACAGGCCACGTTAAAGCCCAGTTGAGCCGCACGAATGGCAGCGATGTAGCCGCCGGGACCGCCGCCGATGACGATCACGTCAAATTGTTTGGACATGTTTGTTTTCAGTGAATTGGCAACGGGGCTGGCGGCCAAGCTGCTGCAGCCCGTCGCGACAGGTTATTAAATATCGAACAGCAGACGCGCTGGATCTTCCAGCGCTTCCTTCATGGCCACCAGGCCCAGCACTGCTTCGCGGCCGTCGATGACACGGTGGTCGTAGCTCATGGCGAGGTAGTTCATCGGGCGGACCACGATCTGGCCATTTTCAACGACAGCGCGGTCTTTGGTCGCGTGCACGCCCAGAATGGCGGACTGCGGCGGGTTGA
>NZ_JAUXNA010000058.1 GCF_030682935.1 Polaromonas sp.
ATACAGGCGGCGGTCCAGGTGGATTTCGCAGTTGCCGGTGCCCTAGAATTCTTCAAAGATCACTTCGTCCATGCGGCTGCCGGTATCAATCAATGCGGTGCCGATGATGGTCAGGCTGCCGCCTTCTTCGATCTTGCGGGCCGCGCCAAAAAAGCGCTTGGGGCGTTGCAGTGCATTGGCGTCAACGCCGCCGCTCAGCACCTTGCCCGACGAGGGCAGCACGTTGTTGTAGGCGCGCGCCAGCCGGGTGATGGAGTCCAGCAAGATGACCACGTCCTTGCCGAGTTCGACCAGGCGCTTGGCGCGTTCGATCACCATTTCGGCCACATGCACGTGACGTGCGGCGGGTTCGTCAAACGTGGATGAAATCACCTCGGCACGCACGCTGCGCTGCATTTCGGTCACTTCTTCCGGGCGCTCATCGACCAGCAGCACCATCATGACCACTTCGGGATAGTTGGCGACGATGGCGTGGGCGATGTTTTGCATCATCACGGTCTTGCCGGACTTGGGTGGCGCCACCAAGAGGGCGCGCTGGCCCTTGCCGATGGGCGCAATGATGTCGATGATCCGGCTGGTCAGGTTTTCTTCGGCCTTGATGTCGCGCTCAAGCTTGAACTGCTCGCGGGGGAACAGCGGCGTCAAGTTTTCAAACATGACCTTGTGCTTGTTGTCTTCAGGCGGGCCGTCGTTGATCTTGTCGAGCTTGTTCAGCGCAAAGTAGCGCTCGCCATCTTTGGGCGTGCGCACTTCACCTTCAATCATGTCGCCGGTGTGCAGGTTGAAGCGGCGAATCTGGCTGGGGCTGATATAGATGTCGTCGGTGCTGGCGGTGTAGCTTGAGTCCGGCGCACGCAGAAAACCGAAGCCGTCGGGCAGCACTTCCAGCACGCCGTCAGCCACAATGGTTTCGCCGGTTTTTGCACGCTTTTTGATGATGGCAAACATCAATTCCTGCTTGCGCATGCGGCCGACATTTTCGATCTCAAGGGCTTCGGCCTGCTTGAGGACTTCAGACACATGCAGTGCCTTGAGTTCGTTTAAGTGCATGGAATTGCTCCTTGCGGAGTTCATTTGAAAAGACGGGGGGAGGTTTGAAAAGAAGCCGCAGAGAACAATGGCTTAAAAACCGGAAACTCGAACCGGCCGATGACAACCGGCTGGCGAGTAAAGTTAATTATGACAGGAAATAAAAACAGAAATTCAGGGCGTCCTGTGATCACCGCCCGGCAAGTGCTTCGGGTTTCGGTCTCAAGGAGGCGCCGGCGTGTGCTGAATGGGAAGCGGCCAGGCCGTGCTTCCTTTCAGCACAAGAACGTTCAGGCCAGTTGCTGGTCGATAAACGCGGTCAATTGTGATTTGCTCATGGCGCCCACTTTGGTCGCAGCCAGCTGGCCGTCCTTGAACAGCATCAGGGTAGGAATGCCGCGGATGCCGAATTTGGCAGGAATGTCACGGTTCTCGTCGACATTCATTTTTGCAATCTGCAACTTGCCATCGTAGCTGGTGGCTACTTCGTCCAGGATAGGGGCAATCATTTTGCAGGGGCCGCACCACTCCGCCCAGTAATCCACCAGAACCGGTTTGGTCGATTGCAGTACATCGGCTTCAAAAGTAGCATCGGTGGTGTGTTTGATCAGTTCGCTCGCCATGATGGCTCCTTTGGACTAGTTACGAATACGGCTAAAGTTTTCACGATTGTGGCAGAAAGCACGCTACTCTATCTGCCGCGCGACGGCTATCGCGCCTCGAGCCAGACTGCTGCCTCGTGTGTCCGGGCATATTCCCCGCTGTAAAACCTTTTCCCCTTCATGCCGCCTGCCTCTACACCCGAAGCGTCCTCAACCCTATCCGGCCTTTGTTGGCAACAGGCTATGGCCCAGCTGGCCCATGCGCTGCAGGTGCGAGGCGTTCACCCCGCCGAAGCCGTGGTGCTGCTGCCCTATGCCCAATTGATCCAGCAGGCGCGTCAGGCCTGGGCCGCGCAAGCCGGCGACACATTTTTCGTGCCGCGTTTTGAAACCACCATGAACTGGGCCAGCAGCCTGGGCGGCACGCTGGGCTTGTACACGCCTTCGGGCGACGATTTGCGCATGGATGTGGCGGTGGACATGCTGACGGCGGCTTCCTTGCTGGGGCGGTCCGGCCTGGCGAGTCAGCAGGACGCCCTGGCAGGGCGCCTGGTCGATGCGGCGTGGAGTCTGGGCCGGGTCGCTGCGGCGGTGTTGCCCGCCGAGCGCCAGGCGTGGAGCGAGCGCCTGGCAGAGGCGCTGGGCGTAGGTCTGGATTCGCCGGTGCTGGCGCTCGAGGCCGCGGTGGGGCGCATTGCGCTGGCCTGGGCTGCGGCTTCTTCTTATGCGTCTGACCGGTTGTTTCAAGTTCAGCCAGCGCTGTTTGCCGTGCTGGAAGGCTTTCAGGCCGAGCCGCTGGCGGAGGCGCTCAAGCTGCATTTTTGCGGGCGGGCTATTTCCCTGTCCTTTTACACACCGCCGCTTCAAGTGCTGCCCCCGGCCGCACCTGCTTCGCTGCACGCCGCGAAGGATGCCGAAGACGAGGCGGAGCGGGCCGCTGCGTGCGTGCTGGCGCATTTGGCGCAAGGGCACAGTCCCGTCGCGCTGATTGCGCAGGACCGGTTTTTAACGCGCCGCGTCAGCGCCATGCTGGAACGGCAAGGCATTGCCATGCGCGATGAAACCGGCTGGACGCTGTCGACCACCCGCGCCGCCGCCGGCCTGATGGGTTTGCTGCGCGCCATGCCCTGGGACGCCTCCAGCGACGCCGTAATCGACTGGCTGAAAAACGTGCCCGCGTTCACAGTCAATGCGGTGACGACCCTGGAGGCCGCGTTACGCAAAGCCGGCGTGCGCGCCTGGCGCGAACTGCCCGCTGCGCCGATTTCCCCGCTGTCCCCGTTTGCCGGCAGCCAGGCCCTGATGGAGTCTGTGAGCGCCCTGCGCGCAGGCTTTGTCCGCGCCCGTCCCCTGAGCGAGTGGTTGCTTGATTTACGTGCTGCTTTGCGCGCTGCCGGGCAGTGGCAAGCGCTGGCGCTGGACGAGGCAGGCCAGACGGTGCTGGACGTGCTGCGTCTGCATGATGGGGCCGAGGTCGAGTTTGAAACCGCGCCCGGCATGACGCTGCGCGAGTTCACCAGCTGGATCAACCAGACGCTGGAAGCCGAAAATTTCTCGCCTGCACACCCGCCCGCCGAACAGGTGGTGATTTTGCCGCTGCAGCAATTGCTGGGCCGGCCCATGCAGGCGGTGGTGTTTCCCGGCTGCGACGAAATCCGCCTGCCGGTGTCCCCGGAGCCGCCGGGCCAGTGGACGCCCAGCCAGCGCGCCTTGCTCGGCCTGCCTTCGCGGGACGCGCTCGCCGGCGCGGCGCGCCAGGCTTGGGGCTACGCGCTGCAGGCGCCCAAGCTGGACTTGCTGTGGCGCACCAGCGAGTCCGGCGAGCACCTGATGCCCAGCGGTTTTGTGCAGGAACTGCTGCTGGACCACGCGCTGCCCCTGGCGCCAGACGCGCGCCAGACGCGCGCCGTGGCGGCCCAACCTACGCCGCAGCCGCAGCCCAGCGGCGAGGCATTGCCCCTGGCCAAGCTGTCCGCCAGCGCTTATGAAGACCTGCGGCGCTGCCCCTACCGCTTTTTTGCGCTGCGCCAGCTCAAGCTGCAAGAGCCCGACGAACTGGAAAGCGAACTGGGCAAGCGCGATTTCGGCAATTGGCTGCACAGCTTGCTGGGTTACTTTCATGACGCCTTAAAAGAGACGCCGGCGCCCGAAATGACTGCGCGCGTAGCCATGATTAACCTGGCGGCCGGGCAGGCCACGCAGGCGCTGGGCCTGAGCGACAGCGAGTTTTTGCCGTTTGCCGCGGCCTGGCCCGGCGTGCGCGACGGCTACCTGGCGTGGCTGGCCGGGCATGAGGCCACCGGTGCCATTTTTGACGCGGCGGAAACCTGGCGCGAGATATCCCTGGGCGCGCTCACGCTGGTGGGCAAGCTCGACCGTATTGACCGCGATGCCAACGGCCAGACGCTGCTGATCGACTACAAAACCGAGCCGCGCAGCACCACGGCAGAGCGCATCAAGGGCGGGCAGGAAGACACGCAACTGGCGTTTTACGCCGCCCTGATGCCCGACGACACGCTGGCAGCCGCCTATGTCAACCTGGGCGAAAAAGAGCCGACCCGAACCTACGAGCAGCCCGACATCGTGGCGCTGCGCGATGCGTTGATCGACAGCATCCTGAGCGATATGACGCGCATCAGCGAGGGCGCGGCGTTGCCGGCCCTGGGCGAAGGCAAGGCCTGCGACTATTGCGCGGCCCGCGGCTTGTGCCGCAAAGACTTCTGGACTGCTGTGTGAACGAGTTAAAAAACATGCGAATTCCGCAGACCGCCGCCTACGAATGCAACGGCGAACCGGTTTCGGCCGACGCGTTTTACGCCATCGCCTGCGACCCGCGCCGCAGCGTGGCGGTGGAAGCCTGTGCCGGTGCGGGAAAAACCTGGATGCTGGTGTCGCGCATCGTGCGCGCCCTGCTCGACGGCGCGGGCAGCCACCCGGACACGCAGGTTCGCCCCCATGAAATCCTGGCCATCACCTTCACCAAAAAAGCCGCCGGTGAAATGCGCGAACGCCTGGACGAATGGCTTAAAGCCTTTGCGCACGCCGATGATGCAACGCTGCTGCGCGAGCTGCAGATGCGCGGTGTGACTGAAAATTCAAGCCAAAAAGGCCTGCAGCCCAATCAGGCTGTGCGCAAGCAGCTATCAAATTTATACCGCTCCATGTTGCTCAGCGGGCGTTCGGTGCAGATACGCACCTTTCACAGCTGGTTTGCCGCCTTGCTGCGTAGCGCGCCGGTGGCGGTGTTGCAGCGGTTGGGACTGCCCGTCAATTATGAGCTGCTGGAAGACGACGCGTCGGCCCGGGCGCTGGTCTGGCGGCGCTTTTACGCGGTAGTGGTCGCCAATGCCTCGCTTAAAACCGACTTTGAAGCGGTGGTGCTGCTGCACGGCCGATTTCAAACCGACAAGGCCCTGCAAACCGCGCTGGACAAGCGAACCGAATTCGCGCTGGCCGATGAAAAAGGCGTGGTCGATGCCTCGGTGCAGCCGTTTGGCGAGCAGTTTCCCGAGTTTTTTGGGATGAACGCGCCCGAGGATTGCTTGAGTGCCATCCCTTCCAACCACCAGTTGCTGTTGGACGCTGCCAAGGCCTTGGGCCGCGCCAGCGCGCCCACTTTCTCTGCCAAAGGTATGGAACTGGAGCAGGCCCTGACGGCGCAAAACCTGCCCGCCGTGTTCGCTGCGTTGCTGACTGAAAAAGGCACGCCGCGCAAATTTGGCGAAAAAATCGTCGGTATTGCGTGCGTGCGGCAAGCTCAAGAACTGGTGCTGCGCGTGGCGGCAGCCCGCCAGCAGCATGAAGCGTGGGGTTACCAGCAACGCATGGCGCGCCTGAGCCGTGCGCTGATTGCCCAGTTCACCCAGCTCAAGCGCGAGCGCGGCTGGGTTGACATGAACGATGTCGAGCGGGCCGCGCTGGTCATGCTCAGCGACACGGTGCTGTCGGGTTGGGTGCAGGAGCGGCTGGATGCGCGCATCAAGCATTTGATGATTGACGAGTTTCAGGACACCAACCCGCTGCAGTGGCAGGCGCTTTCATCGTGGCTCACGGGTTATTCAGGGGCCGGGGCGGCGCCCAGCGTGTTTCTGGTGGGCGACCCCAAGCAAAGCATTTACCGGTTTCGGCGCGCCGAGCCGCAGGTATTTCGCGCCGCCCAAGCCTTTGTGGTGAACGGTCTGGGCGGCGATTTGCTGAGCTGCGACCACACCCGCCGCAACGCCCTGGCCGTGATTGCCACCGTCAACGCCGCCATGGGCCAGGCGCGCGCGGCAGACGGCTATGACGGCTTTCGGGACCACACCACCGACTCCGGCAAAGCTGGCACCACGGCCCGCTTGCCACCCATTGCACGCGAGCAGAACTCTGACGTGGATGACGCCGTGCTGGCGAGCGGCTGGCGGGACAGTTTGACCACGCCGCGCGAGCTGCCTGAGGAAACCCTGCGCACACGGGAAGCGCGCCAGGCCGCCGCGTGGATTGCTGCGCAGATCGCCAGCGGCCTCAAGCCGCAAGACGTGATGGTGCTGTCGCGCAAGCGCGCCGGCTTGCTGCCGCTGCAGGAAGAATTGCGGGCGCTACACATTGCGGCGCAAATTGGCGAAAAAACTGACCTGATCGACTGCTGCGAAGTGCTGGACCTGGTGGCGCTGCTGGATGTGCTGGTGTCGCCGCAGCACGACTTGTCGCTGGCGAGAGCCCTGCGTTCGCCGTTGTTTGGCCTCGCCAATGCCAGTCTGGTGCAACTGGCCTTGCTGCAACGCGAGTTCAAGGCGCCATGGTTTGAATTGCTACAAAAAACAGAGCTGCTTGCGCCCGAAATGCAAGGGCTGGCGGCTATTTTGACCCGGTGGAAGGGCTGGCTCGACGGGCTGCCGCCGCATGACGCGCTGCAAAGCATTTATGCCGACGGCGATGTGCTGGCCCGCTTTGCGGCCGCCGCACCCGCGGCCCGGCGCAGCACGGTGCTGGCCAATTTGCGCGCGCTGCTCGGGGTAGCGCTGGCGCTGGATGGCGGGCGCTACGCCACGCCCTACGGCTTTGTCCGCGCGCTCAAGGCTGGCGGCACGCTGGCGCCGGTCGCCGTCAATGGCGAGGCGGTTCGCCTGCTGACCATTCACGGCGCCAAAGGCCTCGAAGCCGAGGCCGTGCTGCTGCTGGACACCGACACCGTGGAGCGCAACGCCGACAGCATGAGCGTGCTGATCGACTGGCCCGGCGAGGCCGCCGAACCTCGTAAATTTGTCTTCCTGGTCAGCGAAACGCGGCCCCCGGCCTGCGCCGAGGCCGCGCTGGCCAGCGAGCAAGCCGCCCGCAAGCGCGAAGAGCTCAATGCGCTGTATGTGGCCATGACACGCGCTAGAGGCACGCTGGTGATTTCGTCGATTGAGCCGCACCGGGCCACCACCGACAGCTGGTGGCAGCGCTTGCAGGGACTGGTGCCGCCGCTTGCATCAAGTCCGGGCCGCGCCTCCTTGGCATCACCCTCAACCCCGCTGCAAAGCGATATTTTTCAGTTGCAAGTGCTTCCCTGTCTTCCCAAAACGCCCGCACTTGCTGCGCTGGCCGAAGCGCGTGAAGACGAAGACGCCGCCAGCGCCCGCATCGGCAAAGCCATGCACCGCCTGCTGGAGTGGGGCGGCGCGGTTTCTTCGCCGCAGGTGACGGCGGTGGCGCGCGAGTTTCGCCTCAGCCCGGCGCAAGCCGCGCAGGCAGCCGCCCTGGCGCAGCGCATTCTGACCGGGGAGGGCGCGTGGGCCTGGCGTCCGGACGCAGTGGCCTGGCAGGGCAACGAGGTGGATCTGGTTTATCAGGGCCAGCCGTTGCGACTGGACCGCCTGGTGCAGCGCAAAGATGCTGGCTTTGAGGGGCAGTGGTGGGTGCTTGACTACAAATCAGCGCCTGAACCCGAACGGCAGCCCGCGCTGGTGGCGCAACTGCAGGCCTACCGGGCCGCCGTGCAGCTGATTTACCCCGGCGCACCGGTCAACGCCGCTTTTCTGACAGGGCAGGGCACGGTGGTGGAAGTTTGCTGAGCCTGGCCGGGTGGGCGCCGCCCATACTGCGACTGCAATAATCGGAGATTCCTTCAAATGGGCTTTGGCGCCCATTAGGCTGAAGATTTAAAGACTTTTGCACTGCAGTCCAATACTCACGGGCGTAAGTAGCTATCAAATAATGAGTATTTACGGCCTGGACTGACGTTCAGGTTAGGGCTTGAGCGCTTATTTCGACCTTACATTGCACACTTTGTGCCGACGGATACCTCCTTGAACAATCCAATTTCCCTTGTTAAACCCCTACGCGTCGCCGTCATAGGCGGTGGCCCGGCCGGCCTGATGGCCGCTGAAGTGCTGGCCAGCGCGGGTCCCGCCGTGGCGGTGCAGGTCTACGACGCCATGCCTTCGGTGGGCCGCAAGTTCTTGCTGGCCGGCAAGGGTGGGCTGAACCTGACCCATTCCGAGCCGCCAGAGGTTTTTTTGAGGCGTTACGGTCCGCACAGCGCCCAGCTGCAGCCGCTGATCAGCGCTTTTGGCCCGACCGAACTGCGGGCCTGGGCCGAATCCCTGGGCGTGGAAACCTTTGTCGGCAGCTCGGGCCTGGTGTTTCCCAAGGACATGAAAGCCGCGCCGCTGCTTCGCGCCTGGCTGCACCGCTTGCGCAATTCGGGCGTGAAGTTTTTCATGCGGCATCGCTGGCTGGGTTGGGCCGAGGATGGGTCGCTGAAATTTTCGACGCCCGCCGGGCACGTGCAGGTAGAGGCTGACGCCGTGGTGCTGGCGCTGGGGGGCGGCAGCTGGGCGCGTTTGGGGTCGGATGGCGCCTGGGTGCCGCTGCTGGCCGGGCGCGGCGTGGCGGTGGCGCCGCTGCAGCCATCCAACTGCGGTTTTGACGTGGCCGCGCGGCCTGACAGTCCTGCCCAGGTGGCGGCCGCCGTGGCCGACCCTGGCGAGACACGCCGCGAGTTTTTAATGGAGCTGATCGGCAAAAGTCCGGTGCCGCAAGTGGGCTGGACCACGCACTTTGCCAGCCGCTTCTCGGGCCAGCCCTTCAAGTCGGTCGCCATCCATTTCACCGATTCGCAGGGGCGCAGCTTCAGCCGCAAAGGGGAGTTTGTGGCCACGGCCACGGGCGTCGAAGGCAGCCTGATCTACGCCGTTTCGCCCTTGCTGCGCGATGAGATTGCGGCCCATGGCAGCGCCACCTTTTTGCTCGATTTGCTGCCCGACAAGTCGCCCGAGCAGGTATTGGTGGAGGTGCGCCACCCGCGCGGCTCGCGTTCGCTGTCGAGCCACCTCAAAAGCCGCCTGAACCTTGACGGCATCAAGGCCGCCATGCTGTACGAGTTGCTGGGCAAAGACGCCATTGCCGATCCGGTCCAACTGGCCGCAGGCATCAAGGCCTTGCCGGTGCGCGTGCTGGCCGCCCGGCCGATCGATGAAGCCATCAGCAGCGCGGGCGGCGTGATGTTTGAGGCGATGGATGCGCAGCTGCGCCTCAAAATGCCGGAGGCTGCCGGGCAGCCCGTATTTTGTGCGGGTGAAATGCTCGACTGGGAAGCGCCCACAGGCGGCTACCTGCTCACCGCGTGCCTGGCCAGCGGCCGTGCTGCCGGGCACGGTGTTATGAGTCATTTCGGCCTATAGCCCAATAAGCACGGGCGAAAACAGCTATGAAATTAGTAGTAATTAAATCTTTCCTGCAGCAGTTAATACAAGGAGCCTGCCATGATCGTGCGTTTTCACATTGACCCGATTGAACAGGGTCTGTATGAATACCGTGTCAGCTACGAAGGCGAAGCGCTTTACGGCGACGTCGGCCTGGGCAGCCTGGAGGAATGCATCGTGGCAGCCACCGAGGGTTTGGGCAGCGATGCGGTAGCCGCCGAAGTGGCCTACAAGGACGTGATCAGTGGCACCTATGCCCTGGCGTCGCTGGCGTTGATGTCTGCGCAGATTGCCGATCATGCGCTGCAGACGACGATGGCCATTGAAGAAGTTTGTCAGTAGGCTCGGACTGGTGCTGGAGGGTCGATTTCTTCTTACAAGCAGCGTATATTCGAAACTATCTATATAGACTCGACATATTGCCGATACGGAGAATTTACAAATGGTCAAGCGCGCAAATCAGAAGACTGCGGATGCGATAGTCGAGCCCGATCAGGTCTTTGAGCTGGCGGCCGAAGTCTTTCGTGTCATGTCGGCACCCATGCGTCTGAAGATTATCAGCAGCCTGTGCAATCGCGAAAAAAACGTGAGTGAGCTGCTCGGCGAAATCAAAACCACCCAGCCCAATATGTCGCAGCATCTGAACACGCTGTACCAGGCGGGCGTTTTGGGAAAGCGCCGCGAAGGGGTGCAAATTCACTACCGCATCATTGACGAACGCGTGGCCAGCCTGTGCCGCGCCGTCTGCACGCAGATCGCGATTGAGGGTGAGTTCACAGACAGCTAAATCCGTGCTGACCCGGTTTGCTCCGGGTTACTACCGTAACGACAGCGCGACGGCGGCCGTAGCATTCAGCAATTCAACATAAGGAGTTGCTCATGAAGCGTTTTATTTTTTTATTCGCCGGTTTGCTGGCTGCTTCATTGGCGTGGGGGCAGGTCAAGGTGGTCTACCACCTCAACGAGGGAATTCCGCAGGCCTCGCGGGCCATGGACAATATTCGCAATCACTTGGCAGCTGACCCGGCCGCCAAGATTGTGGTCGTGACGCACGGTGCCGGCATCGACTTCCTGCTTGACGGCGCAACCAACCAGATGGGCCAGTCGTTTGTGGGTGCCATTGGTGAACTGTCCGGCCGCGGGGTCAAATTCCTGGTGTGCAACAACACGCTGGTTGCGCGCAAGATACCCAAAGAACAGGTGGCCATGGAGGCGCAGATTGTCCCGTCCGGCGTGGCTGAAGTTGCCAGGCTGCAGGCCAAGGAAGGCTTTGTGTATTTGCGTCCTTGATGTGCGGTGTGCTTTTCTGAAAAAAAAATAAAAGAAGATGACGCCATGAAGTGGCGCCCTTTATAGCTGGCCGGTGCGCTGGTTGGTTTTTCAGGCGGGGCGCAAGCCCAGGCCCTGGGCCCCCTGCAGGTGCGCAGCCTTGCCGCACGTGCGCCTGCTGCCATGGCGAGGCCGCGCCTGGCCGGCTAGTTCGCAAACTACACCGCGGGCCAGTTCAAGCAGTTCAACCAGTTTAACCAGCGTGAACGCACCAACGACAACGCGGTCATGCATTCCATCGCCAGCAAGATGACAGCCCTGGAGATGGCGGCGGTGGCCGAATACCTCTGCGGCGTCAGGTCGCCCGGGCCACGGGCTGAAGGCTGGCGCTGGCGGGTTCGCGGGCCGGCCGGTTGTCCAGCAACCGGTCCATCAGGCCGGCGCCACCCCACATCCCCAGCAGGCTCATCCAGGCGGTCAGCGCAAAGATGGCGCCGCCCGTCATGCCCGCGCCAACAGCGCAGCCCCCTGCCAGCATCGAGCCAAAGCCCATCAGGATGGCACCCGCAATATAACGGGTCATGCTGTAGCCATCCTTGAACCCTTCCAGCTTGAGGTCACGTCCCAGCCAGGCCCCGATGAATGACCCTGCGAAAACGCCAGGCAGCAAGCCGAAGTTGAAACCGATGGCTGGCGCAGGCGAAGACAGCACGCGCATCAACCACTCCGCCGACGGACCGCTGAAGGTCAGGCCCTGTACCTGGACGTCCTGAAACGAGTGGCTCGACACCACATAACTGAACCACCAGGCGGCCGCTACCGCCAGACCGGTACCGATGCCACCCACCCACATCCACACATTGCGCTTCGGGCTGCGCCAGGAAAAATAGAAGGCCGCACCCAACCAGATCAAACCCGCTGTCAGACCGCCCCAGGGGCCCACGCCGGTGATGGCCAGCAGGTCTCGGGATGGCCCGCCGTCCACCGTCCACCAACTGCTGATGGTGGCGCGCAAAGGGGCCAATACGCCCGACAGCGATGCCTGCGCCGTGACGGCAAAGATCAAGCCCGCCAGCAGTGCGCGCAGGTTGCCGTTGGCCGACAGCACCAGCAGGCGACTGGCGCAGCCACGCGTCATGATCATGCCGGCGCCGAACAGCAGTCCACCTATCAATGCGCCGGACAGGCTTCCGCGGATGGCGATTTGACGGGCCGTGCTGATGTCCAGGCTCTGCGTGAGCAAAAGCACCTGTACCGTTACCACGGCAGTTGCAAATGCGAGCAGCCAGACCGACAGCTTTTCGCCGAAGGTACGGTGCCAAAACTCGATGACTGCCGCACGCAGGCAAAAGCGCGAGCGTTGGGCAAAAAAGCCAAATAGCGCGCCTATGACCGCACCGCCCACGGCCAACACCGCACCATCGCCATAGCGTTCCAGAATAGTTGCCAGATTCACAGCATTCCCCAATAATTCAGTAAGAGCTTATATTAATGGTAGGCTCCACTTGCCGTTCGGATATTGATCGCCGTCAAGTTTTACAGTACCCCAAAGCATTTTGAAAAAATAACATTCTTGATTACCCAAGGAGACATGATGAATTTCTTTTTGACGCTGCCATTTCTTCGGCGTGCGCGATGTTACGCACTTGCCGGGCTGGCGGCCACGTGGATCACGGTGCCGGTGCTCGCACAGTCCCCTGCGCCGTCGGATACCAAGGCTGGCCCGATTGCCGGGGCGCCGGCCCCGGACATGGTGGCGCAGCGGGTATCGCCCTCGGCGTGGTACGTTGAGGGACTTTCGGCGCTAGGGTCTGGTGCCAACCAGAACTTCATTTCGAACGCGGCCTTTGTGGTGACAGCGACCGGCGTGGTGGTGATTGATGCGCTGGGCTCGCCCGCTCTGGCCGAGCGCCTGATGGCTGAAATTCGCAAGGTCACGCCGCTTCCCATTACGCATGTGATCGTCACCCACTACCACGCAGACCATATCTATGGCCTGCAGGCCTTCAAGGCGCAGGGCGCACGCATCGTGGCGCACCGGGCTGCCCTTGAATACCTGAATTCTGATATTGCGCGCCTGAGGCTTGATGCGTCGCGTCAGGATCTGGCTCCGTGGATCGATGACAAGACGCGATTGGTGCCTGCCGACGAGTGGATCGACGGTCCCAAGGAACTCACCATTGGCGGCGTGCGTTTCATGCTGCAGCCCGTCGGTCCGTCGCACACGCCGGAGGACTTGGTGATTTATATGCCGCACGAAAAGGTGCTGTTCGCGGGCGACCTGGTCTTTCGCAGCCGCATTCCCTTTGTCGGCCAGGCCGACAGCGGCCACTGGATCAAGGCGATGGAAACCCTGCTTGCCTTTGAGGCGTCGGTGGTCGTACCGGGCCATGGGCCGCTGTCGGCCGAGGCGCGCAAAGACATGGAGCTGACGCGCAACTACCTGATTTACCTGCGCACCACCATGGGCCAGGCTGCAAAGAACATGGAGCCTTTTGAGGATGCCTACCGGGCCGCCGACTGGACCCAGTTCGAGCACCTTCCGTTGTTTCGCGTGGCCAACCGCATGAATGCCTATAACACCTATTTGCTGATGGAAAGGGAGGCACCTTGATGCGGACACTGAACGGACTAGGGCGCCGAGAGTTGTTGCTGGCCTCTGCTTGCCTTGCCGCATGCGCTGCACAGCCTGCCTGGGCAGCAGGCGCCGTGCTGCCGGCCCCGGACTCCTTGGCGGATGAACTGGCGCAAGCCCTCAAAATCGGTCAGCCCCTGGTGGTGATGGTCAGCCTGGATGGTTGTCCTTTCTGCCGGGTGGCGCGGAACGGTTACCTTGGACCCTTGCGTCAGCAGGACGGTGTTCCCGTGGTTCAGATCAATATGCGTAGCGCCGCACCCGTGCGTGATTTCAAACGTGCGTCAGTGACGCATGACCAGCTGGCGCGGACCTGGAACGTCAAGGTGGCCCCCACGGTTCTTTTCTTTGGCCCCGGCGGGAAAGAGGTTGCAGAGCGCCTTGAAGGCGGCTACATCGAAGATTTTTATGGCGCCTACCTGGCGCAACGACTTCAGCAGGCGCGCGCCGCAATCAAGGCCTGAGAGGCCCCGTGGTCCCAAGACAAAGCAATAGATCCCATGAACGTACTGAATCGAATTCCCTTGCTCTGGCTGGCCGTGATCGCTGGCTGGCTGGCGGTGGCGCCCGTGTGGCCCGAACCGCACTTGATGGAGAAACTCCGGATGCTGTTTGCGGGTACGCTGGAGCGACCGCTGGACGTATTTGACCTGCTGCTTCACGCAAGTCCTTTGCTGTTGCTGGTCTGGCGCGTGCTGCGCTGGTATCGCATGCGCAAGATCCACCCATGATCCCCGGCAAAACTGAATCCGCCTCGAAGGGCGCATCCGATTGCCGCAGCTGCTCCATTCGGGACATGGTTCTGTTTGCCGACCTCAACGAAGCGGATTTTGCACGGATTCATGCGCCTATCGACGACCTGGAGTTACGCGCTGGCACCCCGCTGTTCCAGGAAGGCGCGTCGGCCATGGGTATTTTTACCTTGCGCGCTGGCAGGATCAAGCTCATGCGCAGTACCTCGGACGGCCGCCAGCGGATCGTCCGGGTGTTGCGGCCCGGCGACGTGGCCGGCATGGAAGCGCTGGTCGTCTCCCGCTACAACACCGATGCAGTGGCGTTGACCGATGCGTCGGTGTGCCGGATTCCCTTGTCGGTCATCCATACGTTGGGGGCCAGCTCGCCGCGCTTGCAGCAGCGTCTGATGGAGAAATGGCACCATGCGCTCAAGGACGCTGACGACTGGCTGGCCGATCTGAATTTCGGCTCGGCCCGTCAGCGCGTTTGCAACTTCGTGCTCAAAATGCGGAGTGCGACGGACGGTCAGGTCGTCACGCTATTTGCACGCGAAGACATGGGGTCGATGTTGAACCTGAAGCTGGAAACGGTCAGCCGCGAGGTGAGTGCGCTGGTTCGGGAAGGCGCACTCAAGCCGCTGGACAAGCAAGGCCGTGCTTACCGCATTCTGAACCTGAGCCCTCTGCTGGCGGCGTGAAGACGGCCTGACCGCATATGTCTTGCATCAACATAGGCATCTCAATATACTACTAGGGGTATATAACCCATGGAGGCTGATTCGCATGTTGATTTCTACCGAATTTACCGCTCGTAAAGTCAGGCCTTTCTGGCCTCCGCTGGCTGCGGGCCTTGCGTTGGGGCTGGTCTTGTTGTTGACGTTTGTGCTCACGGGGCACGGCTTGGGCGCCACAGGTGCCAGCACCCGCATGACGGCCTGGCTGGGCCTGGTTGTGGCGCCTGCGGCAACGCAAGCCAATAGCTACCTGGGTCCCTTGGTGGAGGGCGGAAATCCCCTGGCGTCATGGATCAGTTGGCAGGTGCTTGGTGTGGCCATCGGCGCGCTGGTTGCTGCATTTTTGGGCGGTCGCTTTCGGGTTCAGCTTGATGGTGTTCGCAGCGTCGGTGCGCCGCGCCGCCTGCTTGCGGCCCTGGGCGGCGGCTTGCTGGCAGGATTTGGGGCTCGTGTGGCGGCAGGCTGCACCAGCGGCTTGGGTCTTTCGGGGGGGGCGACCCTGGGGGTGGCTGCTTTTGTGTTTCTGGGCCTGTTCTTCGCAACGGGCCTGATCGTCAGCCGACTGGTCAAGGGGATCTGAGATGTTTCCGTTCAATGATGCTGGCATGATTTCGGGCTTGGTGTGTGGTTTTTTGTTCGGTTTCGTTCTTGAGAACGCCGGCTTCGGTAGCCCCTGCAAGCTCACCGCGCAGTTCCAGTTGCGTGACTGGTCGGTGTTCAAGGTGATGTTCACCGCCATTGTGGTCACCGCGCTGGGTTTATTCGGCTTGCGGGCTGCAGGCCTGATGCAGGCGGATGCCGTGTTTGTGCCCGCGGCACTTCTGATGGCCGCTGCAGTGGGCGGTGCCTTCGTGGGCGCGGGCTTTGCGATTGGTGGCTATTGCCCCGGCACCTCGGTGGTCGGGCTGTTCTCGGGCCGTCTGGATGCGCTGGTTTTCCTGGTGGGGCTGCTGCTGGGGACCGTGGTGTTTGCAGGGCTTTACGGTCCGGCCATTGAGGCGATCATGGCAATGGGTGAAGTGCAAGCTGGGGATACCTTCACGGATGCCTATGGCATTCCTGAAGTGGCCATGCTGGCCCTGCTGATGGTGGCGCTGGTTGCTGTGTTTTATTTTGGCTCCTGGTTCGAACGGCGTTCTGCCGGCCCCGTGACATCCGAGCAAGCGGTCGCAGGTGCTGGTTCCCAAACCCAGGTTTGATATTTCAACCCATGACTGCAGGAAGTACTCCGATGAAAAAGCAATCTCCTTCGCGCCGCACACTGGCCGAAACCCTGTCTGCCCTGATGCTGGCCACCGCGCTGGTGGCGCCAGCGCCTGCGGTACTGGCGGCCGATGCACCGGCCACCACGGCCAAGGACAGCAAAAAGGTCGACAACCCTTGCGGCCCCAGCAATCCCTGTGGTCCAGCCAAGAAAAAGAAGAAAAAAAGCTCGGACAATCCTTGCGCGCCAAGCAATCCCTGCGCACCCAAGAAGTAATCTGAACGCTTGACGCACCCGCGTGATGGCCGCCGTTTCTGAGCCGCTGCTGCACGCTGCGCATGAAGCGTTGGGCATACCGCTGCGGTACGCGCAAGCCGGCAGCAGCCTGGCGCGTGCCGCCATGGCCGGCGCAGAGCGCTGCATTGAACTGGCGCATTACCCGCGCCAGGATGTGATTGATATTGCCCACGGCACCCGGTTTTACTATCACGCCCATGGCTCGCGCCGTAGCCCAGGCAACGAGCACGGTCACTTTCACCTGTTTGCCCAAGGCAGCCAGCCAGACGATTACACGCATTTGGCGGGCATTTCCCTGGATGCTCAGGGCCAGCCGATCCGCCTGTTCACCACCAACCGGTGGGTCACGGGCGAAACCTGGCGCCAGGCCATTGAGGTGGAGCAGGCCCTGGCCCGCTTTGCTGTCCAGACCCGGGGCCGCATGGCCCCGGTGGCGCGCTGGCTGACGGCCCTGGTGCACCTGTACACCCCGCAACTGGTGCGGCTGGTGCGGCGCCGCGATGCGGTGATGGCCCGGCGAAGCGCCCGCCAGGGCTGGGAAGCCCTGTGCGAAGACCGGCGGCTGGACGTGGTGACTGAATGCCGCATTTCGCTGACCCAACGAATTCAACAACTCGGCTGCTGAAGCAGTCCAACTACCCAGGAGAAGACGATGAGACAAGTGCTTGCACAAGTGACGGCTGCCGCGGTGACCGCATTCGGACTGCTGACCGCGCATGCGGGTGTCCTTCCGGGCCCGCTGGTCAATGCCCAGTGGCTGGCCGATAACCTGGACAAGGTGCAGGTCGTCGAAGTGCGGTCCAACGTGAAGTCCTTTACTGAAAAGCCGGAGTTTGAAACCGATGCCAAATCCGGTAAAAAGGTGCTGGCAGAGGTGGGGGGGCACATTCCGAACGCCCGGCTGATCGACATGAAAACCATGCGAACCGAGCGCAGCTATGGTGACCTCAAAGTCAAGTACATGATTCCCGAAAAGGCCGCCTTCGAGAAAACCATTCAGGCCGCTGGCATTGATGCCGGTAAACCCATCGTGTTTGTACCCGTGGGTGTGGATGCCACGGACGTGGACGATGCCTTGCGCGTCTATTGGCAGTTCAAGGTCTACGGTGAAGACGACATGGCCGTGCTTGATGGCGGCATGGCCACCTGGCTCATTGAGAACCGTGAGCACAGCACCGCCGCTGTAACGGCCCGTGCAGGCACCTGGGTCGCCAAGGCCGATCGCAGTGCGCAATATTTTGCAAGCTCGGAAGACGTTGCGAAAGCCATCAAGGATAAAAGCGCCTCGCTGATTGATTCGCGTGATGCCAGGCAATTCAATGGCTTGGGTAAACGGGACTATGTCTATGCCTACGGTCATCTGGAAGGCGCCAAGCTCTACGGGTCTGACCTGATGCTCAACGCCTCGGGCGGGGCGGTCAAGTTCATGGCGCCCAACACCTACAAGGCGCTGATGTCAGCCCAGGGCATTGATGCCGCAGCACCGGTTATCACCTATTGCAACAGCGGTCACCTGTCGTCCGGGCCATGGTTTGTAGCCTCCGAAATTCTGGGCAACAAGTCTGCCCGGCTGTATGACGGCTCGCTGCATCAGTGGACACTGGAAAAGCGCCCGTTGGTCGGTGCTGTACCCCTGAAGTAAGGCGTTGAGGCCCGCGATTTGAATTTCGGCTTTTTCTGAGTCGTTGGTTCATCTCCGTGGGTCTGACGAAGCCGGGGCCAGCGTCGTTGTCACGCCGTTAATGATGGATGACAACGCTGACCTCTGGCGAGAGCACTCGAATAGCGCGTGCTCCCAATAATTAGTAAAACCCCTGATCCAGAACGCTTCGAGAGCGCAGTCGTGCATGGAGCTTGCGCGACTGCGGCTGCCAGTCTTTCGCCTGAATGCTCGCTTATTAATAGCTGCTTGTTTAGTGTCGTAGAGGGCTAGAGCCTGTTTTTATTAATTATTTAGTGAGGCTTACAAAAAGGCCGGTCAGCTTTTCGGGCAGTTGCTCCACCCGGTCTACCACGGTGGCATGGTGGCATGGTGGCATGGTGGCCAAAGATACGGGTGAAATCATCGGTGGTGGGGACATTGATCCATGTGAAATCTCCGGTTTTTTAAGGGTGGGAAGCCAGCGATGGGTTGAACCATAGGCAAGCTTATTCATAATTAAAATTTAAATAAATTGTCTGTGGAGTCGGTTTTTTCTGATGAATTGAGGCCGGTCACAATCAGGTCGTCCATTTCTTCATTCGCCCCTCAACCCAAGGAAGCTCGTCATGCCGCGTGTTGTTTTCAATCAAAAAGGGGGGGTGGGCAAGTCCACCATCACCTGCAACCTGGCCGCCATCAGTGCCAGCCAGGGTCTGCGCACCCTCGTCATTGACCTGGACCCGCAGGGCAACTCCAGTGCTTATTTGATGGGCGGCAAAGCCGCTGAAGGCCAGCCCACCGTGGCGGGTTTTTTTGAAAACACGCTCAGCTACAGCCTGCGCAGCGTGGCGCCCAGCGAATTCATCGTGGCCACGCCGCACGAAGGCCTGGACCTGATGCATTCCAGCCCCGCGCTGGACGAGATGCAGGCCAAGCTCGAATCGCGTCACAAAATCTACAAGCTGCGCGAAGCCCTGGCGCAACTGGCCCAGGACTACGACCGCATTTACATCGATACGCCGCCCGCGCTGAACTTCTACACCCGCTCGGCGCTGATTGCCGCGCGCGGCTGCCTGATTCCGTTTGACTGCGATGATTTTTCACGCAAGGCGCTCTACACCCTGCTGGAAAACGTGCAGGAAATCCAGGCCGACCACAATGCCGAGCTGGTGGTCGAAGGCATCGTGGTCAACCAGTTCCAGCCCCGGGCCAACCTGCCCCAGCGCATGGTCAATGAACTGATTGCGGAAGGCTTGCCGGTGCTGCAGCCTTATCTGCCTTCGTCCATCAAGATCCGCGAATCCCATGAGCAGTCACTGCCCATGATTTACCTGGATCCCGGGCACAAGCTGACGCAGGCATTTGTGGCTTTGCATGGCGTGTTGGCGCGTTGATATTGATGCGCAGCCTGACGACCGGGCCACCGCCAGTGCCTTGTCCGCATTGGAAGGTCATCCGCTTCTTGCAGCGGCCCGGGGCCCGCTGTGCCACGATGACCGTCCCCGGCAATCGCTCCTGTTACAAGGGCTGGACGGTTCGCCATGCATGGAAGTCGGGGGGGCCGCCTGAGCACGGTCAGGAGGTGGGCGCTGTCGATGAGGGACGATGCTCGAACAACCAGGCCTTGAACGCGGTGGCAGCCGCCGAGAGTTTCTTTCCCTTTGGGTAAACCACATACCAGTGCCGGATCAGGGGGAAACCTTGCGCCTCCAGTAGCACCAGTTCCTTGAGTGCCAGCTCTGACACCACGGTGGTGGCCGACAGTACCGCCAGCCCCAGGCCGCCGGCCACCGTTTGTTTGATGGCCTCGTTGCTTCCGACCTCCAGCCGGTTCTTGAGTGTGATACCGTGCTCTGCAAAAAACCGTTCGACGGAGAGCCGCGTGCCCGAACCGGGCTCGCGCAAGATGAAGGACTCGTTCGCCAGGCGTTGCGGCGCCACGCTGGGTTGCCCTACCAGCGGGTGCGTTGGCGGGGCCACCAGTACCAGCGGGTTTTCTGCGAAGTCTTCACTCACCACGTCCAGTTGTTGGGGCGGTTGACCCATGATGTAGAGGTCGTCCTGGTTGCTGGCCAGGCGCTGCAGCAGGGTTTCGCGATTGCCAACAAACATGGCGACCTCGATGCCCGGGTGTGCAGCGCAAAATCCCCCTAGCAGCTTGGGGACGGTGTATTTCACAGTGGTCAAAATGGCGATCTTCAGGCTGCCTTTTTCGACGCCGCGCAGGGCTGCCAGGTCTTGCGACAGGCGCTCCATGCGGCTCTCGATGTCCTGGCAGGCATCGGCCAGTGCGCGCCCGGCAGCAGTGAGAAAAATCTTTTTGCCCAGTTGCTCAAACAGCGGCTGCCCGACGGTTTCTGCCAGCTGTTTGACCTGTAGCGACAGGGTAGGCGGCGACAAATGCAACTCCTCGGCGGCCCGGGCAAAGCTGCTGTGGCGGGCGACAGCCAGAAAGATGCGCAACTGGTGCAGGGTCGCGTGACGTAAGTGCATAAAAAGTAAATGGTTTATAAAAATCTATCATTATGGTTAAAACATTTTACTTTTATATATCTTGTGCCGGGGCAACAATCCTCATCAGTTCAGAGCAAAGCCACCCCAAATTGGCGCGCTTTGAGCACCAAAGTGATGATTTTTACCACCCTGACAAGGAGACAGCATGGCAAAAGCCTACAACGCTGGCGTGAAAGAATACCGCCAGACTTACTGGACCCCGGAATACACCCCGCTCGCGACCGACATTCTGGCCGTATTCAAGATCACGCCCCAGGCGGGCGTGAGCCGTGAGGAAGTTGCCGCCGCCGTGGCCGCCGAATCGTCCACCGGCACCTGGACCACGGTGTGGACCGATTTGTTGACCGACCTGGACTACTACAAGGGTCGCGCCTACAAGATCGAGGACGTACCCGGTGACGACACCTGTTTCTACGCTTTCGTGGCTTACCCGATCGACCTGTTCGAAGAGGGCTCTATCGTCAACGTGCTGACCTCGCTGGTAGGCAACGTGTTCGGCTTCAAGGCGCTGCGCGCCCTGCGTCTGGAAGACATTCGCTTCCCCATTGCCTACGTCAAGACCTGTGGTGGCCCGCCCCACGGCATCCAGGTTGAGCGCGACATTATGAACAAATATGGTCGCCCGTTGCTGGGTTGCACCATCAAGCCCAAGCTCGGTCTGTCGGCGAAGAACTACGGTCGCGCCTGCTATGAAGGTCTGCGTGGCGGTTTGGACTTCACCAAAGATGACGAGAACGTCAACAGCCAACCGTTTATGCGTTGGAAGCAGCGTTTTGACTTTGTGCAGGAAGCCATTGAAAAAGCTGAGCGCGAAACCGGCGAGCGTAAAGGCCACTACCTGAACGTCACGGCGCCTACACCAGAAGAGATGTACAAGCGCGCCGAGTACGCCAAGGAAATCGGCTCGCCGATCATCATGCACGACTACCTGACCGGTGGTTTCACTGCCAACACGGGCTTGGCCAACTGGTGCCGTAACAACGGTATGTTGCTGCACATTCACCGCGCCATGCACGCCGTGCTCGACCGTAACCCGCACCACGGTATTCACTTCCGTGTGTTGACCAAGTGCTTGCGTCTGTCGGGTGGCGATCACCTGCACTCCGGCACCGTGGTGGGCAAGCTTGAAGGCGACCGCGAAGCCACCCTGGGCTGGATTGACATCATGCGCGACAAGTTCATCAAGGAAGACCGTTCGCGCGGCATCTTCTTTGACCAGGACTTTGGCTCCATGCCGGGTGTCATGCCGGTGGCCTCGGGCGGTATTCACGTCTGGCACATGCCTGCACTGGTCAACATCTTCGGCGATGACTCCGTGCTGCAGTTCGGCGGCGGCACACTCGGCCACCCATGGGGCAATGCGGCTGGCGCTGCGGCAAACCGCGTGGCGGTTGAAGCCTGCGTCAAAGCACGCAACGAAGGCGTAGAAGTAGAGAAAGAAGGCAAAACCGTGTTGATGGATGCAGCCAAGCACTCGCCCGAACTCAAGATCGCCATGGAGACATGGAAAGAGATCAAGTTCGAATTCGACACCGTCGACAAGCTCGACGTTGCCCACAAGTAAACAGAAATCTCGGGGTGGTTTTTTGCGAATTTGCCCCGGTTTTCGGCCTTTAAAACCTGAAAGGAAATGAAATGTCTGAAGTAATGGATTACAAGAGCCGTCTGAGTGACCCGGCCAGCCGCAAATTTGAGACCTTCTCTTACCTGCCTGCCATGACCAAGGATGAAATCCGCAAGCAAGTGGCTTACATCGTGAGCAAGGGATTGAACCCGGCTGTTGAGCACACTGAGCCGCAATACTTGATGGACTCCTACTGGTACATGTGGAAATTGCCTATGTTCGGCGAAACTGATGTGGACAAAATCCTCGCTGAATGCGATGCCTGCCACAAGTCGAACCCCGGTAATCATGTGCGTTTGATTGGCTACAACAACTTCACGCAATCGCAAGATGCGTCGATGGTGATTTACCGCGGTAAAACTGTCTAAACGGCAGTTCAAACCAGGCTCCGGCGTGATCCATGCCGGGGCCACACCTCAAGGTGTGCTTGCCTTTACAGGCGCCTTGAGGTGTGGTACGGCCCGCTGGCCACCCTTGCACAAACACCGTCAAGTTCCCGGCATTTTTCGAGTGGAGACTTTCATGAGCGACATCATCGACCCCTACCGCGTCACACTGCAGCCCTACTACCGCCCCGTGGCGGATGAGGTGGAGCTGTTCGAGGCCGCCTATTCAGTGCGCATGCCCATGATGCTCAAGGGTCCCACCGGCTGCGGCAAGACGCGCTTTGTGGAATACATGGCCTGGAAGCTGCAAAAGCCGCTGATCACCGTGGCCTGCAATGAGGACATGACCGCCTCTGACCTGGTGGGGCGCTTTTTGCTCGACGTCAACGGCACGCGCTGGCAGGACGGGCCTCTGGCCACGGCCGCACGCCATGGCGCTATTTGTTACCTCGATGAAGTGGTCGAGG
This sequence comes from Polaromonas sp., assembly GCF_030682935.1. Classification (GTDB taxonomy): domain Bacteria; phylum Pseudomonadota; class Gammaproteobacteria; order Burkholderiales; family Burkholderiaceae_C; genus Polaromonas. Next base: position 22,805 of record NZ_JAUXNA010000058.1, read on the forward strand.
CCCGCCAGGACACCACGGTGGTGATTCACCCGCTGACCGACAACCGCCGTATATTGCCGCTGGAGAAAAAAGGCGAGCTGATCAAGGCGCACCCTGATTTCCAGGTGGTCATTTCCTACAACCCGGGCTACCAGAGCCTGATGAAGGACTTGAAGCAGTCCACCAAGCAGCGCTTTGGCGCGCTTGATTTCAGCTACCCCGCGCACGACATCGAGACCGAAATCGTGGCCCATGAAACCGGTGTGTCGGCCGAGGTGGCCAGCAAGCTGGTGTCGATTGCCGAGCGCGCCCGCAACCTGAAGGGCCACGGCCTGGACGAGGGTATCTCGACCCGCATGCTGATTTACGCGGGCAGCCTGATTGCCCGGGGTGTGGCGGCGCAGGCGGCCTGCCGCGTGGCGCTGGTGCGTCCCATTACCGACGACCCCGACATGCGCGACGCCCTGGACGCGGCCGTCGCCACCTTCTTCTGATCACGCGGTTCACCGCATAGCACACGGAGGACGCCATGTCCGTCCATCTTGACGATTATCAGGAGTGGCTCGACGAACTCGAGCCCGAATCACGCGCGCTGCTGGTGCAGACCTGGCCAGATGCCACCCGCGTGTTCTCGGCCCGCGGGCTGGACAGCTATGTCAAGGGCGCATCGGCGCTGCGCGGGCTGGGCAAGGGTGCAAGCCTGGTCAATGCCTGGATCGATGCGGCGCCGCAGGTCGCCAAAGAGGTGGGCGAGGACGTGGTGGCCGAGTTGGTCACCTCGGCCCTGATGCTGGCCTCCAAGACCTCGGGCGCGGTCATCGAGCTGGTGCTGGCGACCTCGCCAACGGCAGCCACCCGGCTGGCCGATGGCACGCTGTTTCTTCAATACCTGCAGGTGGTCAGCGCCCTGGTCAACCAGGCGCCACGTGGCCTGCGCCCGATGCTCGACAAGCTTGATGTGTTGCTGGGCCAGCTCACGCTCGGTGGTCTGCGCCGCTGGGTCAACTGGGGCGCGCACGCACACCGCACCAATTACGAAGAGCAGGTCAAGTACTTCGGCCTGAACTCCAAAGAGTCGCTGGCGATCCTGCAAAAAGAGCGCAAGGGCACCTTGCTGGTGGATGTGCAGCGGCGCATCAACATGTACCTGCGTGCCCTGTGGGGCCGCGACTTTTTCATGCGCCCGACCTCGGGCGACTTCGAGTCGCGCGAGGGCTACAAGCCCTATATTGAAGACTATCTGATTCACCTGCCCGATGCCTTTGATGCGGTGGACGGACCGCAAGGCACGGTCAGCGCCACCGAGCTGTACCGGGCTACCGCAGCCCATGCAGCTGCGCACCTGGTCTATACCCGACAGCCGATCCCGGCTGAGGCACTGAACCCCTGGCAGATGGCACTGATTGGGGTGATCGAGGATGCGCGGGTGGAGGCGCTGGCCTGCGCCAAATTTCCCGGCTTGCGCCAGCTCTGGTGCAGCCTGCACCTTGCCTCGCCTTTTCAGGCGGCCACGGCGGGTGACTACCTCAGCCGCCTGGCCCGGGCGCTGCTGGACCCCGAACACCACGACGCCCATCCCTGGATTGCCGAGGGACGAGCCCTGTTTGCCCAGGCGCAACCAGGTTTGCTGGAGAGGCCCTTTGACAATACCGTGTCGTGGGACATCGGTGTGACGCTGGCGCACAGCTTCAAGGATGTCGGCCCGGCCTACCATCCGCGCACCGATGTGCAGAGTGCGCCCTACCGCGACGACAACCGTTACTTCTGGGCCTTTGAAGCGTTTGACTTCGGGCAGTCCATCGCCGCCGGTTACCAGGAGCCCCAGCAGGTGCGCAAGTACGTCAACCTCATGGAGCTGGCCAACGAGGTGGAGGTGGAGAACGCTGGCGACGACGCGCAGGAAATCTGGGTGCTGGGCACCGAGCTCTTCCCCTACGAAGACATGGGCGTGTCCTATAACGAGTCCGAAGGCAAAGAGCCGCTGGTGCTGCCCAGCCATTACGCCGAGTGGGATTACCTGATCCAGCTGGAGCGTCCGGCCTGGGTCACGGTGCAGGAGCGGCGTGCCAAAACCGGCGACCTGGCGCTGATTGACAGCATTGCTGCCGAGCACAAACGCGTCATCTCGCGCATGAAGTTTTTGCTCGATGCCATGCAGCCGCAAGGCGTGCAGCGCATCCGCAAGCTCGAAGACGGCGACGAAATTGACATCAACGCCGCGCTGGCCTCGCTGGTCGACATGCGCATGGGGCAGCAACCCGACCCGCGCATCATGATGCGCAGCGTGCGCAAGACCCGCGACATCGCGGTCATGGTGCTGCTCGATCTGTCGCATTCCACCAATGACCGCGTGGCCGGGCAGGCGCACACCGTGCTGGAACTCACGCGCCAGGCCTGCGTGCTGTTGGCTGATGCCATTGGCAAGGTGGGCGACCCGTTTGCCATTCACGGCTTTTGCTCCGACGGCCGACACGACGTGAACTACTGGCGTTTCAAGGACTTCGGGCAGCCTTATGACGACCTGGTCAAGGCGCGGCTGGCAGGCATGACCGGCCAGCTCTCGACCCGCATGGGCGCGGCCATCCGCCACGCCGCAGCCTCATTGAAAGCCCAGCGTTCGGCCAGGAAGTTGCTGCTCGTCATCACCGATGGCGAACCAGCCGACGTGGATGTTCGCGACCCGCAGTACCTGCGCCACGACACCAGGAAAGCGGTGGAAGAGGCCGGGCGCAGCGGCATCAGTACCTATTGCATGAGCCTGGATCCCCGCGCTGACCAGTATGTGTCGCGCATTTTTGGAGCGCAAAACTACATGGTGGTGGACAAGGTGGAGCGCCTGCCGGAAAGGCTGCCTTTGCTTTATGCCGGCTTGACGCGGTAAGCCCGTAAACCTGCGATCATCGACCCATCAACTTTTTATACAGAGCTTACGCATGCAAACTTATATCGGTCTGGACAATGAAGAAAATGGCGGGATGACCATGATAGGTCGAACCATCCGTGATGCCTGGCTATTCGACATCCTTCCAGAAAATGATACCTTTATTGGGCGCAGTGCCGCTGACTTTCAAGTGTTGCTGGATGCCGTTTCCAAAGCCTGGGAGCCGTATGGGAATTTGCCCAGCCGTCTTCCGACTGAGTTGGCCGAGCGGCATCACCGGATTTACGATGCTGCCATTCAAAAAGCCCGAACCCTGGGCTGGGATCCTGAACTCGGCGATGACGACTGACCGGATTGAGGCGGCACCGCGTGCCGTGCTCTTCACGCCCAGGAGTTGATCAAAGGGCCGCCCTGCTCAATCAGGAAGGCCTTGAACGACGTGGCGGCGGGGGAGAGCTTTTTGTGGCTCAGATGGGTGATGTACCAGTTGCCCATCATCGGCATGCCTTCAATGTCCACCAGCGCGATGTGGCCGCTGGCGAGTTCGTGGCGCACGGTGCGCATCGAGAAAAAGCTCAGGCCCATGCCTGCCATCACCGCTTGCTTGATGGTTTCATTGCTGGGCATTTCCATCACCACGTTTAAGAGCGTCTGGTGTTCGGTAAACAGCCGCTCCATGGCGGCACGGGTGCCTGAGCCTTGTTCGCGCACCACAAAGTGGTGTTCGCCGAGTGCTGAAAACGGCAAGTTCTTGCGGCGTACCAGGGGGTGATCGGGTGCCGCCACGATGCTCAGCGGGTTGGTGGCAAAGGCCGTGGCTTCGCAGTTCAGGTTGCCAGGAGAGCGGCCCATGACCACCAGGTCGGCCTCATTGCGGGCCATCATGCCCAGTATGTTTTCGCGGTTGTCGATGCGCAGCTGGATGTTGATGCCCGGAAACTGCTTGCCAAAGCGCACCAGCAGCATGGGGATGAAGTATTTGGCGGTGCTGACCACGGCCAGGTCGATGCGGCCTTTTTTCATGCCCACATGTTCGGCCATCAGGGCTTCCATGTCTTTGAGCTGGCCCAGGGCGGCGATGGCGTGAATCAGAAAGGCCTCGCCCGCGTTCGTCAGCTGGATGTTGCGGCCCAAGGGCTCGATCAGCGGCAGGCCAAACGCGTCTTCCAGCTGGCGGATCTGCATGGACACGGCCGGCTGGGTGACAAACAAGCGCTCGGCCGCCTTGGACACCGAGCGCTGGCGTGCCACTTCAATGAAGGTCTGCATCTGCTTGAGGGTGTAGGGTCGCATGGCCAAGTTCCAATCAATCAGTTTTTTATGATGATATTTTAATAAAACGTGATTAGAGTTTATGAGTTGAAGCCATTAAAGTAAATCCATTGTGACTTATATATGACACCATTGCGGCCAACCCGTTGAAAGAAGCCATGTCTGCAACCGCCCTTCAAGCCCTGATTTTTGATGTCGATGGCACATTGGCTGATACCGAGAGTGCGCACCGTGCTGCGTTCAACCAGGCTTTTGCCGAGGTCGGGCGCGACTGGTTCTGGGATGAGGCGCTGTACACCCAACTGCTTGAAGTTTCCGGCGGCAAGGAGCGTATCCTGCACTACTGGCGCCAGGTGCAGCCAGACCTCCAGGACATCAATGGCACCGGCGTGCGTGACACGGTGGAGCGCCTGCATGCGCTCAAGACCGCTGCCTACGAGCGGGCCGTCCAGTGCGGTGCGGTGCAACTGCGCCCCGGTGTACTGCGGCTGATCGAGTCTGCCAGCCAGGGCGGGCTGCAACTGGCGATTGCCACCACCACCTCGCCCGTCAACATCATCGCGCTGCTCCGCTCGGCCATCGGTCCGGACTGGCGGCAGTATTTCACGGTCATTGAGGATGCATCCACGGCGCCGAGCAAGAAGCCGCACCCGCAGGTCTACCTGCAAACCCTGCAGCGCCTGAACCTCCCCGCCACCGCTTGCCTGGCTTTTGAAGATTCGGCCAACGGCCTGAAGGCCGCTTGCGGGGCGAGCCTGGCGACCCTGATCACGCCCAACAGCTTCACGGCCCACCACGATTTCACGGGTGCGCTGCGTATCCTGCCCAATCTGCAAGGCACCACGGTGGCCCATTTGCGCGCCTGGCATGCCGAAGCGCCAGCGCCTCTTCCCCAGCCCACGAGACCGTCATGACCCAAACCCTCCGCATTGCCCCCTCCATCCTCTCGGCCGACTTTTCCCGTTTGGGCGAGGAGGTCCGCGCCATTGAGGCTGCCGGTGCCGACCTGGTGCACTTTGACGTGATGGACAACCACTACGTG
>NZ_JAUXNA010000069.1 GCF_030682935.1 Polaromonas sp.
GGCCCTGAAACGCATCAGGTAGGCGGCTTCGACTTCAATATAGCATTCGGCAATCGGGAACTGCACGCCCTGGTTTAGCCCGATCGGGCGGCCAAACACCACGCGTTCGCTCACATACTTGGTCACGCGGTCGATGAACCAGTAACCGTCGCCAATGCACTCGGCGGCAATCAGCGTGCGCTCGGCGTTCAGGCCGTCCAGGATGTATTTGAAGCCCTGGCCTTCCTGGCCAATCAGGTTTTCCTCGGGGATTTCGAGGTTTTCGAAAAACAGCTCGTTGGTCTCGTGGTTGACCATGTTGGGAATGGGCCGGACCGTCATGCCGGATTTTTCGGCCTGGCGCAGGTCGACCATGAAGATCGACATACCTTCGCTCTTTTTCTTCACGTCGGCCAGCGGCGTGGTGCGGGCCAGCACAATCATCCAGTCGGAATGCTGCACGCGCGAGATCCAGACCTTCTGGCCGTTGATGACGTAGCGGTCGCCTTTTTTGACGGCGCTGGTCTTGATCTTGGTGGTGTCGGTGCCGGTGCTGGGCTCGGTCACGCCCATCGACTGCAGACGCCATTCGCCGCTGGCAATACGCGGCAAATAGAGCTCTTTTTGCGCCGTGGAGCCGTGGCGCAGCAGCGTGCCCATGTTGTACATCTGGCCATGGCAGGCGCCCGCGTTGCCGCCGCTGCGGTTGATCTCTTCCATGATCACCGACGCTTCGGCCAGACCCAGCCCGGAGCCGCCGTATTCGGTCGGGATCAGCGCGGCCAGCCAGCCGGCCTTCGTCAGCGCATCGACAAAGGCTTCGGGGTAGGCGCGCGCCGTGTCGATCTTGCGGTGGTATTCATCGGGAAACTCGGCACACAGCGCGCGTACCGCGTCGCGGATGTCCTGGTATTTGTCGGGGGTGGTTTTGATCATGAACAGCTTTTGAATAGGAGAAATAAATCAGGCCAGCTCGGCGGTCGCCTGCATGGTGAGCCAGCCTTCGTGGTCTTCGGCCCACAGGCGCACGGTTTTGCCGTCCCCGGAGGGCTGGCCGTGCAGCTTGAACGGGTGCAGGTCAAACGTGGGCCGCACCGCCTTGAAATTGAAGGCCTTGATGAAAGCGCCCGGCGCATGGACGCGCACCAAATCGACCAGCAGCGTGGCAATCAGCGGGCCGTGCACGATCAGGCCCGGGTAGCCTTCCACCTCGGTCACGTACTTGCGGTCGTAATGGATGCGGTGGCCGTTGAAGGTCAGCGCCGAGTAGCGAAACAGCAGCACGTCATTGGGCACCACTGCGCGCTGCCAGGCGGCGCCTTGTTCGGCTGCCACCGGCTGCGGCACAGGGTCGCCGGGCTGGGCTGCGGCGCGGTAAACGATGTCGTGCTCCTCGCTCAGCGCCAGGCCCCTGGCGTTGTGGACTTCGTGCTTCACCAGCACAAACAGCAAGTCGCCGCTGCGGCCGGCCTTGTGCGTGACCGATTCAATGCGCGAAATGCGCTTGACGGCATCGCCCACCACGAGGGGATTCGCCTGGAACCACTGCAAGCGCCCCCCGGCCCACATGCGGCGCGGCAAAGGCACAGGCGGCAGAAAACCGCCCCGCTTGGCGTGGCCGTCGGGGCCGATTTCGCGCTGGCGAGGCTGCGGCACAAAATACAGCCAGTGCCACAGCGGCGGCAGCGCCGTGCCCGGCAGCGGCGACGGGTCATCGCGGTCCAGCGTGGCCGACAGCCCGCGCAGCGGCGCGGCGGTGATGTCGTCGTTCAGGGTTTCGGTCTTGCCGACCCAGCTTTGCAGGTGGGCCAGGGTCGCGGGGTCCAGCGTGCGGACGTCGGTATTGAGGGTCATGGCTGGCATGATCGCGGCTTTTCGGGCCCGCCGCAATCTACAATTTCAGAACCAAGCCTTCGTTAAAACCGAACACTTGTCCCGCTTTGGGCTAGCATTGCGCCATGCAATTTGACCTGACCGACCTGCGCCTGTTTGTGCTGAGCGCCGAAGAATGCAACCTGACGCGCGCGGCGCGGCGCCAGCACCTGTCGCTGGCGGCCGCAAGCGCGCGCATCAAGGCGCTGGAAGTGCAAACCGGCCTGCCTCTTTTCTACCGCGAAGCGCGCGGCGTGCGCCTGACGCCCCCCGGCGAAGCTTTTTTGCACCACGCACGCGGCGTACTGCGCCAGACCGAGCAGCTGCGCACCGATTTGCAGGAATATGGCGGCGGTCTGCGCGGCCATGTCCGGGTATTCGCCAACACCACGGCCGTGACGGATTTTCTGCCCGAAATCCTGCCGGGCTTTTTGTCAGCCAACCCGAATGTCAACGTGGACCTTCAGGAAAAACCGAATCCTGAAATTGCCCGCGGCGTGCTCGACGGGCGCGCCGACATCGGCATCGTGGCCGGCCATGTCGACACGCTGAGCCTGCAGGCCATTCATTTCAGCACCGACCGGCTGGTGCTTGTCACGTCGCGCCAGCACCGCCTGGCCAAGCGCCGGCGCATCGCCTTTGCCGACACCCTGGACGAAGACGCCGTGGGCATGCATCAAGGCAGCACGCTGCAGACCTTTCTGGCCCAGGTCACCGACAAGCTGGGCAAGCCACTGAAACTGCGCGTTCAACTGAGCAGCTTTGACGCCATGTGCCGCATGATTGGCGCGGGCGTGGGGGTCGGCATCGTGCCCGAGAGCGCGGCGCGGCGCAACCAGCACAGCATGAATCTGGCACTGATTGAACTGGTCGATGCCTGGAGCGTGCGCGAGCGCTACGTGCTGGTGCGGGAGCGCGAGGCGCTGCCCGCCTATGCGCAGTCTTTGGTTGACGCGATTTGCGCCCATTACCAGGCGGGACAAACGCCCTGAATGCATGGCGCCCCACGAGCAGAAGAAAAATAGGCATCTAGCCCAATAACCACGAGCACAAGCAGCTATTGTTTATATAGCACTCATCGGCCCGCTAAACATGCCCCACCACCTGCGGCGCATGCCGCAAATGAAGTGACAGGCCCAGTGCCGCCATGTGGTTGCCATTGCGCGACAAAATGGTTTCGGCCAGCGGCAAGAACTCCTGCTCTTCAAACAGCGCATGCGCCGTGTAGCGCTGCACCAGGTCGTGCACCGCCGCCGGATCGAGGTCGCCGGGCCGGGACTGGGCGGCGGCCTTGACCGCCGGGGCCAGCTTTTTCCAGCACGATTCGATCTCGCGGTGCTCCGCCGTCAGGCGCTGCACCATGGCCTGGACGCGTTGCGCCTCGGCGCCCGGGGTGGCGCTGCGCAGCACGGCCGGAAACAGCTCGTTTTCCTCGTCGGCGTGATGCCCACCTACCGCGAACTTGAACAAATCCAGCGTATGGTGGGCAACCGTACATGCCTGGGCTGCGGCGGCCTGCAGCGCAGGCAGTTGTTCAAAAGCCTGCAGCTGCGAAAGAATGCCCAGGTGACATTGCGAAAAGCCAGCCAGTGGAACGTCAAGGCTCGCCGATTTTTCATTGGATGGATTGGCGCGCTGATGGATGGTGTGATTAACGATCATGTGGGTCCGCCCTGGTTAGCGGCTGCGCCTTTCAGCTTGCGAGCATCGCTGTTTTTGAATGTAGCGGTCCCATCTTGCTGCAGGTTTGACGCACATCAATAAACGCTGCGCGCGCAGGCCGCAGGCCGCACCATAATGAACAAGTCCATCACCCCACAACTACAAAGAAAGACAAGCATGTTCAAGCACATATTGTTGGCCACCGACGGCTCCGCCGCCTCCGAACACGCCGCGCAACTGGCCATTGGCATGGCGCGCGCGCAGGGCGTAAAACTGACGGCGCTGTTCGTGATTGACCCCTACCCGTACATGAGCATCGGTGAAGCCAATCCGATGGGCTTTCAGGCCTACATGGCGGCGGCCCAGGAGCACGCCGCCCAAGCCCACGCCAAGGTGTCGGCCCTGTGCAGCGAGGGTGCGGCCGTGGACCTGCAATTGCGCATGGTCGAAAACGTCACGGCGTCAGCCGGCATTGTGCAAACCGCCAAAGACGAAGGCGCGGACCTGATCGTGGTGGGCTCGCACGGTCGCAGTGGCCTTGCCCGGCTGATGCTGGGCAGCGTGGCGGCCAAGGTCGTGGCCGAATCGCAGGTGCCGGTGCTGGTGGCCCGCTAGAGAAACGAGGAGAAGGCGATGAACGGGTTGACCGTGCCCGCACCGCGCAAGCTGGGGGTGCGGCTGCTGCTGCTGGCAGCCGCCTTCCAGCTGGCCGCCTCGCTGCTGCTGCTGTTTGTGGCCGTGCTCCAGGGGGTACTGATGCTGGCCACCGACTCGGCCAACGCCCGGCTGAAGTTTTTTGGCCGAAGCCTGGGCCGCTACCTGGCCCAGATTGCCGATTTTGAAAGTTTTGCTTCCGAGTCGCTGCCCTTCCCGTTCAGCGAGTGGCCGGTTGCTGACGATCTTTCAGGTGTTTAAGCATCAAAAAGGTCTCTGGCCCAATCAGAACGGGTGCATGCAGCTATTTAATCAGTAGCAACTAACGCAGCCGCACCAGTGTCCCGGATGCCCCGTCCTTGGCCTCCACCCAAGCCTCGAAGGCCTTGCGCATCGCCAAAAAATTGGCGTGGCCGTGTTCCTGGGGGTCAAAGGTCGAATCCAGGCGCTTGATCATGTGCCAGACGGCCGACTGGCTGACCCACGCATCGCCCTGGGTTTGGGCCAACAAGCGAGTCGCACGCTTGAAGAGTTCCGCGGCCGGGTCGGCCTCGGCCGCCAGGGCTGAGGTCGCCGCCGGACTTTCCACCAGACTTTCGTAGTAGCAGAACTCGTGACAGCTCTTGGCCCAGTGCCGGTTGGTGTTTTTGCGCGCCCCGATGCCGACCAGGGTGCGGCCTGCCGCCTTGACCTTTTGCGACACCGGCATGAAGTCGCTGTCGCCGCCCACAATGATGACGGTGCCAATATGGCCAAAGCGGCCCAGGTCTTCCATGGCGTCCAGGCACAGCTTGATGTCGGCGCCATTTTTTGCGGAGCCGCCGGGCGGAAACAGCTGGATCAGCTCGACCGCGCATTGCAGCAGCGCGTCGCGGTAGCGGCTGAAATACTGCCAGTTGCAGTAGGCGCGGTTGATGGCAGTCGGGCCGAACGAGGCCGCCAGTTCCACCACCGCCTGCACGTCAATCAGCGGCTCCTGCACCTTGAAACGGTTGTCCTGCTTGCTGTAGGCGCCCTCTTGCCGGGCCTCGGCCAGGCTGGCATGCAGGTTTTCAAAATCCCAGTACAGTGCAACGGATGCTTGTTCTTCGCGGATGCGCTGGCGCATAAGGCCTCCTTGGTTGAAGGTGAGATCCTAACGTGCCGGCGCGCACGAAACAGTGGTTTTTGCCGGTGGCTGCTTTTGGGGCGTGCAAGCGGTGTTTCAGCATACCCAAGGCGTGCTGAACGCGGTGTCGGGCTACGCAGGCGGCCCGAAAGTCATGCGGCCCGAGGTCTACCGCGAATCGCCGATGCTGGTGGCCTCGCAAACGGCCCGCCAGTGAAGGTGCAGGCCGGCGGGCCCGGCCCTTGAGTTCACCTATTTTTTAGAACGAAATAGGGCTTTAGCCCAATAAATACGGTAGCAGGCAGCTATGTATTTTATAGCGGATGATGTTAGGCCCTGGCCTTGGCGTTTTCCTGCGCCGCCTTGCGGTCGGCCACCACCTTTTGCACCGAAGGCCGCTCGCCCATCAGCTTGATGTAAGGCTTGTAGTCCACGCCCGCCGCCAGCAACAGGTCTTCGCCCAGCACGGCCCGGCTGGCCATGCCCACCAGCGGCAGGCTGGCAAAGGCGGCGCAATCCGCTTGGGTAAACATGTCGCCGGCCACATAAGGCGAAAACTGGGCCAGCTGTTTGAAAGCGGCAATGTTTTTTTCCAGCTGCTTGCGCACGCGGGCCTGGGTGGACTCGCTCACCGTGCCGCCAAAAAAGGCCTGCGGGTACAGCTCGCGCGCCACCAGTTCCAGGTGCAAGTCGATGAAGGTGATCAGCTCGCGCACCTTGGCGGCGGCAAACGGGTCGGCGGGCAACAGCGGCGGCTGCGGGTAGGCTGCCTCAATGTATTCCATGATCGCCTGGCTTTCGCACAGTCCGCCCTGCGGCGTGTGGATGTAGGGGATTTTGGCCAGCGGTGAGGCCGCCAACACCGCATCGTGCGTGCTGTAAACGGGCACCATTTCTTCATTGAACGGTACGCCTTTTTCAAGCAACGCCAGCTTCACCTTGTTGTAGTAATTGGAAATGGGAAAGCCGCAAAGGGTAAGCATGAAAGGGAACTCCTGAAGTTAGCCTGCCAGTTTATGCGGGGATCGCCGCCTGCCGTGCAACCGGTGCGACAAGGCGCCCCGCCGAATCACTGGCCGTTGCCGGCGCGATCCGGCGCCTGCGGGACGGGCGGCAAATACAGGTTTTGCGGCGCAGGCTCAGCCTGCGGATAGGTGGGATTGGCCGGAAAGGTCTGGTAGTTGTCCTGGCGGAATGCGGGCTGGGCGTCCTGCAGCGATGGCGGAGCCTCTTCGGACGGCAACATCGTTTCAGCCTCGGGCTCTTCCACAGGTGTCGGGTCTGGCGCCCTCACCAGACGCGGCGCGTCAAAGCGCGCGTTCTGGTCGACCACCCGCGACCGCAAGGACTGCTGAAAAAAGTCGCCCACGATGGGCAACGCGCTGCGCGCGCCCTGGCCCCAATAGTCGCTCAGGGTCACGCGGTTGTCGTTAAATCCCACCCAGGCGCCCGCCACCAGGTGCGGATGCATCAGGATGAACCAGCCGTCGGTGTTGTCCTGGGTGGTGCCGGTCTTGCCCGCCACATCGGCCTGAATGCCATACCGGCTGCGAATGCCGCCGCCGGTGCCCCGGTCGATGACGCCGCGCATCACGTCGAGCAGGGTGTGCGCGGCGGCTGTCGATATGGCTTGCTCTGGCGCCTTGGCCTCAAACTGCTCCAGCACCCGGCCATTCCTGTCTTCAATCCGCGTGACCAGCATGGGCTCGATGTAGTTGCCGCTGTTGGCGATGGTGCTGTAGGCCGACACCATTTCCTTCAGGGTCACCGGGCTGGTGCCCAGCGCCAGAGAAGGCACCTGCTCCAGCTTGCTTTGCCGCACACCCATGGCCTGGGCCAGCTTGGCCACCTTGGCCGGGCCGACGCTTTGCATGACCTGGGCGGTGATGGTGTTTTTGGAATACACCAGACCGTCCCGCAGGCTCATGGGTACGCCGCTGGGCGCGCCGGAGTCGGTGGGCCGCCAGACGGCACCGCCGCCCAGCGCAATCTCGACGGCCTCGTCCACAAACGTGTCGGTGGGAAGCGTGCCCTGCTCAAAGGCGGCGCCGTAGACAAAGGGCTTGAAGGTGGAGCCGGGCTGGCGGCGCGCCTGCTGGACATGGTCGAACTGGTCCTGGGAAAATCCGCGGCTGCCGACCCAAGCCATGACATGGCCATTGCGCGGGTCCAGCGCCACGAAGCCGGCCTGCAGCCGGGTTTTGTCCTGCCGCAATTTACCCAGGAACGCGGGGTCGGCCTGCACCTGCTTCAGGGCCTGCTCGTCACTCAAGCCCGGCTCCCTGGCCGCCTTGTATTCGCTGCTCTCACGCACAAAGGCCTGCAGCAGGCTCTTTTTGGCAGCCCAGGCCCTCGGGCCCCACTCCTGGCTGGCCACGCCTTGCAGCCTGTCACCCTGGCGGACCACGGCCTCGTTGGCGAGTTTTTGCAGCCGGAAGTCGATGGTGGTGCGCACCACCAGGCCGTCGGCAAAGATGTTGTAGCCATTGCGGTCGGCCCAATCAATCAGCCACCGGCGCAGCTGCTGGGTAAAGTGGGGCGCCGGGCCCAGCAACTCGGTCTGCCGCTCAAATTCGACCTTGAGCGGCCTTTTCTTCAGCACCTCATACCGTGCGGCTTTCAGCTTGTCGTGCTTGACCATCTGGCTCAGAACAATGTTGCGGCGCTCCACCGAGCGCTCCGGGTTGAGCACCGGGTTGTAGTAGCTGGTGCCCTTGAGCATGCCGATCAGCGTGGCGCTTTCAAGCACGTCGAGCTTGTCGGCCGACTTGTCAAAATAGGTACGGGCCGCCATTTCAATGCCGAAGGCGTTATACAGAAAAGGCACCGTATTGAGGTAGGTCTCCAGGATCTCCTTCTTGGTATAGACGGCCTCGATCTTCAGGGCCGTGATGGCTTCCTTGATCTTGCGCGTCAGCGTTGGCGCCCGGCCGACCTCCTCGGGAAACAGGTTGCGGGCGAGTTGCTGCGTGATGGTCGAGCCGCCCTGCCGGTCACCCGAAAAGGTGTGCAGCGCCGCCGAGGCTGTGCGCTTGAAGTCAATGCCATGGTGCGTAAAGAACCGGTGGTCCTCGGTGGAGATCAGCGCGTCCACCACGCTGGGGGAGATGTCGGCGAGCTTGACCCAGTCGCGGTTGGCGCGCTTGAACACGGCCAGCTCCTTGCCGTCGGCCGAGAGCACCGTGGCGGGCTTTTCGATCTTGGCTTTTCGGAGGTCGCCAATGCTGGGCGTGAACGGAATCAGGACCAGGACGTAGAGAAGCAACAGCACCGGCACTGCGGCCAGCGACAGGGCGATACCGCGCCGGGTCGGGTGCCGCAGGCGGCGAAGCACTTCAGCAGCAAGGGGTTTGGCACGGGCCAAGGCCATTTTCATCATGGGGGATTCTAGTAGTGCGCGCATCCCGGGAGTGTAGGACGGTAGCGTAAGCACCCGGAAGACGCGCGCGGCTTGTGGGCGGTTGATGGGAGGCTCAAGGCCGGGAATGCACTTACAGTCGTGGGCTGCCAGATCAAGTGATTTTTTACAAAAACTGGATGGATCCAACCATTCCCCCCCAAAGCGCAGCCCCGCGCCCGCAACTACAGCCCACATCATGAAATTTCCTGTTTACGTCCTGGGCCGCGACGTGGCCGCACTAGAGCAAGCGGCCGGCCTTAAAAGCGTGCTGACCTACCATGCCGGCACCGCGCCGGGCGACTTTGTCTCGCTTACCCTGCCCGTGCGCACCGAACCCTATGTGCTGGACGACGCCGTGCACTGGCCGTTCGCGGTCGGCGGTACGCCGGGCCGGGTGCAGGTGGCGGTGCGGCCAAGGGGCTGCGAGCCCGAGCCTGCCCCGCAGCCGCCCTTTGCTGCGCTTAATGCGCACTTGTGCGCACAGGTGGCCAGCCGCGTGATGCTGACCGCCCACACCGATATTTCAGACGACGGCCAAACCCTCATCGTGCACCGCTTTGACCTGGACGCGCAGGGCCAGCCCCACTGGGGCGTGGAAGATTTTGGCGTGTTGCTGGGACTGCACCCCGCCACCAAGCACGACACCAGCTGGGAGCAAATAGCCCAGGCCGTGCGCGACCATGTGCCCGGCAGCCGCCGGGGCGAAGCCTTTCGCCACTTGGCCACCAGCTTGCTGCTGAGCTACGCGCTGCGCAACGCCAGCTGCCATGCCCGCACGCTGGCCTTGCGTTACACATCGCCCGTCGATGTACAGGCTGCGCCCGCCTGCGGCATGCTGACCACCCGGGTTTACGCAGGCATGGAAGACGACTTGCCCGCACTGGCCTTCATGGGCAAAAAAACGTGGACGCCTGGCAGAAACATGCAGAAATTCATCGCCACCGCCTTCGGCATTGCGCCCAAGGAGCAAGCCCTGATGGCCGAGGCCGTCTGCGACGCCGTGGCCGATGTTGCGCCGCAGGTGTTTGAGGCCATGAAAAAGCACCCCGCTTTCACCGACATGGGCCGGGGCATGCTGGCGGCATGGACCGAAGGCGTGCAGGGCCTGCGGGACAAACATGTTTATGCACTGGGCGCGTGGGAAGCGGTCGCAGCCTTGGAGGGCAGCGTTTGATGTTCAGCCCCGCGCATCGCGCCGCCGCAGCGCCCAGGCAAAGTAAAGCCCCTCCAGCGCCATCGCCCCACCGCCCAACGCGATCACGGCACTGGTGCCGATGCGGTCAATCAGAGCAGCAGCCATAACGACACCCAGCGACTGACCGAGGAAAAGGCACGAGGCAAACAGCGACACCGCCGTGCCGCGCGCTTCGGGCGCCATCTGCGTGGCGTTGGCCTGCATGGTGTTGTGGAACATGAAGAAACCAAAACCGGCCAACAGGCTGGCCGGCACGGCGGGCAGCCAGTGCGGCGTATAGGCCAGCACCAGCGCGCACACGCCCACCATGGCCCCGCCAATGGACACCAGCCCCTGCTGCCCAAAACGGCGGATCAGGTGGCGGCTCACGGCCATGTACAGCATGCCGCCCATGCCAAACAGCGCCACGATGGCCCCCGCCATCGAAAGCGACAGGCCCAGCGACCGGTGCAGGTGCGAAGCCCACATGGCCAGCACGCCAAAGCCCACCGCGCCCTCCACCAGCGCCATCAGCAGCACCACGCGTGACCAGCGGCCGGTGATGATGCGCAGTGCCTGATTCAAAAAGCGCGGCTGCGTCGCCAGCGGGCTGGGCTTGATCGGAACTGGCGACGCGGCCTGCTGCCGGCGAAAATCGGCCAACAGCAGCAGACCCACCACCGCGAACAGCAGCGTCATGAATGCAAAAGCCCAGCGCCAGCCCAGCGCATCGGTCAGCACGCCGCCCATCAGCTGGCCGCCCACAATGCCCAGCGTGGTGCCCACGCCAATCCGCGCCAGCGTTTCCTGCAACTGGTCCGACGGCACCGTGTCACCGACCCAGGCCATCGACAGCGGAATCAAGGCCGCCGCGCCCAGCGCCGTCACCAGCCGCGCCAGCACCAGCATGTCCAGGCTGGTGGCAAAGACCGCCAGGACGCTGCCGATGCTGCACCCCAGCGCGGCAAAGGTGATGACGCGGAACTTGCCCAGCCGGTCACCGAGCGGGCCAAACACCAGCTGCGCCGCCCCGTAGGTGATGGCAAACACCGACACCACCTGCGCCGCCTGCGCCAGGCTGACGGAAAAAACGCGCGACAGTTCGGGCAGCATGGCGTCGCAAATGCGCTGCGCCGCCATGCTGGAAAACGTGGCAAACGACAGCAGCAAAATGGAGCGGCGCGTTTCCGGAGAAAGAGGGGATGAAGCGGTAGTCACGTGCAATCCATGGTTCAAACAGGGGGGGCAGCGTGTAACGCGGCGCTGGCTATTGGCGCGGCGCGCGGGTGCCGCTTGCTGCGCAGGCAGTATACGGGCTGGCGCTATGCCAGACGCTCGAATGCTATGCTATTCATAGCTATCAGCGCCCTCGCCTGTTGCGCTGGAGGCCTATTTTTTTAAGAATTGATAACTACTCAGGCCACCCATGTCCCCGAATTTGCAGGGCTCCTTCCCCCGCTGGGGGAAGGCTGGGATGGGGGCTGGCAGGCGTTGCCGGGCAGCCGCTGTTCGGTTCGTGGTGGACTCTGGAAATAGCGGCTGGGCTTGCCAAGCCTGGGCGACCCCTGAAAAAGCCCCCATCCCAACCTTCCCCCAAAGGCGGGAAGGCGTAAATCGGGGACGCTGAGTAGTTACCTTTTGTGCCTCAAGCACTGTTGGCGGTTTCTTGCCTTTTTACTCGGTCACGCAGGGCCGGGGCTGACAGCGAACAGTGAAAAAGACAATCGTTGTTCCACACCCTCTGACCCACCAGCCTGCACCCCGCAAGTAAGGGAGAAAAAAATGGCGTAGCTGAAAGCAAACAGCAAACAACAAAAAGCGACGCGCGCAGCGCAAGCCAAGCAGATCAAGCAGAGCGTGAAGCTGTTGGCGAACGAGCGGTAGAACCAGCCAGCCTCCGGCACGCCAGCCGGCTGCCAATCAAGGAACCCAGGGCCCAGCGAAGCGATGGCCCGTCAGAGCGTTCAGCTCTAACCCGCTCCCGCCCCAAGGCAACTTTCTTTGGTTATTTTCTTTTTTGCCAGAAAAGAAAGTTACCCCCCGCCGGGCAGGCGCTCACCCCTCAAACCAACAGAGAAGCACCCAAAGCTAAAGGCCATCAACAAACGACGCAGCAATTAAATCGCAAGCGTTAGTAGCTACAAGAATTGTCACAAATGGAACCTGTCGCCGCAGTGCATGCGTTTAATAATGCCTGCTCTCGCCCGCGCGCAACCCCTGGAGCCCCGCCTTGTTAAAAATCATCCTTGCCGCCCTGCTCTGCAGTGTGGCCGCTGCGCAGGCAGCCGGGCCTCTGCCGCCTAAACCGCCTTCAAACGCGCCCTCAGCAGCAACGGCGCAGCACCCCCTCGCGGGACGCTGGGCCTGGACACTGCCGGGCAAGTCCTGCGCGGAAACACTGGCCTACAGTGCCGGCACCAACGGCACGCGGCAAGGCAGCAGCGGCGAAGAAGTCACGCAAAGCCGCTACGACGTCTCGGCCATGCCCAGCCTGCTGGGCTTTTACCGGCTGACGGAGACCGTCACCCAGTCCAACGCCAAGCCCGACTGCTCGGGCGACCTGCACGAGGCGACGGGGGAGCCGGTGACCCGCTTCGTTCAGTTCAGCCCCAAGAAAGACCAACTGATTGTCTGCAAGGAGGAATCGCTGCAGGCCTGCTTCGGGCCGCTGAAGCGGGCGCTCAAATAGCGCCGTTCAGCACGCCTCAAGCTATCAGCGACTGCAGCACGCCCGGCTCAAAATGCTGGCCGATGTAGTCGGCCAGCCCGTCAAACACCGAGTCCAGCGTCGGCGTGGCCGCGCCAAACAGCGCCTGCAGCACGCGCGGGTCTTCAAACATCCCGTGCAAATACAGGCCCAGCACATTGCCGGCACCGTTTTGCCAGGCCAGGCCTTCGGGCATGACCGGGTAGGCGATGTCGCCCGCAGCGGCCATCGCCGAATGCGGTGCGGTCTGGCCGTGGTGGATTTCGTAGCCCTGCACCTCAATATCTGAAAGGCCAGCCCACAGCCCGCGCAGCGTTGAAAACGCGGCCTGCCGGTGCTGCACGGTTTTGGCTTCGTCAAACACAGTAACCACCGGCAGCAACCCCAGGCCGGGGCCGTTGCCGTCTATGCCGTGCGGGTCGATCAGCGCTTCGCCCAGCATCTGCAGGCCGCCGCAAATGCCCAGCACCGCCCCGCCCCGCCCGGCGTGAAAGGCAATCGCCTGGTCCAGCCCTTGCGCGCGCAGCCAGGCCAGGTCGGCGTTGGTGGCCTTGGAGCCAGGCAGGATGATCCAGTCCGCCTCTCCCAAGCCAGCCAGTTCGGACGGGCTGCGCACCCATTTCAAACGCACGCCGGGCACGTTTTTCAGCGGCTGGAATTCATCGAGGTTGCTGATGCGCGGGTAGGCGATGACGGCAATCACCGGCGGACGCGAACGCAGCGACGGGCCGCCCCTAGCAAGTTCAGCCCCCTCGGGGGGCAGAGAGGACACGCCAGTGCCGAACGTGGGGGCCATATCAAACACACCGTCTTCTTCCGGCAAGCCGTGCTGCCACCACATCGGCAGCGTGGCGACCGTCGGCACGCCGGTCAGGTCCTGCAGCATCTGCGGGCCGGGCGCGAGCAGCGTGGCGTCGCCCCGGAACTTGTTGAGCACAAAGCCTTTGATCAATTGTTGCTCGGCCTTGTCGAGCATGGCCCAGGTGCCGTAGAGATGGGCAAACGCGCCGCCCCGGTCGATGTCGGTCACCAGCAGGCAGGCGGCGTTGGCATGCAACGCCACACGCATGTTGACGATGTCGCAGGACTTGAGGTTGATCTCGGCCGGCGAGCCGGCGCCTTCGATCACCACCACGTCGTTCTCAGCCAGCAGCTCGTCCAGCGCCTGCGCCACCACCGGCCAGACCGACAGACTGCGGCTTCGCCATTCCATGCGCGAGAGTTCAGCGTTGACCTGGCCCATCAGCACAACCTGGCTTTGCGTGTCTTTTTCGGGCTTGAGCAGCAGCGGGTTCATGCGCACATCAGGAACGGCACGGGCCGCCAGCGCCTGGAAATACTGGGCGCTGCCGATCTCGCCGCCGCC
>NZ_JAUXNA010000079.1 GCF_030682935.1 Polaromonas sp.
ATGCCCCGGTAAAAAACGATGCGCTCGCCGCAGATTTTTCGGCCCAGCGGCTTGTCGTCGATATCCTGGGGGGTGCAGGCAACGTACCAGGTGTTTTTTGGAAACATGATGATTGACCTTTATTTCAGTTCGGCAGTCCGCTTGTCGAGCTGCCGGCTTTAAGGATGAATGCGCCAGGAAAAAAATTTATCAATGGGGCTCGGCCCTGGTCACGCCCAGCAGACGATCCAGCAACTCGGGCTGCTCGCGCAAGTCCTCTGCGCCGCCGCTGTGCACCACCGTGCCATGGTCAAGCACCACGGCGCGGTGGCTGATGGCCAGGATGGCCTGCGGATGCTGCTCGACGATGATGGCCGACAGCCCTTCGTCGCGGGTGATGCGGGCAATGGCTCGCAGCAATTCCTCGACGATGATGGGAGCCAGCCCTTCGAGCGGCTCGTCCAGCAGCAGCAGCTTGGGGTTGAGCACCAGGGCGCGGCCGACGGCCAGCATTTGCTGCTCACCACCCGACAACTGCGTACCCAGGTTGGTCTTGCGTTCAGCCAGGCGCGGAAACATCGCGTAGACGCGATCCGGGTTCCACTTGCCGGGACGCGCCACCGCCGTCAGGTTTTCATGCACCGTGAGCGATTTGAAGATGTTGCGCTCCTGCGGCACCCAGCCGATGCCGGCCGCCGCCCGCTCGTGCGATGGCAGTTTGTGCAGCGCAATGCCGCCCAGCGTGATGCTGCCGCCATGCTGGCGCGTCGCGCCCGCCAGCGTGTTGATCAGCGTGGTCTTGCCGGTGCCATTGCGCCCCAGCAGGGCCAGCGTCTGGCCTTCGTCCAGGCTGAGCGACACATCCTGCAATACCACGGCTTCACCGTAACCGGCGCGAAGGTTCTCGACCTTAAGAAGTTCAGCCATTAGATTTATCCCCCACGCTTGCCACAACGCGCGCTGCGCTGCCCCCCGAGGGGGCTTTCGCGCCTTGGGGCGGCCCGGCGCCGCGCACCTCCTCGCCATGGCCCAGATAGACCGCCTTGACCTGCGGGTCGTTGGCAATCTGCTCGGGCGTGCCCTCGGTCAGCAAGGTGCCGTTGACCAGCACCGTC
>NZ_JAUXNA010000089.1 GCF_030682935.1 Polaromonas sp.
CTGCACCTGGGTGATGTCGTGCTGATGATCCACTGCGGCTCGCGCGGGCTGGGGCACCAGATCGGCACCGAGTTCCTGCGCCGGATGGTCGAGGCTGCCCCCAGCCACGGCTTGGTGCTGCCTGACCGCGAACTGGCCTGCGCGCCAATCCGCTCCGACCTGGGCCAGGAATACCTGGGCGCGATGCGGGCGGCCATCAACTGCGCGCTGGCCAATCGCCAGATCCTGACCCAGTTGGTACGCGACGTGTTTGCCAAAGTGCTGCCCTCGGCCCAACTGCCGGTGCTGTATGACGTGTCGCACAACACCTGCAAGCTGGAGACGCACAAAGTCGACGGCCGCCTGCGCGAGCTTTATGTGCACCGCAAAGGCGCGACGCGGGCCTGGGGCCCCGGCCACCCCGAACTGCCGCAGGCTTTGCGTGCCTCTGGCCAGCCGGTGTTGGTTGGCGGCTCCATGGGCACCGGGTCTTATGTGATGGCGGGCACCACAGCCTCGGAGTCCCTGGCTTTTTCGTCAGCCTGCCATGGCGCCGGCCGCGCCATGAGCCGGCATCAGGCGCTCAAGACCTGGAACGGGGGCGCGGTGGTCAACGAGTTGGCACAACGCGGCATTCTGATACGCAGCCCTTCCATGCGCGGCGTGGCCGAGGAGGCACCCGACGCCTACAAGGACGTGAACGCGGTCGTCGATGCCGCCGATGCGGCAGGCTTGGCGCGCAAAGTGGCGCGGCTGGAGCCGCTGATCTGCATCAAGGGATAAGGCAGTGGAAACATTAACGCTCTGGCTGGCCGGCGATGTGATGACCGGGCGCGGCATCGACCAGATCCAGGCGCAGACCGTGCCGCCGGTGCTGTATGAAAGCTGGGTGCACGATGCGCGCGACTATGTGCAGTTGGCCGAGCGGCTGAACGGCCCGGTGCCGGCCCCGGTCACTCCCGGCTATATCTGGGGCGATGCGCTGGCCGAGATTGACAAGCGCCAGCCCGCGTTGCGTCTGGTCAATCTGGAAACGGCGATCACCACCTCGGAGGAAGCCTGGCCCGGCAAGGGCATTCATTACCGCATGCACCCGGCCAACATCAGCTGCCTGATGGCCGCCCGCATTGACTGCTGCGCACTGGCCAACAACCATGTGCTGGACTGGGGGCGGGCCGGGCTCAACGAAACCCTGCGCACGCTGCAGCGGGCCGGCATCAGCAGCGCGGGCGCCGGAAGCGATCTTGAGGCCGCCTGCGCGCCCGCGTCCTGGCCGCTGGCCGGTGGCGCGCGCCTGCGGGTCTTTTCCTGGGCCGGGCCGGACAGCGGCGTGCCAGGCGCCTGGGCCGCCACGCCAGACAACTCCGGCGTGGCATGGCTGCCCGCATGGGACGAGGCCGGTGCGCTGCAGGTGGCCAAGCGCGTAGCCCGCCAGCGCCAGCCCGGCGACCTGGTCGTGGTCTCGCTGCACTGGGGTGGCAACTGGGGCGTTGAGGTGCCAGAGCGGCATCGCCGCTTCGCGCAGCGCCTGATTGAACTGGGTGCGGCAGATCTGATTCACGGCCATTCCTCGCACCATCCGCGGCCGATGGAGGTCTACCGCGGACGACTCATTCTGTATGGCTGCGGCGACCTCATCAATGACTACGAGGGCATTTCCTTTCAGGAGCGCTTTGACCCGAGTGCCGTGTGCCTGTATTTCGCCCGCATCTCGACCGAAACCGGCGCACTGCAGCAACTAGAGATCGTGCCGATGCAGCTGCGGCGGCTGCAACTCGTGCATGCGGACACCTCTGCCCGAGAAAGCCTGCAGGCATTGTTTGGAAACGAGGGCCAGAAATTCGGCACGGGGGTGCAGGCGCAAGCCGATGGCTGCTGGCAACTGCGCTGGTGATTTTGCTGGTCATGCGCAGAGTCTGCGCTACCCGGCTCACCTTCTCATCTGGCGCTCGCGTTTCCCCTCGCTGTCGATGGCCCCCACCAGCAAACCCAACTCCTGCGACAGGATATCGAGCACATCGTCGAGCGCCACCACGCCTACCAGTTCGCCCTGCCCGTCCACCACCGGAATGCGACGCACCCCCTTGCGTCGCATGGTGCGCATCAGGTCGATCAGCGAATCGTCCTCACGGGCGGTGACCAGATCGGTAGTCATCACATCCTCCACGCGCAGGGTGGCGGCATCAAGGCCTGGCGCAACCACAGCGGTCACGATATCGCGGTCCGTGAGCACCCCCACCACAATGCGCTTGCCCCCAACTTCATCGACCACGACCAGGCAGCCGACATGGTTGTCCCGCATCAGGCGCGCAGCCCCGTCCAGGGGCGTCTCCCGGAAGGCGATGGTTACGCTACGCGTGCAGATTTCACCGGTTGTCAAACGCTCACCCATGTTGTTCTCCCTGATTTTTTGCGTGTCACATTCTGCGGGCGGTTCAGCCCATGCCGTGCTTGCCCAGGCTCACGCGCTTGGCCTGCAGTCCTTCGCCGCCCACCTCGGGAATGAACTGCACAGCACTGCCCGTCTGCAGGTGCTCAAAGGGCGTGCCGGCCACGTTGTCGCGGCTGAAGTAGTACTCATCGCCATCAGGCGTGCGGATGAAGCCAAAGCCCCCTGCGTCGTCCAGGCGCACCACTTCGCCATGCAGGGGCTGCGCATGCTGTTTTTCCTGCCCCCTGCGCTTGCGCACCACGTCTTCCAGCTGGCGCTTCATGTTGTCAAAAGCATCGCGCAGGGCCACATACACGTCTTCATCCTGAACCCGGTTGACCACAAGTTCGTGGCCCGGCAGCGTGAGATCAATGTGCACGCCGTAGGGGCGCCCCTGATGCTGGTGTTTTTGTTCCAGCTCAATGGCAACACGGCACGTCATGATGCCGGGGGCAAACACTTCAAGCTTGTACGCGTGCTCGCGCGCACTGGCCTCCAGCGCATCGGAAGGCTCCATGCCGCGAAACTGAATGTGAACCGGAAGCTGCATTCCCATCTCCTTGGTAGCTGATGATTCCATTCTGGCGCGCACCCCGGCGAACCGCTTGAGATTTATCAACGCGGTCCGACAAACCACGCCAGCTGCGCGTAAATACCGGCAGGCCGGATCACCGCGCCAGCAGGAGTACCGGGCGTTCAATCCCCGCAGGGAATGAACGCGCCCCCACTTAACGCATAAACTGCAGTGCGCCTGCGGCCAACCAGAAAGCATCCCTCATGATCAGCCTGCTGAAAACCTTCTCCTGGCAGGAACTGCTGCACCACAAGTGGCGCAATGCCGCCGCCATGGTGGCCGTGATGCTGGGCGTGGCGCTGGCGTTTTCGGTGCACCTGATCAATGCCTCGGCGCTGGCCGAGTTTTCGCAGGCGGTGCGCGCCGTGAACGGACAGCCCGACCTCGAACTGCGCGCGGTGCAGGGCAGTTTTGACGAAACCGTGTATGCACGCGTGGCCACGCACCCCCAGGTCGCGCTGGCCAGCCCGGTGCTGGAACTGGGCACCTACGCCGTGGCCGCTGACGGCAAGCGTGTCGCGCTGCGCATCATCGGCGTCGATGTGCTGGCGGTGGCGGCGATTGCGCCCGCGCTGATGCCGGTACCCTCAACAAGCGCGGCCGATGCAGACCGCTTTGCGCTGTTTGCCCCTGATGCGGCTTTTCTGAACCCCGCCGCGCGACAACTGCTGGCGGCCCCGCAGCTGGACCTGCAAAGCGGGCTGGCGCTGCGCCGCGTCAGGGTGGCCGGCACGGTCAGCGCAGGCGGCGGCCCGCTGGCCGTGATGGACATCGCGGCCGCGCAGCAGCTGTTTGACCGGATCGGCGAGCTGTCGCGCATTGATGTGCGGCTGAAAGCCGGCAGTGATGCGCGCCGCTTTATCGACGTGCTCCAATTGCCGCCCAACATCACGGCCAGCGCGCCTGGCGACGCCGCCGAGCGGGTCAGCAACCTGTCGCGCGCCTACCGCGTCAACCTCACGGTGCTGGCGCTGGTGGCCCTGTTCACGGGCGCGTTTCTGGTGTTTTCGGTGCTCTCGCTGAGCGTGGCCAAGCGGGCGCAGCAGTTTGCACTGCTCGGCGTGCTGGGGCTGACGGGCCGGGAGCGGCTGCAGTTGGTGCTGATCGAATCGCTGGTGCTGGGTCTTGCTGGCAGCGCGCTGGGCATTGCGCTGGGCACCGGGCTGGCGGGGCTGGCGCTGCGGCTGCTCGGCGGCGACCTGGGCGGCGGCTACTTTGCGGGCGTGGCACCTGCCCTGCAATGGCGTGGCGTGGCCGCGCTGACCTACGGCGCGCTGGGCGTGCTGGCGGCCGGCGTGGGCGGCTGGTGGCCGGCGCGTGCGGCGCAAAAACTGCCGCCGGCGCAAACCCTCAAGGGCCTGGGCATCGCAACCGGTGCGGGCACCAGCCGCTGGGTCAGTATTTTTTTGATCGCGGCTGGCGCCCTGCTGGCCTTACTCCCTCCGCTATTGGGCATTCCACTGGCGGCTTATCTGTCGGTCGGGCTGCTGCTGGTGGGCGGCATCACGGCACTGCCCTGGCTGATTGCGCTGCTCTACAACCGGCTCAGCCCCTGGGTTGCGCACCGCCTGCTGCCGATGCTGGCCGTGGAGCGCGCGCGCCGCGTGCGCGAAAGCGCTGCGGTGGCCGTCAGTGGCGTGGTGGCTTCGCTCAGCCTGGCCGTGGCGCTGACCGTGATGGTGGCGAGTTTTCGCGATTCGGTCACGCACTGGCTCGATGTGGTGCTGCCCGCCGACCTGTATGTGCGCACGGCTTTGGGCACCCAGGCCAGCGACACCGCTTATTTTTCGCCCGAGTTTGTGCAGGCGCTGGCCCGCTTGCCTGGCGTGGCGCGCGTCAGCACCTTGCGCACCACGCAACTGCAGCTGGACCCGGGCCAGCCCGCCGTTGCCCTGATTTCGCGCCCGATTGACGACCCGGCCAGCACGCTGCCGCTGGTGGGCCAGTCGCTGCCGGTGCCGTCCGGCCATATCGGCATTTATGTCAGTGAAGCGATGGTGGACCTGTATGGCGCCCAGCCCGGCAGCATTTTCAGCCCACTTTCACAGTCTTTTAGTGCTCTAGCCCAATCAGGTCGGGTGCAAGCAGCTCCTGATTTAATAGCTAATTATGATCCTCCCCGGTTTTACGTCGCCGGCGTGTGGCGCGACTACGCGCGCCAGTTTGGCGCCATTGCCATCGCGCAGCGCGACTTTGAACGGCTGACCGGCGACCAGCGCGTCAACGACCTGGCGCTGTGGCTCAGCAGCGATGCCAGCGACGCCCCCGTGCAGCAGGCAATACGCCGCCTGGCCGAGCAGCAATCGGGCGCAGGCGCGCTGCTTGACATGGCCTCGGTCAGCCAGATCCGCGCCACATCACTCAAGATTTTTGACCGCAGCTTTGCCGTGACCTACTGGCTGCAGGGCGTGGCGATTGCGATTGGCCTGTTTGGCGTAGCCGCCAGTTTCAGCGCGCAGGTGCTGGCGCGCCGCAAGGAGTTTGGCCTGCTCGCGCACCTGGGGCTGACGCGGCGGCAAATCCTCGCGGTGGTGGCCGGCGAAGGCGCGGCCTGGACGGCAATCGGCGCTGTTGCGGGCCTGGGCCTGGGCCTGGCCGTGTCCACGGTGCTGGTCCACGTGGTCAATCCACAAAGCTTTCACTGGACCATGGACCTGCAAGTGCCGTGGGGACGCCTGCTGGCCTTGTGCGCCGCCGTGATGCTGGCCGGCACCCTGACCGCCTGGCTGGCCGGGCGCGCGGCGGCGGGCAAGGATGCGGTGCTGGCGGTCAAGGAGGACTGGTGAAATCGATAGCAAGGGTTAACCCTTGACTCATTTTCTTTTGCTTACGCTGCTCACGCTTTTGAAGCGCACGTGTCATTTATCAGTTGATATTTGTCATCCCGGTGCAGCATCAAACTCCTAGCATGAACGGACTACCTTAAAAAGGAATTCAGGATGACACCCGCTCAGTACCGAATTGAAGGCACAGACAGACTGATGGATAGCTTGCTCCCATCGCCCAACTTTAGCCACCTTTACAGAAACTGCTCGCTGGCCGTTGCCGTCGCGGTCAAAAGTGTGGATGATCCGACGCGCCAGGAAGTCCGGGTGGTGCATATACCCACCGGCGAAATTGTTTTTCAAACCACGGCCACGGCCCAAACCTTTTAAAACCACGCAAGCCGCTGCGCCAGCGGCCTTGCTGCGAGAATCGGGGCCATGAGCCCTTGGCAAATTTTCCTGATGCACCGCGTGCAGGCGAACTGACATGCACCGATGGCCTGCCAGTATGGTTCGCCGCCAGTGGGTGCTCGCCGGGCTGGCGGGCGTTGCAGCGTGGACCCATCCCGCCCTCGCCCTGCCCGCCAAAGCCCTGGTCTTTCCGCGCGACCGGGGCGCGCACCCCGACTTCAGGACCGAGTGGTGGTACATCACCGGCCAGGCATCATCCGGGGAATCGGGCGGGCGCATCTTTGGTTTTCAACTCACGTTTTTCCGCTCGCGGGTCGAGGGCACGCAGGGCATGACCTCGAAATTTGCCGCCAAACAACTGCTTTTTGCCCATGCGGCCATCACCGATGTGCAGGGCAAAAAACTTTTGGCTGACCAGCGCATTGCGCGCATCGGCTTTGGCGTGGCCCAGGCCAGCGAACAGGACATGGCCATCAGGCTGCGCGACTGGTCGCTGCAAGCCGAGGGCGGCATGTATACCGCCGAGTTGCCGGCTGCGGACTTTGGCCTGAAGCTGCAGTTTGAGGAAACGCAAAACGTGCTGCTGCAGGGCAACAAGGGCTTGTCCCGCAAGGGACCCGATGAAAAACAGGCGAGTTACTACTACAGCCAGCCCCAGTTGGCTTCACGCGGCAGCCTGCAGGTGCAGGGGCAAAACTTTGAAGTCACCGGCAAAGCCTGGCTGGACCACGAGTGGAGCCAGGAACTGCTGCACCCCAGCGCCGTGGGCTGGGACTGGATCGGCATGAACCTGACGGACGGCAGCGCGCTGACTGCGTTCAGGCTGCGCGACAAGGACGGCAACGCGCTGTGGGACGGCGGCTCCTTCAGGTCGGCCCAAGGCGCGCTCTACACCTTCAGCCGCGGCGAAGTGGTGTTCAAACCCGGGCGTCGCTGGAAAAGCCCGCTGACCCAAGCGACCTATCCCGTGGAATGGAGGGTGCGCACCCCCGCCGATTTTTATACCGTGCGGGCAGTGATCGACAACCAGGAACTTGACAGCCGCGCTTCCACCGGCGCCATTTACTGGGAAGGCCTGAGCGAGTTGATCGACAGCAACGGAAAGCGCGTGGGCAGCGGGTATCTGGAGATGACGGGCTATGCACAGGCCTTGCGGATGTGACCCGGCCGCTTGCAAAACCTAAGTCCGATAGCCCGCCTGCTGCGCGACAAACCCGTCAAACGCCGCCAGCAGGGGCTTGAACGACTCGGCATTACCTTCCAGCTGCACCAGCGCGGCGCAGGTCGCTTCCAGTGTCGACAGCTGGTCGGGTTGGTGGGCCTTGCGAATCCGGTAGTGGGAGGCGGGCATGCCCCGCAACGCCAGCCGGGGCAGCTGGTGCAGCAGCGGGTTGAGGTAAAGCATCTTGCGGCTCTTGCGCCAGGTGCCATCCAGCACGATCAGGCGCAGCCGGGATGGATCGTGCAAATGCGCGGGCGCCAAAGCCGGCGGCGCAGGCAGGCCCAGCGCCTGGTCTTGCGGCGAATCCGGGTACAACAAAATCGTGTGCATGGGCGGGCTTGCGCTCGCGTGCTGATGCAGCGGCGCGCTGATCAGGGCTCGCAGGGCCGCCTCGGCAAACACTTCGCCGGTGACCAGCGCGCTGTGCGGCAGGCTCAGGTGCAGCAGCCGCGCACTGCCTTTGGCCTGGCCGACTTCCAGCGGATGCTGCAGCACCACCACTTCCACCCGGTGGTCCACCGGCGTAATCCACTGGCAGATACAGGCGCTTTGCGGACGCAGGCAAACCGCGCAGCTCAGGCGCTGGATGCGGTTGAGTTTGTCGCCCCTACACATCGCTGGCCTCACGCCTGCAGCGCACCGCGCTCCATGGCGCACGGCAGAAGCCCCCCGGGTAGCGCTTGCGTTCCACGAAATTCACCGTGTTGTTCTCCCATGAATGATGACTGGCGGCATTTGCATGGATTGTCGGCGCTTGAGGATGCGCCCTCCTCCGGGCACGGATAACGGCATCCCGCGACAATACCCGACATGAAAGCACTTCCTGACATTGCCTTGTCCATGCTCGACCTGGTGGCCGTACGCGAGGGCGGCACGGTGGCCGACGCGCTGGCGATTGCCCTGCGCACGGCGCAACACGCCGAAACGCTGGGGTTCACGCGCTACTGGCTGGCCGAACACCACAACATGGCGGGTATTGCGAGCTCTGCCACCGCCGTGCTGGTGGGCTATATCGCGGGCGGCACGCAGCGCATGCGCGTTGGCTCGGGCGGCGTCATGCTGCCCAACCATGCGCCACTGGTGGTGGCCGAGGCCTGTGGCACGCTGGCCGAGCTGTACCCGGGCCGCATCGACCTGGGACTGGGCCGCGCGCCCGGCACCGACCAGGCCACGATGCGGGCGCTGCGCCGCGACCGGCCAGAGACGGCCGATGATTTCCCGCAGGACGTGGCCGAGTTGCAGCGCCTGCTGGCCCCGGCGCAACCGGGCCAGCGCCTGATCGCCATGCCGGGTGCGGGCACCGAGGTGCCGATCTGGCTGCTGGGCTCCAGCCTGTTTTCGGCCCGGCTGGCGGCCGAGCGCGGCTTGCCTTATGCATTTGCCTCCCATTTTGCGCCTGGCCTGCTGCTGCAGGCGATTGACCTGTACCGCAGCCAGTTCCGGCCGTCAGCCACGCTGGCCAAACCTTATGTGACGATTGGCGTGCCGCTGATCGCCGCACCGACCGACGCCGAGGCCGAGTACCTGGCCAGCAGCACCTACCAGCGCGTACTGGGCATCCTGACCGGCGACCGGCGCGGACTGCAGCCGCCGGTGGAGAACTTCATGGCACAAAGGCATCCGCAGGAGCGCGCCGCCATCAGCGACTTTTTGGCCGCTGCGGTGATAGGCGGTCCGGACACCGTGCACAACGGCCTGAGCGCGCTGGCGCAGGCCACGGACGCCGATGAATTCATGCTGGTGTGCGAT
>NZ_JAUXNA010000100.1 GCF_030682935.1 Polaromonas sp.
CTGGAGGTGTTCAACAACCTCTTCATGAACATTGCCGAGCAGATGGGCCTACAGCTGCAAAACACCGCCTACTCGGTCAACATCAAGGAGCGGCTGGACTTCAGCTGCGCGCTGTTTGACACCGGGGGCAACCTGATTGCCAACGCGCCGCACATGCCGGTGCACCTGGGCTCCATGGGCGAGAGCATCAAGACCGTGATCCGCGAGAACGCGGGCCAGATGCAGCCGGGCGATGTGTACGTGTTGAACGACCCCTACCACGGCGGTACGCATTTGCCCGACATCACGGTGATCACGCCGGTTTATCTGGGCACTGCGGCGGAGCCCACGTTTTACGTCGGCTCGCGCGGCCACCATGCCGATATTGGCGGCATCACGCCGGGCTCGATGCCGCCGTTTTCCACGCGCATCGAAGAGGAAGGCGTGCAGATCAACAATGTCAAGCTGGTGGACCGCGGCGTGCTGCGCGAAGCCGAAATGGTGGCGCTGCTTGAAAGCGGCGAATACCCGTCACGCAACCCGGCCCAGAACATGGCCGACCTGAAGGCGCAGATTGCCGCCAATGAAAAAGGCGTGCAGGAACTGCGCAAGATGGTCGGGCAGTTTAGCCTGAGTGTGGTGCTGGCCTACATGCGCCATGTGCAGGACAACGCCGAAGAGTCGGTGCGCCGCGTCATCACCCGGCTGAAAGACGGCGCGTTCACGCTGCCGCTGGACAACGGTGCGCAGATCAAGGTGGCGATTCGCGTCGACACGCAAAACCGCAGCGCCGAGATCGACTTCACCGGCACCTCACCCCAGCAAACCAACAACTTCAACGCGCCGACGGCCGTGTGCATGGCTGCCGTGCTCTACGTGTTCCGCACGCTGGTCGATGACGATATTCCGCTCAATGCGGGTTGCCTCAAACCGCTCAAGGTGATCATTCCGGCAGGCTCCATGCTCAACCCGAATCCGCCGGCTTCGGTGGTAGCGGGTAATGTGGAAACCTCGACCTGCATCACCAACGCCCTTTATGGTGCCTTGGGCGTGATGGCGGCCAGCCAGTGCACGATGAACAACTTCACCTTTGGCAATGCCCGTTACCAGTATTACGAAACCATTTCGGGCGGCAGTGGCGCTGGCGAGGGCTTTAACGGCACGAGCGTGGTGCAAACCCACATGACTAATTCGCGCCTGACCGACCCGGAGGTGCTGGAGTTCCGCTTTCCGGTGCGGCTGGAGAGTTATGAGATTCGGCAGGGCTCCGGCGGTGCAGGGCGCTGGGTCGGCGGCAACGGCGGCGTGCGTCGCGTGAAATTCCTGGAACCCATGACAGCCAGCATCTTGTCGAACGGCCGCCTATATGGTGCTTTTGGCATGGCCGGCGGCCAGCCCGGTCAGGTCGGCATCAATCGTGTGCTCAGGGCCGACGGCCGCGTGGAAGCGCTCGATCACATCGGCCAGACTGAAATGCAGCCCGGCGATGTATTCGAGATTCACACGCCGGGCGGGGGAGGCTTTGGCAAACCGCTATAACGCCCGGTGAATCGGGACAGGAAGAAGCTATTTGAAGGCGGGGGGGGCTCCATCTGTTGGCAACGGTTCTGGCCCGCTCCACCCACTCGGATAGAATCCGGCCACCGTTCGGTTCGACGAAACGGAACACGGTTCAAATCCGTGGCGGGCCCGCCGCTGTAACCGGGGACGGACGCTGCAAGGTTGCAAGACCAGCCACTGACGGGGATCACCCCGGCGGGAAGGCGCAGTGATCCGGCTGATCCGGGAGCCAGAAGACGTGTCGAACCGAAGCGGAGTCCAGGCAAGGGCTCCGGCTGACGGCATGCTCGCGCGTGCCGTCAGCCGGAGCCCTTTTTGTTTTTCTTCCCGAGGAATGGATCATGACGCAAATCGCCAACACCCAGACAGCAACCCCAGCAGCAACCCCGCCCGCCGCAGCCGCCAAGGCCCAAGCCGCCGCGCCGACCATCGCCGTGCGCAAGAGCTGCAATCCCGACGGCATCGGCCTCTCGCACTATGTGCTGATGGACAGGAAGGCGGCCAAATGACGGCAGCCGCCCTGAGCCGGGCCAGCGCCGGCCCGGCGCTGGTGCCCGTGGACATCGGCCACGCTGTCTATGCGGCGGTCACCGACCCGAACACTGCCTTCTGGGCGCTGGTCGACAAGACCCGCGTCGCCGAGTCGCTGGCCGGCGGTCCGCTGCTCGACAGCTACCGCGACAAGGCCGACACCTTCGCCCGGGAGCTGCACGCATTGCGCTTCGAACTGAAACCCTCCGGCGTCTACCTGAACCCGACCGAGCGCTGCAACCTCAACTGCACCTACTGCTACCTGCCAGGCGAGCAGCGCAGCGGCGGCAGCCACATGGCGGCCGAGACGCTGATCGCCTCGCTCGCCAGGCTGCGCGACTACTTCCGCTCGGTCATGCCGCAGGGGCGCAAGCCGCGCGCCATCTTCCACGGTGCCGAGCCGCTGATGAACAAGGCCGCGGTGTTCGCCGCCATCGACGCTTTCGCCGACGACTTCGTCTTCGGTCTGCAGACCAACGGCACCTTGCTCAACGACGCGGCGGTGGAATTCCTCACCGCGCGCAACGTCAGCATCGGTCTCTCGCTTGATGGCCCCTTCGCCGACATCACCGATGCCACGCGCCGCACCTGGGGCGGCAAGAGCGTGCACGCCAAGGTGCTGGCGGCGATGGGCAAGCTCAAGGGCTACGGCTCGTGGAGCGTCATCACCACCTGCACCACCGAAAACCTGCCTCACCTGACGCAGATGGTCGAACTCTTCCACGCCAACGAAGTGCCGACCTGCATGCTCAACACGGTGCGCTGCACCCTGCCCGGCGCACGCGGCGTCAAGCCGGCGGATGGCGACATGGCCAGGGCTTTCTTTGCGGCCATGGACCGCACGCACGAGCTTTACCGTGAAACGGGGCGCAAGCTCGTGGTCGCCAACTTTGCCAACATCCTCATCGGCATCCTGGCGCCGACGGCGCGGCGGCTGATGTGCGACATCTCGCCCTGCGGCGGCGGCCGCGCCTTCTTCGCACTGGCGGCAGACGGCGGCCTCTACCCGTGCAGCGAGTTCATCGGCCTGCCAAGCTTCAACGGCGGCAATCTGCTGGCCGAAGGCGGCGTTGAAGCGGCGCTGGCCTCCGCAGCGTTCCAGACCGTGATTGAGCGCGATGTCGACACCTTCAGCCCCTGCAACGAATGCGCGATTCGCCATTTCTGCGGCTCGCCCTGCCCGGCCGAGGCGCACGAAATGAACGGCGGCATGGAGAAGACCGGCGCCTTCTGCGAGTTCTACAAGGAGCAGGTCAACTACGCCCTGCGCCTGATTGCCGACGGCAAGGCCGACGACTACCTGTGGGACGGGTGGGACGAGGACACCGAGACGGTGTTCGATCTGGCGATGTAGACCAACTCGCGCCTGACCGACCCCGGGGTGCGGGCGTTCCGCTTCCCGGTCCGGCCTCGACGATGGTGTCACGCTGGCCAGCCCGAATGTGATGATGCTGGACCTGCCCGGCGGCTACCCGCAGTTCACCATGCGGACCTCGGCGTGACCGACCTGATTGCATTGAATCAGCAGCAAGCGCCCGGACCACAGACCCCGGGCGCCGTGCCTTGAGGCCCATCAAACGGCAGGCTGCTGCCGCAGCCTTCAAAAATGCCGTAGTGGGTGTCGAAGTTGCCGATGAAGGTGAAGTGCGGTGCAAAGCGGGTGCCGTGCAGCATGTGCCAGGTGTTGCCGCAGACTGGGAAAACCTTGCCGGTCTGGATGTCGTGGTGCTTGTCGAGCACAAAGCGGCCCGTCTGCCCGGGGATGCTGCCCTGGTAGATGACGGCTTGCCCGTAGTCTTCGCAGGCCGATTCGAGCGCCGCGAGCTTGAACAGGCGGTAGGTGGCCGAGAAAAAACGCAGGTTGCCGGTGCGCGCGGCCAGTTGCGGGTCGGTAATTTCCAGGGGCCGGTCTTCCGTGAGGCGGGGGTCGGCAAAGCCGTGGCGCTGGGCCAGGCGCACAAAGTCGTTCCAGTAGAGCGCGCCGCCCAGGCATTCGCCGTAGAGCACCGGGTCGTTCTTCACGGCCACCGGCACGCGGCGGTCGGCATACACATCGGAAAAGTAAAACTCGCCGCCGGGCTTGAGCAGGCGCTGCACGCCGGCCAGCACAGCGTCCTTGTCGGGCGAGAGGTTGACCACGCAGTTGGAGACGATCACGTCAAAGCTGGCGGGCGCCAGACCCAGCTCGTCGAGCCGCTCGATGTAGCCGTGCAAAAACCGCACATTGCTGTAGCCAAACACCCCGGCATGGTGGGCCTGGTGCGCGCGAGCCACGGCCAGCTGTTCATCGGTCATGTCCACGCCGACCACTTCACCGCTGGGGCCGACCAGTTGCGCCAGCGCATACACGTCGCGGCCCGAGCCGCAGCCCAGATCGAGCACGCGGCAGCCTTCGAGCAGCGGCGGGCAGACCAGGCCGCAGCCGTAGTAGCGCGACAGTACCTCGGGGTGGATGCGCGCGAGCAAGGGTTTGAGCCACTCCGGCATGCTGCTCACGTCGCAGCAGGCGCTGGTCTTGAGGTCAGCCGTGCCCTGCAGCTGGCGGCCGTAGTAGTCGGTCACGAGTTCGTAGGTGGTGTCGTTGGTTTGCATGGTGGTTATTTTCGTGTCCGTGTTTTTGAAGTTGCTATTTAATATATAGCAAACTAAGTCCGTATCTATTGGGCTAGAAGCCTATTTTTCTTGAAAATAGAGGGGCAGGTGGGTCAGGTCGGCGGCCTCGTCAATGTCGTGCAGCGTGGGCCCTTGCCACACGCGCAGGTCACGCGCTGCCATGCGTCGCTGCGTTTCTGCGGCGACCGCGGACGTGCTCCATGGCATGTCGGTAAAGAGTTCCGGGCAGGGCGCTTTCAGGCCGATCAGGATGTAGCCGCCGTCGGCCACGGGAAGCAGCACCGCGTCATGCTGCGCCAGTTGCCGGGCGGCCTCGGCGAGGTGCGTGGCTGTCAGCGCCGGGCAGTCGGTACCAAAAAGCAGGACGGATTGCCGCTGCCGGGTGATGCGGGCCACGGCGCTGGCCATGCGCTGGCCCAGGTCGCCCTCGCCCTGGGCCGTGCACGCCACGGCAGTGGGAAGCGCCACGCTTTGCCAGGCCGCATCCCCCGGTGCCGGGCTCATGCACAGTTCAACCGGTCCGACGCCGGCGGCCAGCGCCTGCTGCAGCGTGTGGCTGAGCATGCGGCGCGCCAGTCCCGCGGCACCCTCGGCCCCTAGCGCCGGGATCAGCCGGGTTTTGACGGTGCCTGGCTGCGGAGCCTTGGCAAAAATCACGAGTCTGGTCATGCGCCTGCCTTCACTGGTACAGCTTGGCCAGCCGCTCGGGCGCCGCGCCGCGCCAGTAGGCAAAACGCAGTCGCCACATCAGCAGTAGGGTAGAGCACACACCGCGCGTTTCCCAGCGCCGGCCCGAGGTTACTGCCCGTGCGCGCAGGCAGGCTGGGCCTGACAGTTTCAGCAGCCGCGCAGACATCGCGATGTCTTCCATCAGCGGCTGGGCCGCAAAGCCGCCCACGGCGTCAAACGCGGTGCGAGTCATGAATACCGCCTGGTCGCCGGTGGCGATGCCGGTCCAGCGCGAGCGCAGGTTCATGAACGCGGCAATCACGCGCAAGAATTTTGGCCGACCCTCAATGCGCACATCAAAACGGCCCCAGACCTGCGGACCCGCCGCGAGTGCCTGCTCGATCAAGCTGTCGGCGTGGGGTGGAAGTTGCGTGTCGGCATGCAGAAACAGCAATATGTCGCCGGTGGCCTGCTGCGCGCCCGCATTCATTTGCAGCGCGCGTCCATGCGGCGCGTGGATGACCTGCACGCCGCCCGCCTGCGCCAGCGCGACCGTGTCATCGGTGCTGCCGCCATCGGCCACCACGACCTGCGCACCGCGCGCCACCAGTGGCGCCAGCGCCCGCAGCGCGGCCGCCATGCCTGCGGCCTCGTTCAGCACGGGAATAATCACGGACAGGCGGGCGAACGTCATGGCGCGCTCAGTGTTCCAGCGCGCCGCCGCAGCTGCTGCCCTGACCGGCGGTGCAGCCGTAGCAGTGGCCCGCCACGCGTATGGCTTGGTCGTCCAGGCTGATTTTGAGCAAATCACGCAGGTGGCGCTTGAGCCCGGTTGCGCCCAGCGGCAGGCCCAGCTGCTGGTTGAAATCGCAGTCCGACAACCAGCCCTGCCAGTCCACGCTGACGGTGCTCCGGCACATCACGCCCGCCAGGTTTTGTGGCTGATAGCTGTTCTTGAGCAAGTCCATGTACGTTTCAAATGTGCCCTTGGACACCAGCGTGGAGCCAAAGCGCTGGATCGGCATGTTGGTCAGGGCAAACAGCTCGTTAAAGACGATGCCGAAGTGGGCCAGCAACTCGCGCTTGTAGTCGGCCTGCAGCGCCTGCTGGTCGGGCGGCAGCGACGCGCCTTGCGGGTTGTACACCAGGTTCAGCACCAGGCCGGAGCCGGCCTGTCCGTAGCCCAGCGCATTGAGCTGCCTGAGCGCGGCAATGCTCAGGTCAAACACGCCATCGCCGCGCTGCTTGTCGACATTGGTGGCCGAATAGCAGGGCATGGATGCGACGATTTCGACCTGCTGCTCGGCCAGAAATGCCGCCAGTCCGTCTTGCCCGGGTTCAAACAAAATTGTCAGGTTGCAGCGGTCCATTACCCGCACACTCTGCGCCCGCGCGGCACGCACCAGATCACGAAAGCCCGCGTGCAGCTCGGGCGCGCCGCCGGTCAGGTCCAGCGTGCCCAGTCCGCGCGCCGCCAGCACCTGCGGGATCAGCGCCAGCGTGGCCGCGTCCATCATTTCGGTGCGGTTAGGGCTGGCGTTGACGTGGCAGTGCACGCAGCGCTGGTTGCACTTGTAGCCCAGGTTGACTTGCGGGGTGTCCAGCCGCGTGCGGCGGATGGCGGGGAATCTGGTTTTTTCGAGCAGGGGAAGGGTGTCGTGCATAAGGATGGGTCCGTCCGGAAAATTCAGCCGAGCAGCGCGGCCAGCCGCGCGCGAACCTCGGGCGCCATGGCGTCGGGTTGGGTCACCAGCGCATTTTTCAGCGCGCTGTGCGCCTCGCTGGCGGGCTGCTCGGCGCCCAGCAGGCGGATCGCTTCGGCCGCCACCTGTTGCGCGCGACCGGCATTCTTGAACAGATTGGCCAGCGCCATGTCGGCCGTCACATGCGCTTCGCGCGGGTGCCAGCAGTCGAAGTCGGTCACCAGGGCCAGCGTGGTGTAGGCGATTTGCGCCTCGCGCGCCAGTTTGGCCTCGGGCATGTTGGTCATGCCGATCACGCCGCCGCCCATGCTGCGGTACCAGTTCGATTCAGCGAGGCTGGAAAACTGCGGGCCCTCGATGCAGACGTAGGTGCCGCCTTGGTGCAGCGTCACGCCGTGGCCGGGTGCTTGTGCACCGAGCACGTTGCGCACGGCGCGCGCCAGCACTGCGGCCGCCGCCAGGCACACGGGTTGGGCCATCGACACATGGGCCACCGCGCCCTGGCCGAAAAAGCTGCTCTCACGGCGTTTGGTCAGGTCGATGAACTGGTCGGGCAGCACCATGTCGAGCGGCTTGAAGTCCTCGCGCAGTGAGCCCACGGCCGACACCGACAGCAGGTAGCGCACGCCCAGCTGCTTCATGGCGTGAATGTTGGCGCGGTAGGGCACTTCAAAGGGCAGCAGGCGATGGCCCCTGGCGTGCCTGGCCAGAAATGCCACCGGCACGTCATGCACGCGGCCCGTCACCAGTACGTCCGAGGGCGCGCCAAACGGCGTGCTCATCACATACTCCTGTGCGCCCTCCAATGCATCCATTTGGTAAAGGCCGCTGCCTCCGATGATGCCGACCAATGCCTGGTTCATGCTGATAGGTTCTTTCCTGAAGTTAGACTGAATGACGGCCCAAACAGTGGCAGCGGCCGTCAATGCTTGATTTTGTGTGAATTTTGCAGAAAGCGGCCATGACCCGACCCGAAGTCCCTTTGCTTTGTTGGTCGGTGGCGGGGGCTTTTTCTTACAGTGCGCAAGGCGGGTTTTGTAAGAATGGCGGCCCCGGTCCGACTGACGTCAAAGAACAACCCCCCAAGGACCTTCGTGAATTTACGCAAACTCATCATCGCCGTGCTGCTGCTGGCAGGCATCGCCGCTTTTTTTGCGCTGGATCTGGGGCGCTATTTCAGCCTTGCTTTTCTGAAGGAAAGCCAGGCTTCGTTCACGGCGCTTTTCAATCAGCGGCCGGTGATGGTGGCACTGGTCTTTTTTGCCGTGTACGTGGCTGTCACCGCGCTGTCCTTGCCGGGCGCCGCCATCATGACGCTGGCGGGCGGCGCCAGCTTCGGCCTGGTCTGGGGCACCGTCGTGGTGTCCTTCGCCTCCACGGTGGGCGCCACGCTGGCCATGCTGGTGGCGCGCTACCTGCTGCGGGATGCGATTCAGGCGCGTTTCGGCCCGCGCCTGGACGAGGTGAACAAGGGCATCGAGAAAGAGGGCGCGTTCTATCTTTTTTCACTGCGGCTGATTCCCGTGGTGCCGTTTTTTGCGCTCAACCTGCTGATGGGCCTGACGCGCATCAAGACCTGGACCTACTTCTGGGTCAGCCAGCTCGGCATGTTTGCGGGCACCGTGGCTTATGTGAACGCGGGCACGCAAATTGCCAAAATCGACTCGCTCCAGTCCATCCTCTCGCCGGGGCTGATCGGCTCCTTCGTGCTGCTGGGCTTGCTGCCGCTGGCGGTCAACAAGGCGCTGGGTTTCTTCAAGCGCCGCAAGGTCTATGCGCGCTGGAACGCCGTGCGCCCGGCCCGCTTTGACCGCAACCTCGTCGTGATTGGCGCCGGTGCGGGCGGGCTGGTGTCGGCCTATATTGCTGCCGTGGTCAAGGCCAAAGTGACGCTGGTGGAAGCCCACAAGATGGGCGGCGACTGCCTGAACTACGGCTGCGTGCCGTCCAAGGCACTGATCCGCAGCGCCAAACTGGCGCACCAGATGCAGCACGGCGCCAATTACGGACTGACAGACAGCACGCCGTCTTTCAGCTTCAAGGCGGTGATGCAACGGGTGCATGACGTGATCAGCGCCATCGCGCCGCACGACAGCGTGGAGCGTTACACCGGCCTGGGGGTCGAGGTGCTGCAGGGCCATGCCCGCATCGTCAATCCGTGGACGGTGGAGATTGCGCTGAACGGCGGTGGCACGCAATTGCTGACCACGCGCAGCATCGTGATTGCTGCGGGCGCCCGGCCGGTGGTGCCGCCGCTGCCCGGTTTGGCAGACGTGGGCTACGTGACCAGCGACACGCTGTGGGACGCGTTTGCCCAGCTCGACGAAGTGCCCAAACGCCTGGTGGTGCTGGGCGGCGGCCCGATTGGCTGCGAGCTGGCGCAGGCCTTTGCGCGGCTGGGCGTGCAGGTCACGCAGGTGGAAATGGCGCCGCGCCTGATGGGCCGCGAAGACGAGGAAGTCTCTGAACTGGCGCGCGAGGCGCTGGCCGCCGACGGCGTGCAGGTGCTGACCGGCCACAAGGCGCTGCGCTGCGAGAAACCGGGCGGCGTCAAAACCCTGGTCGTCGAGCACCAGGGCGTTGAAAAGCGCGTTGAATTCGACCAGCTCATTTGCGCCGTCGGCCGCGTGGCGCGACTGACGGGCTACGGGCTGGAAGAACTCGGCATCCCGACGCAGCGCACGGTGCCAACCAATGACTACCTGCAGACGATTTACCCCAACATCTACGCGGCGGGCGACGTGGCCGGGCCTTACCAGTTCACCCATGTGGCGGCGCATCAGGCGTGGTATGCGGCGGTCAATGCGCTGTTTGGCGAGTTCAGGCTGTTCAAGGCCGATTACGCGGTGATTCCCTGGACCACCTTCATTGACCCGGAAGTCGCGCGCGTGGGGCTCAACGAGCTGGAGGCGAAGGAAAAAGGCGTGGCCTACGAGGTCACGAAATACGGCATCGACGATCTGGACCGCGCCATTGCCGACAGCGAGGCGCGCGGTTTTGTGAAAGTACTCACGGTGCCGGGCAAGGACACCATACTGGGCGCCACGATTGTCGGCACCCATGCCGGCGACTTGCTGGCCGAGTATGTGCTGGCGATGCGGCACGGGCTGGGGCTGAACAAGATTCTCTCGACCATCCACACCTACCCGACGCTGTCCGAGGCCAATAAATACGCGGCCGGTGAATGGAAGCGGGCGCACCAGCCCAGGCGCCTGCTTGAATGGGTGCGCAAGTACCACGACTGGAAACGGGGTTGAGATGATGCGGAATCACCCGGTCCAGCGCCATTTTGCTATTGAAATGATAGCTGCTTTCGTCCTTTGCGCGGGCGTCAGTGCGGTTTTTGCGCAGCCTGCCGTGCCGGAAGCGGTGCTGGTGGGCGCTGATGCAGACAATACCGGTGGTTACAGTCTGGGCTATGTCGACGATGTCACACTCTCCCCATGACTTCGACCCATAAATCGACCCACAATTTAGCCATTGATTCAAGTATTACCGCCAGCCCCAACCTGAAGCATCTTGTCCTGCTGGGCGCGGGTCATGCCCATGTGCATGTCTTGCACAGCCTGGCTCAAAGCCGGCCGGCCAACCTCAGCATTACCGTCGTCGCGCCGTACCCGCGTCAGCTGTACTCCGGCATGGTGCCGGGCTTTGTGGCCGGGCATTACACGCTGGAGCAGTGCGTTATTCCTCTGGAGCGGCTGCTTTTGCGCTGCGGTGCACGCTACATCCAGAGCAGCGGTATCGCGATCGACGCCGACAAGCAAACCGTCATGCTGGCCAACGGCGAGACCGTGGCCTACGACTGGCTGAGCGTGAACACCGGTCCGGTGATGGACCGCGAGAAGATCGAGGAACAGATGCCCGGTGCGCGCGAGCACGCGCTGTTTGTGCGTCCCATCGAAGCCTTTGGCCAGCTCTGGCCTCAGGTGGCCGCCTTGGGACAGAGCCGTGCCATTCACCTGGCAGTGGTGGGCGCGGGCGCGGCCGGGCTGGAGCTGGCCATGGCGGCGGCGCATGCCCTGCAAGGGCCTTTGTACCCGCCAGGCAGCCGCGTGACGCTGGTGACCGGTGGCCTGGCACCAGCGCAGAACTACCCAGACGGGGCGCAGGCCCGGGTGCTGCAGGCCCTGCAGCGCCTGAACATCACGGTGCTGGCCGATGCCTGCGTGGGCGTGGGCCTGGGCGAGATCATGTTGGCCAGCGGCGCGCGGCTGGCCTGTGATGCCCCGCTGATGGCCGTGGGCGCGCAGGCACCGGCCTGGCTGGCTGGCAGCGGGCTGACACTCGATATCGCCGGCTTTGTGGCCGTCAACCGTTTTCAGCAAAGCACCAGCCACCCGCAGGTTTTTGCTGTTGGCGACGTGGCCAGCCGCGTCGATTCACCGCATCCGCGCAGCGGCGTGTATGCGGTGCATGCCGGTCCGCCGCTGCTGGCCAACTTGCGCGCCGCGCTGCAGGCCCAAGCCCTTCAAGCTTATCCGCCGCCCAGGCGCACGCTGAACCTTCTGTCCTGCGGCGGCGGTTACGCGATCGCGGTGTGGGGTGGTTTCAGTGTCGAAGGGCGCTGGGTCTGGCGCTGGAAGGACCGCATCGACCGCCAGTTTGTGGCCAGGTACAGCCAGTGAGTGTTCAGGGCCTTGGGCTGGTTTAGTCGCTGAGCAGGTGGTTAATTGCTATTAAAAACATAGCGTAAAAATACCGTGGATATTGGGTTACAGCCATAAATGACCATAAAAAACCCGCTTTCTTGCGGGTTTTTTATGAGGGCAGGGGCGGGCCTTATTTTTTGGCCGCGCTGGCTGCCGGTTTGGCTGCGTCGGTTTTAGGCGTCACGGCAGCTTTGACATCTTTTGCGGTATCTTTCACCGCATCCTTGGTGCTGACAGCGGCGCCCTTGACGGCGTCCTTGGTGGCCACGGCCGCATCCTTGGCTTTTTCGGTCAGTGGCTTGTCGGTTTTCTTGGCGCCAGCTTTGGCTTGTGCTGCGCTGGGGCCCTGGTAGCTGGCGCCTGCGACCGTCAGGCCTTCAGCTGAAAACTTGGCGGCACTTTTGTCGCCCACACCTTTCACGCGCGTCACGAAGTCGTCCCAATTCTTGAATTCGCCTTTTTTGCGTTCGGAAATAATCAGCTTGGTGGTGACAGGGCCGATGCCCTTGATGCCGTCGAGCTCTGCTTCCGTGGCTTTGTTGACGTCAACCGCCGCAAATGCGGCGACCAGGGACATGGCGGCGAAAAACGCCAGGATTTTTTTGAACATGAAAAAAACTCCTCAAAGATTAAATCGAACTAGCTGGGTGGTGCGTCCTTGTAAATAAGGATGCCCCTGCCAATAACGGCCCAATTTCAGGCTGGGTTGACCCGCCAGCAGCGCTATTTGATGGGGAAACCCTGGCTTTTGGCGCCGCTCAGCCACTGCATGTAAGCGGTCACCCCTGTCTGGACGTCAGCAAAGCGATGGTCGCAGCCTGCTGCACGCAGGGTGCTCAGGTCGGCCTGCGTGTAGCTTTGGTACTTGCCCACCAGCGCCGGAGGAAAGCTGATGTAGTCGATCAGGCCGCCGCGTGCGGCATCTTCAAGGCTCAGCGGCTCGGCATTCTGGTTGGCGCGCAAGGTATTGATGACGGCCATGGCGACATCATTGAAGGGCTGTGCCCGGCCGGTGCCGAGGTTGAAAATGCCCGACTTTTCGGGATGGTCGAAAAACCAGAGGTTGACGGCCACGACATCGTCAATGAAGACAAAGTCACGCATCTGGCCGCCAGCGCCGTAGCCGCCGTATTCGCCAAAGAGCTTGACCTTGCCTTCGGAGTGAAACTGGTTGAACTGGTGAAAAGCCACGCTGGCCATGCGGCCCTTGTGCTGTTCGCGCGGGCCGTAGACGTTGAAATACCTGAATCCGGCCACCTGTGTCGATGCAGTTTCAAATTTGGCGCCGAGTTCGCGCCGCATGCGCTGGTCAAAAAGCAGTTTGGAGTAGCCGTAAACGTTGAGCGGCTTTTCGAACTCGGGGGATTCGCTGAAGGTGTCGGAGCCGCCGTAGGTGGCGGCTGACGACGCGTACAGCAGGCGGGTGCGCTGCGCCTGGCAGGCCCGGAACAGCTTGCAGGACAGGGTGTAGTTGTTGTCCATCATGTACTTGCCATCAAGCTCCATGGTGTCGCTGCAGGCGCCCTCGTGAAACACCGCCTCGACGTGGCCGTAAGCGCCTTCTGCAAACAGGTCATAAAAATCATTGGCGTCCACGTAATCCGCAATGTTCAGATCGGCCAGATTG
The DNA here is from genome assembly GCF_030682935.1 of Polaromonas sp. Lineage (GTDB taxonomy): Bacteria > Pseudomonadota > Gammaproteobacteria > Burkholderiales > Burkholderiaceae_C > Polaromonas. Next base: position 13,335 of record NZ_JAUXNA010000100.1, read on the forward strand.
CGGAATTTGTCGCCTTCGCTCAGGTCATCGACGGCAATGATATTGTCGATGCCGCGGGCGTTAAGCCCTTTGACAATGTTGCTGCCAATAAACCCGGCAGCACCGGTCACTACAATTTTCATGGGTAAATCCTCGGGGTTCAATGCGCGGCAAACAGTTCGCTGTGGTTGACGGTGGCGGTGCCGAACTTGCCGACCACGATGCCGCCAGCGCGGTTGGCAATTGGCACCGCGTCGCGCAGTGTCATGCCGGCCGCCGCCATGGCCGCCAGCGTGGCGATCACGGTGTCGCCGGCGCCGGTGACATCAAACACTTCTCTGGCCAACGCGGGCACATGCATCTCGCCTTGCGCGTCAAACAGGGTCATGCCTTCTTCGCTGCGGGTCAGTAGCAGGGCCTGAAGATTCAGCGAGGTGCGCAGGTTGTGCGCTTTCGCCTGCAGGTCAGCCTCATTCGTCCAGCGGCCAATCACCTGCTCCAGTTCGGCGCGGTTGGGCGTGATCACGCTGGCGTTTTTGTAGCGTGCATAGTCCGAGCCTTTGGGGTCCACCAGCACCACTTTGCCCGCAGCGCGCGCCTGGGCAATCATCAACACGATGTGCGCCAGGCCACCTTTGCCGTAGTCGGAAAACAGCACGGCGTCGTGCTGGAGATAGAGCTTTTCAAAGGTGGCGGACTGGGACGCCAGTACTTCGTTTTCGGGCGTGTTTTCAAAATCGAGGCGCAGCAGCTGCTGCTGGCGGCCAATGACGCGCAGTTTGACGGTCGTTTTGAGCTGCGGGTCGCGGCCAAAGTAGGGCGTGATGCCTGTTTGGGCCACCAGGGCTTCCAGGATGCGGCTGTCTTCATCATCCCCGACAACGCTCAGCAGGGAGGCCTGGGCGCCGAGCGTCACGATGTTGTAGGCGACGTTGGCCGCAGCGCCAATGCGCTCTTCAGTGCGCGTCACGCGCACCACGGGCACCGGTGCCTCGGGCGAGATGCGTTCGACTGCACCATACCAGTAACGGTCCAGCATGGTGTCGCCCACCACCAGAACGCGGGCCGAAGAAATGTGTTCGGGCGTTAATTGCATAGTTTATTTACAGGGTTGGGGGTTACAGCTCTTCAATGCGGCGCGCCGGGTAACTGTCCCAGGCCTGGCAGCCGGGGCAGTGCCAGAAATGCTGGGTCGCCTCAAAGCCGCATGCTGCGCAGCGATAGCGCATCAGGGGCTTGGTGGCGAGGTCGAGTGCGCGCTGCATCAGCGCGTGCTGGTGCTCGTTTTGAAGTTTCTCGCCGCCAATCCACTTGCTGGCAGCCACGAGGGACACCTGGCGCTCGAGGTGCTCCACATACCAGTGCCGGGCCAAAACCGGGTCTTTTTCCAGTTTGACGATGGCTTCCAGCACATCAATGGAGGGCGTTTGCGCATAGCTGGCTTTTAACAACGCCAGGGCGTCTGGTTGCTGCGCACTGCTCAGAGCGATATTGGCCAGCAAGCCGGCAGCCAGCGGGAAACCTTGCGGTGCAGTTTTTTCGAGCTTGAGCAAGGTTTGAAAGGCGTCCTGGGGCTGACCCAGCTGGGTTTGCAGCTTGGCAATATCAATCAGCGGCCTGGCGGAGGCGGGCGCCATGGCTGCGGCATCCATCAGGGTACTCAGCGCCTGGCCGGTATCGCCTGTGGCCGCCAACGCGCTGGCTTGTTCGCAGAGGTAATGTGCCTGCCGGGTGCTGAAACTGCCATGGCTGGAGCTGCCCAACCGGGCTGCAATTTCCGTGGCATTGCCCCAGTCGCGGGAGCGTTCATAAATGGACAGCAGCGCGAGCCGGGCCTCTTCTTCAAACGGAGTGCCCTCGAGCTTGCGCAGGGCGGTCTCGGCGCGGTCCAGCAAACCGGCCTTGAGGAAATCAAGCGCCAGCGCATGCTGTGCCCGATCGCGTTCGGGCTGGGTCAGGTCGCCGCGCGACATCAGATGCTCATGCACCCGCACGGCGCGCTCGTATTCGCCGCGGCGGCGAAACAGGTTGCCCAGGGCAAAGTGCAGCTCCGAGGTGTCGGGGTCGTTCTGCACGGCTTCAATGAAGGCATCAATGGCCTGGTCCTGCTGCTCGTTGAGCAGGAAGTTCAGGCCCTTGAAATAAGCCTTGGGTGCCTGGCGGTTCTCGATGCGCAGTTGTCTCAGGTCCAGCCGCGAGGCCAGCCAGCCCAGCGTGAAGGCGATCGGAAACCCGAGCAGAACCCAGGTGAAATCAAATTCCATGGTGCGGCATCGTGGGGTCGTCAGTCACAGTTGTCGAGGTTTCCGGAGGGGGGTAGCCCGCAGGTGAGGCGTGTGCTGCTTTGCGTTTTTTCCACCAGCGCGGCATCATCACAAATACGCCCAGTGCCAGCCCGCAAGCGAATGCAGCCAGAACAACCAGCACCAAAGGCGCTTGCCAGAAGGTGCCAAAAAAGAAATGCACTGCAACCATTTGCTGGTTATTCAGTGCAAAAGCAAATAATGTAAAAAAAATGGCTGCCTTGAGCAGCCACATCAGGTATTTCACTTGGTAATTCCTCCTGCCGGTCTGGCGATTGTAGCCAGACCACGGACGAAAAACCGGAGGTCTTTACCTGGAATCCGTGACCGTCCGCAATTCCTGGGTCCGTGCATCCACGGCTTCCCGCAATGCCTTTCCTGGCTTGAAATGGGGCACCCGCTTTTCAGGGATGGCGACACTCTCGCCCGACCGGGGATTCCGACCCATGCGGGGCGGACGCCGGTTGATGGAAAAACTGCCGAACCCCCTGATTTCAATCCGGTGACCGCGCACCAGCGCGTCGCTCATGGCATCAAGAATGGTCTTGACGGCATATTCGGCATCGCGGTGCGTCAGCTGGCTGAATCGGGCTGCCAGTTCTTCGACAAGATTGCTTCGGGTCATCCAGAGTTATCCAGTTGGGAGCAGACCACAGGGGGCGTTGCCGCCGTGTCATGAGGTCTGCCCCGCAAGGACTTTACTTCTCGCTGCTGTCCAGCTTGGCGCGCAGCAATGCGCCCAGGCTGGTCAGGCCAGCGCTTTCGCGTGACGATTGCTGGCTCAGGGAGGCCATGGCTTCCTGCTGGTCGGCATTGTCCTTGGCTTTCACCGACAGCTGGATGTTGCGGGTCTTGCGAT
>NZ_JAUXNA010000113.1 GCF_030682935.1 Polaromonas sp.
CTTCGATCAATCGGACCGGCCCGGCCAAAGGGGCTGCAAGGCGGGCGTGGGCACAACACCCGTCCCCTGGTCACCTCCCACTGTAGCCCCCAGACCGCGCCAGACCCCTGCCCGACCATTCAAAGAAGAACGGCTGATCGGCGGACATCAACTAAAAAGCCGCCTGAGCGACGAATCGCTGAGGCGGCTTTGAAGCGTACCAGCTCAGAAAATCCTGAGCGGACAATCAGTTCAGGTGCGGGCGGCTCGCAACTTCATCGAGAACTCCCGAAGCGCGCCAATGCCGCTTTCCTCGGCCCGGTGGCACCAGGCCTGCAGATCAGAGGCGAGTTGCTCGCGCGATGCCGAGGTGGTCAGCCACATCTGGCGAAGCTCTTCGCGCATGGTGACCATCTTGTCCAGTACCGGATGCTCGGCTCGGGCCTGGGCCACTTGCGGCTTGGCCGCTGCCGGCACCCTGTCATCGTCACGGTGCAGCCAGCGATTGGCCGCGCGCAACACCGACACGTCCGCTTTTTTGGCTTTCAGCACCTCGATCTCGGCTTGACCGGCACGACGCAACTCGCGCGCAAAACCAGCCATGACTTCGTAGCGATGGGCAATCAGCGCTTCCAGCGTTTTCTCGTCGGCCACGGGCTGAATGGCCCCCAACTGAAGCTTGGGCGGAACTTTTTTCACACTCGCCAAGCCTACTTTTTCCAGGGCACGGATATAAACCCAGCCGATATCAAACTCGTAGGGCTTGACCGAGAACTTGGCCGACGTGGGGTAAGTGTGGTGATTGTTGTGCAACTCTTCACCGCCAATGAGAATGCCCCAAGGCGATACATTGGTACTGGCGTCAGGCGCCTCAAAGTTGCGGTAGCCCCAGTAATGACCAATGCCATTGATGATGCCGGCGGCCGTCACGGGAATCCAGACCATCTGGACAGCCCAGACAGACAGGCCCGCCACGCCAAACAGTGCCAGGTTCAGGATCAGCATCAGGCCCACGCCTTGCCAGCTGAAGCGCGTGTAAAGATTGCGCTCAATCCAGTCATTGGGCGTGCCATGACCGTACTTGCGCAAGGTTTCCAGGTTTTTCGTCTCGGCCCGGTAGAGCTCGGCCCCGGTCAACAACACGGTCTTGATGCCGTGCGCGTAAGGGCTGTGCGGATCTTCCATCGTTTCGCACTTGGCGTGGTGCTTGCGGTGAACGCCCACCCATTCCTTGGTGACCTGGCCCGTGGCAAGCCAAAGCCAGAAACGGAAGAAATGCGCCGGAATGGCGTGCAGATCCATGGCGCGGTGCGCCTGATGGCGGTGCAGATATATCGTCACACTGGCGATCGTGATGTGCGTTGTCACCAAGGTGTACAACACGATTTGCCACCAACTGGCAGCTACCAGTCCATGAGCCAGCCAGTCAAGGGCGGCATCAAACAAAATCATAAAAGTCCTTTAAACAATCTGCACCAGCCGCGCATTCAAAACTCGTCTCCAAGGGCTGCACCAGACAACCCATAATTATAAATCGACGGGCCCGAAACACCAAGCATCCTGATCAAGCGTTCAACGCCCATGAAAACGACAAAATCCATCAATAAAGATGTAACAGCCGGCTAACTAGCCTCATTTGTCGTCAAAAAATCAGGCCTTTTGCCAAACTGCCGCAAAAAATCCATCGGTCTGATGCAGGTAAGGCCAGAGCCGGAGGTAAGGCCCACGGCAAAGCGTCTCGGCATGTTCAACCCCTAGATGGGTCAGCAGGGGCCCGGTTTCAAGTAGCTTGAATTCGGGATTTGCGGCACTGAAGGCTTCGGCTATCCCCTCGTTTTCTTCACGCAGGATGCTGCAGGTGGCATACACCAGCCGTCCGCCCGGCTTTACCAGCCGCGCAGCGCTCTGCAAAATCGCCGTTTGCTTGGCGGTCAGCTCTTCAATCGCCTTCGGGTTATGCCGCCACTTCAGGTCCGGGTTGCGCCGCAGCGTGCCCAGGCCCGAGCATGGTGCATCGACCAGCACCCGGTCGATCTTGCCGGCAAGCCGCTTGATGCGGTCATCGCGTTCGTGCGCAATGGCGACCGGATGAACGTTGGACAGACCGCTGCGCGCCAGACGCGGCTTGAGCGCCGCCAGCCGGTGGGCAGACGTGTCAAAGGCATACAGCCGGCCGGTGGTGCGCATGGAAGCACCCAGCGCCAGGGTTTTTCCGCCCGCGCCAGCACAAAAGTCCACCACCATTTCGCCTCGTTTGGCATCGACCAGCAGCGCCAGCAGTTGCGAGCCTTCGTCCTGCACTTCAATGGCGCCGCGCTTGAAAGCGTCCACATTGGCCAGCTGCGGCTTGTCGGCCAGGCGCAGGCCCCACGGGGAATACGGCGTTGCCACGGTTTTGATACCAACCTTCGCAAGCTCCTTCTGCACTTCAGCCCGTTTGTCCTTTAGGGTATTGACGCGCAAGTCGAGCCCGGCCGGGGCATTGAGGCTTTCGACCAGCGGCCAGAAGTCCTCACCCAGCTGCGCTTTGAGCGGTTCGACCAGCCACTGCGGCAGGTTGTGCCGGTGCAGTTCCATCAAGTCTGAGGGTTTGACCTGGTCGCAGCGGGCCAGCCAGTCCTGTTCCTGGTCCGTCAGTGCGCCATACAGGAAGTCGCGCGGGGCGGCAAAACCCAGAATGGCCAGGCGCCGCTCGGGGACGCCGCTGCCGTGCTGGGCCAGGTAGACGTAGAGATTTTTCTTGCGCAGCACGCCATAAATGGTTTCGGCAACGGTGGCCCGTTCACGCGGGCCGAGCCGCAACTCGCGGAAATAGCGTGAAACCACCATGTCGGCGGGGTGGTCAAATTTAAGAACCTGCTTGAGAAGCTCGGTACAACAGTCGAGTAAGGCGTTAGGATGCATAGCCTCTATTGTCCCACTATGCAGCTTCTGGAGCCTTGATTGTCCCTGTCCGATTCATTACCGCCATTGATTGTGACGCCGCCCGGCCTGTATCGCCATTACAAAGGCATGCGCTACGAGGTGGTGGGCACCGTGCGCCACAGCGAAAGCCTGGAGCCCATGACGCTGTACCGGGCGCTCTATGGCGAGCAAGGGCTGTGGGTGCGGCCCGCTGCCATGTTCAATGAAGAGGTGGTGATAGACGGCGTGCGGCAGCCGCGTTTTGCGCGGCAACCCGATTAGCACGCAGAGGCGCGCAGCGTCGCCGATAATCGTGGGTTATGTCTGACACCACCGAAATCGAAAAACAGGTCAAGCGCCGCCGCACGTTTGCCATCATCTCCCACCCTGACGCCGGCAAGACCACGCTGACCGAAAAACTGCTGCTGTTCTCGGGCGCGATCCAGATTGCCGGCAGCGTCAAGGCCCGCAAGGCCGCGCGCCACGCCACCAGTGACTGGATGGAAATTGAAAAGCAGCGCGGCATTTCGGTGGCCAGTTCGGTCATGCAGATGGAATACCGCGACTGCGTGATCAACCTGCTCGATACCCCCGGCCACCAGGACTTCTCGGAAGACACCTACCGCGTGCTGACGGCCGTGGACGCCGCGCTGATGGTGATTGACGCGGCCAACGGCGTCGAGCCGCAAACCCGCCGGCTGCTGCAGGTCTGCCGCGCGCGCGGCACGCCGATCCTGACCTTCGTCAACAAGATGGACCGCGAGGTGCAGGACCCGATGAGCCTGATGGACGAAATCGAGCAGGAACTCGGCATGACGGTCGTACCCTTCACCTGGCCGGTCGGCATGGGCAAGCTGTTTCACGGGGTTTATGACCGGCGTGAAAAGCGCATGCGCGTGTTCAGCCCCGGCGAAGACAAGGCCGGCGGCGACGATGAAATTTTGGCCGGCCTGGACAACGTCGAAGCAGCAAAACGCTTTGGCGCCGAATTCACGCAAGCCCAGGACGAGTTGGAGCTGCTGAACGGCGCCTCGCCGGAATTTGAGCGCGACGCCTTCCTCGGCGGCAAGCAAACGCCGATGTTTTTTGGCTCGGCCATCAACAACTTTGGCGTGCAGGAAGTGCTGGACGCGCTGGTCGACCTGGCCCCGCCGCCGTCGGAACGGGCCGCCCTGCAGCGCGTGGTGTTTCCGGAGGAAAAGAAATTTTCAGGCGTGGTATTCAAGATCCAGGCCAACATGGACCCGGCGCACCGCGACCGGATTGCGTTTTTGCGCGTGGCCAGCGGCGAATTCACGCGCGGCATGCGGCTCAAGGTCGTGCGAAGCGGCAAGGAACTGCGGCCCAACACCGTGGTGAGCTTCATGAGCCAGCGCCGTGAGTTGCTCGACACCGCCTTTGCCGGCGACATCATCGGCATCCCCAACCATGGCGTGCTGCAGTTGGGGGACACGCTGACCGAGGGCGAAGCGCTGCAATTCACCGGCCTGCCCTTTTTCGCGCCCGAAATGTTCCGCGCCGTCGAAGTGGCCGATCCGCTGCGCACCAAACAACTGCGCGCCGGCCTCACACAGCTGGGCGAAGAAGGCGCGATCCAGGTGTTCCGCCCGATTGCCGGCTCACTGTTGCTGCTGGGCGCCGTGGGCCAGCTGCAGTTTGAAGTGGTGGCGCACCGGCTGGAGCATGAATACGGGGTCAAGGCCCGCATCATGGGCAGCAACTTCAACCTGGCGCGCTGGGTCACCAGTGACGACGCCAATGAGCTGAAGAAATTCATCGATGCCAACGCGCACCGCGTCGCGCTGGACGCCGTCGATGCGCCGACCCTGCTGGTGGACCACAGCGCCACCTTGCGCGCCGTCGAGCAGCAGTGGCCCAAGATCAAGTTCCATGCGCTACGCGAGCATGCCGGACTGGTGTTTCAGTCAAAAATGTAGCGTTTCAAGGCTCCAGCCCTTTTCTGGAAAGGCGCAGCAAAGCGCGCGCCTGCACCAGCAGCTCAATGGGCTAATCGGCTTTCAGGAAATCCGCAGCTTTACGCCGCGCGCGGCAAAGGCAGCGCAGTCTTGTAGCGCACCTGCTTCAGCGCAAAGCTGGAGCGGATTTTTTCAATGCCCGGAATCGGCGTGAGCTGCTCCAGGATGAATTTTTCAAGCGCGCCTATGTCGGCCACCGCCACCCGAATCAGGTAGTCGCTGTCGCCCGTCATCAAATAGCACTCCATCACCTCCTCATGCTCGGCAATGCGCCGCTCAAACTCGCCCAGCGCCTCTTTGTTTTGCGAACGCAGGCTGATGGAGATGAACACGCTCAAGCCCAGCCCCAGCGCCGCCGCATTGGCAATGGCGACGTAGCGGTCTATCACCTTGGCGGTCTCCAGCGCCCTCACTCGGGCCAGGCATGGCGAAGGGCTTAAATGCACACGCCGGGCCAGCTCGACATTGGACAGCGAACCGTCGCGCTGAAGCTCGTCAAGAATTTTCAAATCAAGGCTATCGAGTTGCATGGACTGTAAATTGCGTTTTTACAGCATTTTATGCCTCCATTAAAGACTCCACCCCCATATTTAGGCAACACCTTTTGCCAGAAGATGCGTACAGTGGATTTTCAATGAACCACTCCACACCCCACCCTCTCTTGACGCAAACCGCTGCCCCTTTCACGCCGGATCCCGATCCGCAGGAAACGGCCGAATGGCGGGAGGCGTTTGAAGCCCTGGCCGCTACCCAAGGGCCTGCCCGCGCACGGCAGATGCTGGACGAATTGAGCCGTGTTGCCCGCAGTCGGCGCATGGGCTGGCAGCCCGAGTTGGCCACGCCGTACGTGAACACCATTGGCGTGGACGAGCAGCCGGTGTTTCCGGGCGACCTCGCCATGGAGGAGCGCCTGGCCTCGCTGATGCGCTGGAACGCGCTGGCGATGGTGGTGCGTGCCAACCAGGCCGAGTCCGGCGGATCGAGCGAACTCGGCGGCCACATTGCCAGCTACGCCAGCGCAGCCGATTTGTTTGAAACCGGCTTCAACCATTTCTTTCATGCGCGCGAAGGACTGGGCGAAGGACAACACCGCGGCGACCTGGTGTTTTTTCAGCCGCACAGCGCGCCCGGCGTGTATGCCCGTGCCTACCTGGAAGGCCGACTCAGCGAAAAGGACTTGAGCTTTTACCGCCAGGAACTTTCCGCACCCGGCCAGGATGCGCAAGGGCTTTGCAGCTATCCGCATCCCTACCTGATGCCGGACTTCTGGCAGTTCCCGACCGGCTCCATGGGCATAGGCCCCATCAGCTCGATTTACCACGCGCGCTTCATGCGCTACCTGACGCACCGCCGCCTGCTCGATTGCAGCGGCCGCAAGGTTTGGGGCGTGTTCGGCGACGGCGAAATGGACGAACCGGAATCGATGAGCGCGCTGACGCTGGCCGCGCGCGAGGGGCTGGACAACCTGGTCTGGGTGGTCAACTGCAACCTGCAGCGGCTCGACGGCCCGGTGCGCGGCAACGGCCGCATCATCGACGAGCTCGAAAAACTGTTTGCCGGCGCCGGCTGGAACGTCATCAAGCTGGTCTGGGGCAGCGACTGGGACGGCCTGTTTGCGCGCGACCTGACCGGCGCACTGAGCAAGGCCTTTGCCCACACGGTGGACGGGCAGATGCAGACCTTCGCCGCCAAGGACGGGCGTTTCAACCGCGACAACTTCTTCGGGCAAAACGAGGAACTGGCGCGGCTCGCGCAGGGCATGACCGACGAGCAGATCGACCGGCTCAAGCGCGGCGGCCACGACCTGGTGAAAATTCATGCGGCCTATGCCGCCGCGGCGAACCACAAGGGCCAGCCGACGGTGATCCTGGCGCACACCAAAAAAGGCTACGGCATGGGCAGCGCCGGCCAGGGCAAGATGACCACGCATTCGCAGAAGAAGTTTGACGAAACCGATCTGCTGGAATTTCGCAACCGCTTCAATTTGC
>NZ_JAUXNA010000115.1 GCF_030682935.1 Polaromonas sp.
ACTGACCGCCTGTAGGCTCTCCTGAAACTGGGGCTTGTGCTTTGCGGTACAGGCCCCAATTCATTGCAAGTACAGTACAAACATCTCTGGAGAAAAATTGATGATTCGAAGCAGTATTTATGGGGGTGCCTATGGCAACCCGCAAGCGGGCAGCCAGGACACGCAAGGCTTGGGCATGGTGCCCATGGTGATCGAGCAGTCGGGCCGGGGCGAACGTTCTTACGACATTTACTCGCGCCTGCTGAAGGAACGTGTCATTTTTCTGGTCGGCCCGGTCAATGACCAGACCGCCAATCTGGTGGTGGCGCAGTTGCTGTTTCTGGAAAGCGAAAATCCTGACAAGGATATTTCTTTCTACATCAATTCGCCCGGCGGCTCTGTCACGGCGGGCATGGCGATTTACGACACCATGCAGTTCATCAAGCCCGATGTGTCCACCCTCTGCGTGGGCATGGCCGCCAGCATGGGCGCGTTTTTGCTGTCGGCAGGCGCCAAAGGCAAGCGCTTTACCTTGCCCAATTCGCGCGTGATGATTCACCAGCCTTCGGGCGGCGCGCAAGGCCAGGCCACGGACATCGAAATTCATGCCCGGGACATCCTGAAAACGCGTGACCAGCTCAACCGCATCATGGCGGCGAACACCGGCCAGACGATTGAAAAAATTGAGCGCGACACCGAGCGCGACTATTTCATGTTTGCCGACGAAGCCAAGGACTACGGCGTGGTCGATCAGGTTATCTCCAAGCGTCCCTAAGCGCTCAAAAGCTTCCAGTTGCACGGCAGCAACGGCGTTTTCTGTGCCGGAAACGCCGTTTTTTTATTGGTTATCATTAGCCATCAGTTCCCCCAGGCACCTTAAAGGCACCCCATCAATGGCCGAGAAAAAAGGCTCCTCAAGCGAAAAGACTTTGTACTGCTCCTTCTGCGGTAAAAGTCAGCACGAAGTTAAAAAGCTGATTGCAGGTCCGTCAGTTTTTATTTGTGACGAGTGCATAGATCTTTGCAACGAGATCATCCGTGACGAACTGCCCGCTGGCTTGGATGCGCGCGAAACGCGCACCGATTTGCCTACGCCGGCGGAAATCAAGGCAACACTGGACGGCTACGTGATTGGCCAGGACCCGGCCAAGCGTACGCTGGCCGTTGCCGTGTACAACCACTACAAACGCCTGCGTCACAAGGACAGCCCCAAAAAAGACGATGTGGAGCTGACCAAGAGTAATATTTTGCTGATTGGCCCCACGGGTTCGGGCAAGACCTTGCTGGCTCAAACGCTGGCGCGTACGCTCAACGTGCCTTTCGTCATGGCTGATGCCACCACCCTGACCGAAGCCGGTTATGTGGGTGAAGACGTTGAAAACATCATTCAGAAATTGCTGCAAAGCTGTAACTACGAAGTCGACCGCGCCCAGCAGGGGATCGTGTACATCGACGAGATCGACAAGATTTCCCGCAAATCCGACAACCCTTCCATCACCCGTGACGTGTCGGGCGAAGGGGTGCAGCAGGCGCTGCTCAAGCTGATTGAAGGCACGATGGCCTCAGTGCCGCCGCAAGGCGGGCGCAAGCACCCAAACCAGGATTTCCTGCAGGTCGACACCACCAATATTCTGTTTATTTGCGGTGGGGCTTTCTCGGGGCTGGAAAAAGTCATTGAAAACCGTACCGAGGCGTCGGGCATTGGTTTTGGCGCAGCCGTCAAAAGCAAGAAAGCGCGTACCCTGACCGATGCCTTCAAGGAAGTCGAGCCCGAAGATCTGATCAAGTTCGGCCTGATCCCCGAGTTGGTGGGCCGCATGCCGGTGGTCGCAACATTGGCCGAGCTCAGCGAAGACGCGCTCGTGCAAATTTTGACAGAGCCCAAAAATGCGGTGGTCAAGCAGTTCAGCAAGCTGCTCTCCATGGAGGGCGTGGAGTTGGAGATTCGGCCCTCTGCCCTGAAAGCGATTGCCCGCAAGGCCCTGGCCCGCAAAACGGGTGCGCGCGGCTTGCGCTCTATTCTGGAGCAGTCACTGATCGACACCATGTTCGATCTGCCCAACGTCAGTAATGTCGAAAAAGTCGTGGTGGATGAGTCCACGATCGAAGAGAACAAGGCACCACTGCTGGTGTACCGCGAAACTGCGAAGAA
>NZ_JAUXNA010000118.1 GCF_030682935.1 Polaromonas sp.
GTGCCAGCTCTCCCGTTTCGCCCAGAAGGTTGGCATCCTTGATCGCGTCCATGGTGACAGGCAGCGCTGTTTCCGCAATGACCTGGCCCACAACGCGTCCCGCCTGCTTCATGTCGACCACGGTATGCAACAACAGTTGCCCATCCCAGATTAATTGCACGCGCCCAGGCAGATTGAGCGGGACGCTCAGCGCTGGCTTCTGTGCAAAGGAGCCGGCCTGCGCCAGTTCGCGTCCGTCTTTGTCCAACAGCGCAATGGCCGTCAGCCCTGTCGAAAGAAAAGACTGGGCGGCTGCATCGAGTGCCATACGGGCCGCGCCGTCGTTCGCATCTGCACTCACGCGTTCCAGCTGATCAATCAGCAGAGGACGAGTGGCAACGACCCTCGTTCGGTCAAAACCGGCTTCAATTTCAATCTGGAGCAGTTGTACGCGATTTTTCAGGGCCCTCGGGAGACTTTTACGCAGAAGCTCCTCGGTATGACGCTGCATGACAATAAAGACGGTTACGCCCACCAGCAGGGTAACGGCCATCAGAATTATTCCAGCGACCAGACTGATTCGATGTTGACGAATTTTTGGCTTTGGCATGTTTTTCAGGGTCGTATCGGTAGAGGACATGAGACAGTCTTGTTACTGGGTTAGGGGGCTAAACGCCCTGAATTCCGGTCTCGCCAGACAGGCTGAGCAGGAGCGCGTCAACAGCCCGATTCACTTCGGCCTGTGCTGCGGGCGTCAAGGCGTGTGCAGCACCCAGCAGCGGACCGACGGCCAGTTCCAGCACCCGTGCGGCGTCGCCCAGAGCGGCAAAGCCGAAGGTTGCGCCCGATCCCGCCAGGTTGTGCGCACAACGCTCCAGGCTTGCCAGCGCTTGCGCTTCGCCGTTCAGCGCCTGGCGCCAGAGCGACTCGATTTGGTCCAGCCGCTGGGGCAGCGAACTGCGGTAATCCGCACGCTGCGCTTCCAGAAACACGGAAAAAGACGACGGGGTGAATGTCATGGCAGTCGCACTGTTGCTGCCGGTTGTAGAGCCGGCAAGGCCCCCCAGACCCAGCAGACAGGAATACGACGTTTACTGCCGGCCACCGGACGGGAGCCTCGCGAATGCCATGTTGTGCCTGACAGGAAAATATGACGCATCGTCCATCTTAAAGTGAAAGCCTCGAAGACCGGCGCAGCACAGGCGCAAAAGATAGACGGATGTTGCAGATTTGTCAGAAAAGTAAGCGAAAGCACACTGCGACAGGGCAGGTGTTGATGGCGATGCCGGCCCTTGAGAGAGGCTGTCAGTGGTGACGCTGCTGCTGCGTAGCGCTCAGCCGATCGCGCTGTCCACTCTTTACCTTTTGCATCGCTACGCTTGAGTTGGGTACGCGCTAAGATGAAGACTGCGAGTTGACAGATTTCCAAGTGTCGCTACGGGTGTTTGCTCCCGTCGTTAAATAAGCGCTTTCCTGATTTTATTCATAAGGTCGGCCCATACTTGCCCCTGCCCAATAACGACCTTAAGCACCACGCGCAGCACCTCGGAAAAACTCAGAGAATTGAGCATCCAGGGCGATTGCAACCCAGGAAGTTGCCCGTACAGCGCCATGTTTTCATGCTCATGCGGGCAAGTCCGAGAATTTAAATTCTGCGGCAATCGACAAAAATCACATTGAAATAGATAAAGAGCCGCTCTAAACAGGGCGCTGACCCAAGGAAGCCCGCAACAATGCAAGACCACGAAATTTATGCGCTTACGCCCCGGGGTGTAAATGAGTTGCGCGGCAGCGTGACCACGCTGTCGCCGGCCCAGATTGAACTGCTGGTCAGGATCGACGGCGTCCTGACGCTCGCGCAAATCAGGGCAGGCATGCCGGCAATTTCCGTCGAGACCTTCACATCGACCTTCAACAGCTTGCTGGACCGGCGCTTGCTGTCGGTGGCAGAGGCCGACCTCTTCGCCGGACAGTTTCAGACCCATCTGGACAAAATGGCACTGTCCCAGGCCGAAGCCGAGGCCGATTCGGGCGCCGTTTCGCTCAGGAAGAGCGGCTATTACGTAAGTATTGCCCGCAAGCGCGGCCCCGCCCGCAGGCTGGCACCAGGCGAGGCGCTCTCTGCCATTGTGGTGGACGACGAGCCCATGCTCGCCAAATTCATCCAGAGTTACCTGTCATTCGAAGGTTTCCAGGTCCGGCTGGCGGGCAACCGGGCCGAAGTTGTTGCCGCATTCAACAAGCCCCCGATTCCCGACCTGATTCTTCTGGACGTGATGCTGCCGGACGCCGACGGCTTTGACATCCTGCTCAGGCTGCGCCAGCACCCGACACTGAAAAACGTGCCCGTCATCATGCTGACGGGAAAGACCACACGCGAAGCCGTGATCAAAGGCCTGGCCGGCGGCGCAGACGGCTACATCACCAAACCCTTCGAGGCCGACGCACTGATGCGCGCGGTCAGAACGGTCGTCGGGTTGCCGGAAGACCCGGCTGCGTCAAACAACCCCAAGGACCCGTGGATCCACAGGGACGCCAAATTCTGAGGTGGGATGCAAGGCCAGCGTCAAAGCGCAGCGCAGGCCCGGTAACCCGCGCCTGTCAGGCTGTTAGCTAAAGGTCTCAAAACACGCGTTCAGCCGGTCGATGTAACGGCGCTTGGCCGACTCATCGGCAAAGCAGGCCTCGAAGCTGTTGCGCGCCAGCGTGTAGGCGTGCTGGGCGTTGAGGTTCAGGGCGCCAAAGGTCTGCGTGAAGTTCTCGTTCAGGTAGCCGCCAAAATAGGCCGGATCGTCGGAGTTGATCGTGGCCACCAGCCCCGCGTCAAGCAACTGGCGCAGGTTGTGGCGGGCCAGATCGGGAAACACGCAGAGCTTGAGGTTGGACAGCGGGCACACCGTGAGGGGGATGCGGTCCTTGGCCAGCCGCTGCATCAGCGCGGCGTCTTTGCTGGACTGCACGCCGTGGTCGATTCGCTCGACCTTGAGCAGGTCCAGTGCGGTCCAGACGTAGGCCGGGGGCCCCTCTTCGCCGGCATGCGCGACCAGGTGAAACCCCAGTTCGCGGCAGCGCGCAAACACGCGCGCAAACTTTTCGGGCGGGTTGCCCAGTTCGCCCGAATCGAGCCCCACGCCGATCAGCTTGTCGCGAAAAGGCAGGGATTGCTCCAGCGTTGCAAACGCATCCTCCTCGCTCAGATGGCGCAAGAAGCACATGATCAGCGAGGCGCTGACGCCCAGTTCGGCCTGGGCATCGAC
>NZ_JAUXNA010000138.1 GCF_030682935.1 Polaromonas sp.
TGCCACCTCGACGACAAGGCCGCGGCCGACAGCCTGCGCCGCATTCGCGGAGTCGACGACAAGCACCACCTGACCCTGCTGTGCCGTGATTTGAGCGAGCTGGCCAACTATGCGCGGGTCGACAACAAGCAGTACCGCCTGCTCAAGGCGGCCACACCCGGGCCTTACACCTTCATACTGGAAGCCAGCAAGGAAGTGCCGCGCCGCCTCAGCCACCCGTCCCGCAAGACCATAGGCCTGCGCCTGCCCGACCACAAAACCCTGCAAGCCCTGCTGGAGCTGCACGGCGCGCCGCTGCTGGCCACCACGCTGATACTGCGGGGCGACACCGAGCCGCTGAACGATGCGAACGAGATCCGCGAGCGCCTGGAGCATGAGCTGGCTGCGGTGATTGACGCTGGCGCCTGTCACCAGCAGCCCACCACGGTGATTGACTTGACCGCCATGGCAGACGGCGGCGAGGCGGTGCTGATCCGGCAGGGCCGGGGCAGCCTGTCGGCACTGGGGCTGTAGGCGGCGATCAGGCGCAATGCGTCCGGGGTCTGAGACAATCAACAAATGGACATTGCCAACCTGATTCAAACCGTTGCCATTTATGCGTTGCCCGTGCTGTTTGCCATCACGGTGCATGAGGCCGCACACGGTTACGCAGCCCGCCATTTTGGCGACAACACGGCCTACATGATGGGCCGCATCACCCTGAACCCGCTCAAGCACATTGACCCGTTCGGCACCATTTTGATGCCGCTGCTGCTTTACTTTGCAACGTCGGGGGCCTTCCTGTTTGGCTACGCCAAGCCGGTGCCGGTGAATTTTGGCAATTTGCGCAATCCCAAGCGCCACATGGTCTGGGTCGCGCTGGCGGGCCCGGCGTCCAATTTTGCGCAGGCCCTGCTGTGGGGACTGGTGCTGGTTTTGCTGATCGGCGCGGGGATTCAGGAACCTTTTTTCATCAAAATGGCGCAGGCGGGCATTCTGGTCAATCTGGTGATGTGGGCCCTCAACCTCTTCCCCCTGCCTCCGCTGGACGGCGGCCGGATCCTCGTGGGCCTGCTGCCCTATAAACAGGCCGCGCTGGTCTCGCGCATTGAGCCCTGGGGCTTTTTTGTGGTGATGTTTCTCGTCATTACCGGCGTGGTGGGCACGCTGTGGCTGCGCCCCCTCATGAGCCTGGGTTACGCCGTCATCAACACCGTGCTGGCCCCCTTGCTGTTACTGCTCCAGTAATTTCTTTGTTGCACCGTTTTTCACTCTTTTCCTGCCGCCCCGCTGGCATTTACCCCTTCTTCGTATGAGCTCTGCATCACCCGCATTCCCCCAACGCTTCCTGACCGGCATCACCACCACGGGCGCCCCCCATCTGGGCAATTTCGTGGGCTCCATCCGCCCCTCGGTGGCGGCGAGCCGCCTGCCCGGCGTGCAGAGTTTTTACTTTCTGGCCGACTACCACGCGCTGATCAAGTGCGATGAGCCCGCGCGCATCCAGCGCTCCACCCGTGAAATCGCGGCAAGCTGGCTGGCCGCCGGACTGGACCCTGAACGCGTGACGTTTTACCGCCAGTCCGATGTTCCTGAAATTACGGAGCTCACCTGGCTGCTGACCTGCGTCACCGGCAAGGGCGTACTCAACTGTGCCCACGCCTACAAGGCCGCGGTCGACAAAAACCAGGCCAGCGGCAACGACCCCGACGCCGATGTCACCGCAGGCTTGTTCATGTACCCGGTACTCATGGGCGCCGATATCCTGATGTTCAAGGCGCACAAGGTGCCGGTCGGGCGCGACCAGATCCAGCACATTGAAATGGCGCGCGACATGGCGCAGCGCTTCAACCACCTCTACGGCGAACATCTGGTGCTGCCCGAAGCGGTGATAGAAGAGTCTGTAGCGCTGCTGCCCGGGCTGGACGGGCGCAAGATGAGCAAGAGCTATGACAACACCATTCCGCTGTTCACGCCGCGTGAGCCGCTGCGCAAGCTGATTGCCGGCATCCTGACCGACTCGCGCGCACCGGGCGAACCCAAGGAGGTCGAAGGTTCCGCGCTGTTCCAGATTTACCAGGCCTTTGCCAGCGCCCCCGAGACGGCCGCGCTGCGCCAGGCTTATGCCGATGGCATTGCCTGGGGCGACGCCAAACAGCTGCTATTTGAGCGCATAGAACAAGAAGTGGCGCCCATGCGCGAGCGCTACCAAGCGCTGCTCAACGACCCCGCCCACATTGAAGCCCTGCTGCAGGCAGGTGCCGAAAAAGCCCGCAAGGTGGCCACCCCCCTGATGCGCGAGCTGCGATATGCCGTGGGGCTGCGCACGCTGGGCGGGCTGCCCGCTGCGGCGGTCAAAACCAAAGCCGCCAGGACGGCTGCGCCGGCCTTCAAGCAGTACCGCGAAAAAGACGGAAAATTTTATTTCAAGCTGCTGGATGCCGACGCGCGTTTGCTGCTGCAAAGCCAGGGTTTTGACTCGCCCAGGGACGCGGCACTGGCCATCTCAAGCCTGCAACAAGAGGGCTCTGTCGCACTGGCTGCGCTGCAAGGCAAGGTGGCGGCTACGCAGGGTGTCACGGCCAGCGAACTGGATGCCGCCTTGCAGTTTTTTGCACCCGCGGGCCCCTGAATTTTAGCCACGGGCCCGCGCCGGCGATGGCGCCAGACGGCTCGCGCAGGCACTGCTTCCGCCTTGCCGACAGAAACTCGGGGCATTGATGCGATCTGAAACAAACCCCTGTGCCGCGCAGATACTGTTGTTTTTATGAATCAAGCAAGAGAACAAATTCCGCAAATTCACGTTTAGAAATGTCATGCCGTTGACATTCAGCAGTTATGCTCGAAGGCTCACCAAAGCCAAGGCAATCAGAAGTAATGAGCATTTTCGTCATAGATGACCACCCCCTCATGAGGGAGGCGCTTGTCATGCTGATACGCCGCTTGAACAGCAAGGTTGCGGTGACGGAACTGGACCGACTGGCTGACGTCTGGCCCGCTACGCAGGCGTATGGCGTGCCCACCTTGTTCTGCCTGGACCTGAAGCTGCCTGACACCGAGGGCGTGTCGGGTATTCGCGAACTCAAGCAGCAGTTTCCCGATGTCCCTGTCGTCGTTCTTTCAGCAGCACCGGCGCAGGAGTACGAAGACCAGTCGATCGAAGCAGGTGCGGACACCTACGTCCAAAAATCTGCAGGCGCTGTCGAGATCGCCAATGTGTTGCGCGTTTTTTTGAACGGCAACCTGGAACCGGAGCCCTCTGCCCCCACGGAAAAACTGTCCAAACGGCAAAAGCAGTTGCTGGTAATGATCAACAAGGGCCAAAGCAACCGTGACATTGCTGAAGAGCTACAAATCAGCGAGCACACGGTCAAAGTGCATTTGTGGCGCTTGTTCCGGCGCCTGAATGTCAAAAGCCGGTCGCAAGCGAGCCACCTGGCCCGCACCCAGGGCTTGCTTTAGTCTCTCGGTATTCGAGGAATCAGGTGCCAGACGGCGCGGCAGGATGCAAGTCGATCCAAAAAACGCTGCCGCACCCAACGCGTGATGCCATCCCCACGGGACAGCCGAGCGCCTGACTGATCCGGGAAACAATGGCCAGCCCCAGCCCGAAGCCCTCTTCCGTACCCCGCAAAGGAATGCGGTAAAACTCCTGAAAAATCGCCTGCTGATGTTCCTTGGCGATACCCACGCCGGTGTCCCAGATTTCAATGCGCCACACGCCGCGCCTGCGCCGCAAAGCCATCAGCACGCCGCCCCGGTGCGTGTTTCTTAATGCGTTCGACAACAGGTTGCCTACCAGCCTTTTGAGCAGCACCGGATCAGACCTTACCCGGCACGGCGCAACCCGCGTTCTGAAGCGCAGGCCACGCTCCTGGGCGACGGGCGCATATTGCACTTCCAGGTCCTGGACGAGCACGGCCAGATCCACCTCCCGCGGGTGGACCCTCAAAGGGTCGGAATCGATTCCCGCAAGATCAAAAATGGAGTCAAAAAGATCGTGAACCGCCTTGGTTGAGCGAAGAATTTTGGGTGCTATCAGCGAAACAAATTGGGGTTCCGCAACCAGCCAGCCGGCGTACAGGTCCAGTGCATGCACGGGCTGGCGCAAATCATGGGCGGCACTGGCAATAAAACGATTTTTGATGGCTATCGCTTCCACTGCCGCACGGCTCTTTTCAGTCAGGGAAGCGATCAATTCGGAATTGTCAAACTGCAACTCAAGATTGGCGCGCTGCGCTTCATGGAAGCGCTGGCCTGAAACACGAATCACGGCCCAGTAAGTCAGTACCAGCACCACCATGCCATAGGTATTGAAGGTGGACGGGATGCCGCGCTCCATGACCAGCTGATAGGCCAGCGCAGCCACCGCGGACGCCCCCAGTCCATCGACATAGCCGGAAAAGGACCGCAAGTGAGACGAGAAAGTGCCAACCGCGAAAGCCCCCATACCGACCAGAACAAGGATGCAGGCAAACTGGTCGTAAATCGGCGCCTTCAGAAAAAACACAAACATCGAAGAACCCCAGATCAGGGCGCTCAGCGGCCATATCCAGGCATAACGGGCCATGAAAGCGTGCAGCTCCGGACCACTGACCCCGACCACTTTGCGATGGTAGAGATTAATGACGAGGGCGCGCACCAGCGTGACGACGACGACCGCCACGACCCACAACCAAAGCCCCATCGACGGCACATGCCGGTACAGCATCGCCACCATGACAACAACGATCATGACAAACGCCGCATAGTGCACAGGCCGGGCGTTGCGCATAAACGTTTGAATCAACTGCATCTCGACCCAGGCCTCACGCGAGAGGTTTTGAACGCTCTTGGCGGGCCGGATCGAAGCGGTGGAGTCCATGGGTGCCAAGTTTACCGTCGCATTCATGCGCATTCCTGGACCAGCCGTTCGAGGCTGATTCACCCATAGTGGTCTCGCCGCGCTGGATGTGTTTGATGTGGAACCGCTGCCGCTGGATTCTCCGCTGCGAAATCGGCCCAACGTGTTGCTTACGCCGCACCTTGGTTTTGTCATCGAACCCGTATTCCAGCACGTTGTCACAAGCGTGAATGAATGTTTGAATGCGTGGCTGGAGAGCAACCGCTGGTGCGCGTGCTCGCATAAACAGGCAACAAAGCCTGAATTCAAAAAGCATTTGCAATGGGCCAACGGCAGGGATTGCACCCCACAAATGAAAAAAGCCTTTGAAATCAAAGGCTTGGTTCATTTTTTTGGCGGAGAGGGTGGGATTCGAACCCACGGTAAGATCGCTCCTACGCCTGATTTCGAGTCAGGTACATTCGACCACTCTGCCACCTCTCCTGTGTGTCGAGCCGCAATTCTAGCAGGCTGAAAGGCCTGTTCAGGCCGCCTGAGCCGAAAGAGTCGTCATCTCGCCCATGTAGGGCTGCAGAACGGCCGGAATATCGACACTGCCGTCGGCCCGCTGGTAGTTTTCCAGCACCGCCACCAGCGTTCTCCCCACCGCCAGCCCGGAGCCGTTCAGGGTGTGGACAAACTCGTTTTTTCCCTGGGCATTCTTGAACCGGGCCTGCAACCTGCGCGCCTGGAAAGCTTCGCAATTGGACACCGAGCTGATCTCGCGGTAGGCATGCTGGCCGGGCAGCCAGACTTCCAGGTCGTAGGTCTTGGTGGCGCCAAAGCCCATGTCGCCGGTGCACAGCAGCATGACGCGGTAAGGCAACCCAAGTTTTTGCAAAATCGCTTCGGCGTGGCCCGTCATGGCTTCCAGCGCGTCGTAGCTGGTGTCTGGGTGAACGATTTGCACCATCTCCACCTTGTCGAACTGGTGCTGGCGGATCATGCCGCGCGTGTCGCGCCCATAGCTGCCCGCTTCCGAACGAAAGCACGGTGTGTGCGCGGTGAATTTCAGCGGCAGATCAGCCTCGGCCACGATCTCGTCGCGCACGAAGTTGGTCAGCGGCACTTCGGACGTGGGGATCAGGTAGAGCGCCGTGCTTTCGGCCTCTTGCGCGCCTTCCTGCCCGCCTTTTTTGACGGCAAACAGGTCTTCTTCAAACTTGGGCAACTGCCCGGTGCCACGCAGCGAATCGCCGTTGACGATGTAGGGCGTGTAGCACTCGGTGTAGCCGTGCTCTGCCGTCTGCACGTCGAGCATGAACTGCGCCAGCGCCCGGTGCAGGCGCGCCAGCGGGCCTTTCATGACGGTGAAGCGTGAACCCGTCAGCTTGACACCCATCTCAAAGTCCAGCCCCAGCGGCTGGCCCAGGTCCACATGATCTTTGACTTCAAACGCCAGTGCCGGGGGCTCGCCGCCCAAGCCTTCCACCGGGCTCCATTTGCGGACCTCCACATTGCCGGCCTCGCCCAGGCCGTGCGGCACGCTGTCGTGCGGCAGGTTGGGCACGGCCAGCAGCAGCGCGTGCATGTCAGCCTGAATTTGATCAAGCCGGACGCTGGAGGCCTCCAGCTCGACTTTGGAGGCGCTGACCTGCGCCATCACGGCGCTGGCGTCTTCGCCCTTGGCCTTGAGCTGGCCAATTTGTTTGGACAGGGTGTTGCGCTGGTTTTGCAACTCTTCCGTCCGGATCTGCAGCGCCTTGCGTTCGGCCTCCAGCGCCTGAAAGGCATCCACATTGAGGAAGGCTTGCGGACTCTTGCGGGTTTCCAGCCGTGCAATGGCCGAGGGCATGTCTTTGCGGAGCAGGTTGATATCTAGCATGGTGTTGTATTTTTTATATTAAAAGTGGCTATAGCCCAATATATACGGGAATAAGCAGCTATATATTTTGTAGCATTTAAAGAGAGCTTTCAACCCTGATGATGAAGCAGACTGCCGCTGATTTCCAGCGCTTGTCCTTGCGCATCGAGCTTCAGGCCCTTGGGCAGCGGAAATTTGATGGTTTCTTCTATCCCGGCCATCTTGCGCACCGAAACCGCGCCCAGTGCCTTGATGCGGTCAATCACCTGCTTGACCAGCACCTCCGGGGCCGAGGCGCCGGCGGTCAGGCCGACGCGGCTCTTGCCCTCAAACCAGGCTTCCTGCAACTCAGTGGCGTCATCAACCATGTAGGCCTCGGTGCCCAGCTTGGCGGCCAGCTCGCGCAGGCGGTTGCTGTTGGAACTGGTCGGGCTGCCGACCACGATCAAAATGTCGACCTGCGGGCTGAGCACCTTGACCGCGTCCTGGCGGTTTTGCGTGGCGTAGCAAATGTCTTGCTGCTTGGGCACGCGCACCTGGGGAAAGCGCGCCTTGATGGCAGCGCTGATCTCGGCCGCATCGTCCACGCTCAGCGTGGTTTGCGTCACCACCGCCAGGCGCTCGGTCTGCAAAGGAGAAATGCGCGCCACATCCGCCACGTCTTCCACCAGATGGATGCCGCTGTCGAGCTGGCCCATGGTGCCTTCGACCTCGGGATGGCCCTTGTGGCCGATCATGATGAATTCGTAGCCTTCCTTGTGCAGCTTGGCCACTTCCACATGCACCTTGGTCACCAGCGGGCAGGTGGCGTCAAAGATCTGGAAACCGCGCGCTACGGCTTCCTGCTGCACGGCCCGGCTCACGCCGTGGGCACTGAACACCAGCGTGGCGCCTGGCGGCACGTCGGACAACTCCTCAATGAAGATCGCGCCCTTGGTTTTAAGGTCGTTCACCACATAGGTGTTGTGCACGATTTCATGGCGCACATAAATCGGCGCGCCAAACTTGGTCAACGCCCGCTCGACGATTTCAATCGCCCGGTCTACGCCGGCGCAAAAACCGCGCGGCTCGGCCAGAAGTATCTCTTGGGGGGCCTTGACAGTCATAAAACTCCAATAATTTGCACTTCAAACACCACGGGCTGGCCCGCCAGGGGGTGGTTGAAATCAAACTGCACGGCGTCGTCGCTGCCCTTGACCTGCTGAACCGTGCCGGCATACTGCCCCATGCCGTCGGGCGTGGGGAACTGCACCACATCACCGACTTTGTAAGTCTCATCGGGGTCGCTCAGTTCATTGAGCAGCTTGCGCGCCACCCATTGCAGCAGCTCGGGGTTGCGCTCGCCAAACGCCTCGCCCGCGGCCAGTTCAAACGTGGTGCGCGTGCCTTCCGGCAAGCCCAGCAGGCGCTGCTCAATGGTGGGCGACAACTGGCCCGTTCCCAAGCTCAGCGTGGCGGGTTTGCCGTCAAAGGTGTTGATGATATTCGCACCGCCCGGTGCGGCCATGCGGTAATGCAGGGTCAGGAAGGAGCCTGGCTGGACGACGGGTTGCGTTGGGAATTCCAGAGTGGACATAAAGGCTTTCGGGCCAGCCCGGGCGGCTGACAAGTGTTAGTAAACTGCCCCTATTGTAGAAAACTGGGCCTGCCCCAACCGGTGCCCGTTTTTTCGGCCCTGTTGCTGGCGTTGGTCGGCCGCTGTTCATCCCCTGCCCCGTCACCGGACTGATTCATCCATGCTGCTCAAAGACCTGCCCGAAGACGCCCGCCCGCGCGAAAAACTGCTGACCCGTGGCCCCGGCGCCCTCAGCGATGCCGAACTGCTGGCCCTGCTGCTGCGCACCGGTCTGCCCGGCAAAAATGCGCTGCAAATGGGGCAGGAGTTGCTGACCACCTTTGGCGGCATGGCCGGCTTGCTGCACACCGGACACCAGGCGCTCAATGGCATCAAGGGGCTGGGCCCGGCCAAGTGCGCCGAACTGATGGCAGTGCTGGAACTGGCGCGGCGCGCGCTGGCCGAGCAACTGAAGGAAAAAACGCTGTTTTCAACGCCGCAAGAGGTGCGCGACTACCTGCAGTTGCAGCTGGGCAGCCGGCCGCACGAGATTTTTGCCGTGCTGTTCCTGGACAGCCAGCACCGGCTGATCGTGCTGGAGGAGCTGTTTCGCGGCACGCTGACCCAGACAAGCGTTTACCCGCGCGAGGTGGTGGTGCGGGCGCTGGCGCACAACGCCGCCAGCGTGGTGCTGGCCCACACCCACCCGAGCGGCGCCGCCCAACCCTCGCGCGCCGACGAGGCGCTCACGCAGACGCTCAAGGCCGCCCTGGGCCTGGTCGATGTGCGCGTGCTTGACCATTTTGTGGTGACCAGTACCCAGGCGGTTTCGATGGCCGAGCTGGGACTGCTTTAGCATCGGGCATCTCTACCCCGCCACACCATGAATGCGCCCGCCCCCAAACGCCCCAAAGACCCCAAAGACCGCCCGTTCAGGAACTTGAAAGACCTCAAGGCCGTCAAGCGCGAGATCGACACGCGCGCCCGCCTGGAGCAAGAGCGCGCGGCCGCCCGCCTGGCCGCCGCCGCCCGGCTGAAAGCCGAAAAAGAATTCTTTTCGCACGCCATCGGCCCGGTCAAGGCGCTGGCGCTGCAGCACCTGCCCGGCCACCGGGCCAGGGTGCAGCGGGCCCTGCCCGCGCCCATCCCGACACAAAAGCAGCGCGACGAGCAGGCCGTGATGCAGGAAGCCATCTCCGACGACTTTGATGCCGAGACCCTGCTGGACACCGACGAAGCCCTGAGCTTTCGCCGCCCTGGCATGGGGCCGGACGTGGTGCGCAAGCTGCGCCGGGGCAACTGGAGCATTCAGCGCCAGCTCGACCTGCATGGCTTTCGCCGCGAAGACGCCCGCGAAGCGCTGGCCGCCTTCATCCGCGAAGCCAACAAGGCCGGCCTGCGCTGCGTGCGCGTGGTGCACGGCAAGGGCCTGGGCTCGCCCGGAAAAACCCCGGTGCTCAAGGGCCGGGTCCAAAGCTGGCTGATTCAAAAGCAGGAGGTGCTGGCCTTCGTGCAGGCGCGGCCGGCCGACGGCGGCGCCGGGGCGCTGGTGGTGCTGCTGGCGCAGGGGTGACGGGTCGGCACATGAACCAGGCAGCTATCCATTCAATGGCTGGCGCCCGCACTTAAAGCGCCAGAGGCACTTTTAATCAAAAAATCGTCTGATTTCCTGATACGTGAATGATTGCAGATCGCAAGCGCGCGCATGACCGCCGCAGTGCGCGTTTCCACGCCCAGCTTCACATAGATGTGCTCCAGATGCTTTTGCACGGTGCGTGGGCTGATGGACAACAGCGCCGCGATCTCGGCATCCGTCTTGCCGCAGGCCAGCCAGTGCATCACATCGGCCTCGCGCTGCGTCAGGCCCGGTGCACTGATGTCGGGTGGCATCTGCATGCGCTGCAGCGGCGTTTCCTCCTTTGGCGCGGCAACAGCCTTGCGCGCATGGCGTGCATGGCTGTACAGGAAGGCAAGATGCGGGCGCAACAGCGCCAGCCGCTCCCGGTCGCGCTCGTCAAAGTCAAGGCCTCGCCGGTTCAGCACGATGCTTGCCAGCGTTCGGCGGTCCCTGAAAAGCGGTACCGCAATGGCGTACTCGAACCCGATGCGCCGGCCGTCATCGTCATCCAGGGCGCTGCGCTGAAAGTCGTGCCGGCTCACCAAGTCGGAGATGCGGCGCGTCAGAAATTCCCCTTCATGGCCGTGGTGGCGAACCAGCGGGTGCTCGGAAAAATGCCGGTCGAAGCATTCAATCCCGTCGGCGCCCAGCCGCACACCGGGCAATCCCACCACCTGGCGGTGGCCGGTCATCAGATCGCAGACCGAGAGCGTCGTCAGTTCGGAGGATACGAAGTCGTTCAGCGCCTGTACCACCGCATGCGCAAAACGGTCAAAGTTATCCGCCTGCGCCTCGACCCGCGCAAGCACCTGCAACGCGCTGGCGTAGTCGTTTCGGGTGAGGTGCTTCATGGCGCTGCTCCAGTGGGTCCTGTATACGCATTGCTGCGTATTGGCAACTTGCCCTGGCGACTTCAGCATGTCGTTATGAGGGCTGCTCTCTGATCCTGCATTTCAGTATAGGAAGCAACCGGCGCAAAGACAAGCCGAACCCGGCCGGGGTGTCCTTTTACGCCTCAACCCTTATCTGCACGCCCGCTTCACGCGCGCAGGAGGTGGGACGGTGTCCGGGCGCGCCGCCCAGACGCTGTTCAACCTGATTTATGAAGCGCGTCCCTGAAAGGAATCATCATGTCACGCCAATACATTGATTGCCGAGAATTCCCCAGCATCATGAACTGCAGCGTCGCGCTGTCGGCCGACGACGACCAGGAACTGCTTGAGGCCGCCGTGCAGCATGCAGTCGCCGTGCATGGCCACACCGACTCGCCAGATCTGCGCAAGCAGCTGGCGTCCCTGTTCAAGCCGGGCACGCCGCCGCTGAATGTGGTGCAGGCCAAAACGGCTAGCGCCTGATCGGCTACCGTCAAAAAAGTTTCAGCCCGGTGGATTCAGCGCTGAATGTCGAACCGGCGCCAATTTGCTATATATTTCATAGCACATTGTGCCGGTGCTTGTTGGGCTGGAGGCATTTTTTTATGCTGGAAATGACTTTGAAAGCGGCGTTCAACACCAGCAGCCGCGCTTGCGGATCGAGGTTCGCCTTGCTGGCCATTTCCGCCCCTGTTTTAAGCATCAAAACTGGCTCAACCTCAATTTCGGCGCGCGCTATAAGCTACATTTCTTATAGCAAAAAAGCTCAGAAAACTGCCGGATTTTACTCACCCCTGTTGCGCATCCAATCCGCCGTCTGAAAAAACGAGACGTTGAGCCGGACACGCAGGGCTTGGTCCACACCGGTCTCCACCATGGCTTGGTCCATGCAGGCCAGCCACTGGTCACGCTCTTTGATGCCGATGGTGCCGCCTCCGGTTTCGGACGGCAGGTGGCGCTGGCGCAGCCGGGGGTGGCCGAAGCGCTCGGTGTAGTGCTGCGGGCCACCCAGCCAGCCGCACAAAAACCAGAACAGGCGCTGCCGGGCATTGTCCAGCGTGCTGCCGTGGGCTGCGCGCAGGGCGGTGTAGGCGGGCTCCAGGTCCATCAGGTCGTAAAAGCGCTCAACCAGCGCCTTGACGCGCGCTTCGCCGCCTATCCAGGCGAAGGGAGTTTCAAAAGGAGTCGCTTGCTCCGGTTTTTCTTCAAGTGCCATAAATTTTCAAAAATGTTTATTGCGCTTTGCGCAGCGTTTCGACTACCGGCGTGTTCAGCACCGAGCGCAAGCCCCACCAGCCCGCGGCCAGTGCCAGCGCAGCGCCGGTCAGGCTTCCCAGGATGGGTACGGTCCAGGAACCGGTCCAGTTAAAGCCAAAGACATAGCGCGCCAGGCCCCAGCCCACGGCCAGCGCCACCCCAGAGGCCAGAAACCCAGCCAGCAGGCCGACACCCACCAGTTCGGCGCGCTGCACCTGGCGCAGCAGCGAGGCCCGGGCGCCGACTGCGCGCATGATGGCAAAGTCGCGGGCGCGCTCTTCACGCGTCGCCGTGATGGCCGCAAACAGCACGACCAGGCCCGCAGCCAGCGTGAAGCCAAACAGAAACTCCACCGCACGAATCACCTGGTCGAGCACGCGCTGCACCTGGTTCAGGGTGCTGCTCATGTCCACGTTGGTGATGTTGGGAAAGGCCCTGACCAGCTGGTTGTCAAAACTTTGCAGCCTGGGCTGTCCACTTGCGGCGGCCTCGGGGGACACCGGTGCGGGCTCGGGTGCGCGAAAGGCGCTGATGTAGGTCGCCGGCACATCGGCCAGCCGGGCCACCGGGTACATCACAAAAAAGTTGACGTGCATGGAACTCCAGTCGACCTTGCGCAGGCTGGTGATGGTGGTGTCGCTGAACTGGCCGGCCATGTCAAAGCGCAGGCGGTCGCCTAACTTGAGGCCCAGCGTCTCGGCCAGGCCTTCTTCCACGCTGATAGCGTCTTTTTCACCGGGGATCCAGCGGCCCGCCACCACCTGGTTATGGCTGGGCGGCTGCTCGCTGTTGGACAGGTTGAAGTCGCGGTCCAGCAGCCGCTTGGGGCGCTCGCCTTCAAAGTCGTCAGGGGTCACGGCTTTGCCGTTGATCGCCACGAGGCGGCCGCGAATCATGGGATACCAGTCGAACTTGGTCACGCCGCCTGCGCGCAGGGCCTGCTGGAAGGCATCGCCCTGCTCGGGCTGAATGTTAATGACGAAGCGGTTGGGCGCGTCGGCCGGCGTGGCCTGGCGCCAGCTGCTGATCAGGTCGGTGCGGAGCAGCACGAGCAGCATCAGCGCCAGCAGGCCCACGGCCAGGGCGCTGATTTGCACCACCGCGTACACCGGGCGCGCGGACAATTGCCGCGTGGCCAGTACCAGCCAGCGCGGTGCGGTGGCTTCATTGACGCTGGCCCGCAGCAGCTTGACGGCGGCAAAGCTGGCCACCGCAAACACCAGCACGGCGCCGACAAATCCGCCAACCGCAATCAGGCCCAGCTTCAGGTCGCTGCTGGCAGTCACCAGCAAGGCGGCAAACCCGGCCATGCCCAGCCCCAGCACCGCCAGCGAGGCCGGCTTGAGGTTGCCGACATCGCGGCGAATCACGCGCAGCGGCGGCACCTGGGCCAGTTGCAGCACGGGCGGCAGGCCAAAGGCCAGCAGCAAGGTCAGGCCCATGCCCATGCCAAACATCACGGGCCACAGCGTGGCAGCCGGCAGCGCGGTTTCGACCAGCCCGGCGAGCAGCAGCACAAATCCGTAATGCACCGCAAAGCCCAGTGCGACGCCCAGGGCGCTGGCAAACAGCCCCGCCACCACAAACTCAAACCCATAAGCCAGCGCAATCGTGCGCTGCGGCTGGCCCAGCACGCGCAGCATGGCGCAGTCGTCCAGATGCTTGGCGGCGAAGCTGCGCGCCACGATCGCGACCGCCACGGCGCTGAGCAGCGCTGCCAGCAGGGCCACCAGATTGAGGAATTTCTCGGCACGCTCCAGCGTCTGCTGCATCTCGGGGCTGCCGCTTTCCAGCGACTCCAGCCGCACGCCCCGGATGCCGGACTCGGCGCCCGGCTTCTTGATCTCGTCGGTCGCCCACTTCACATAGGCCTTGACCGCTGCGGGGTCGCCCGCCACGGCAAAACGGTAGTGGGTGCGGCTGGCGGGCTGAATCAGGCCGGTGGCGGCAACGTCGGCCTGGTTGACCATCACGCGCGGCGAAAAGCTGATGAAGCCGGCGCCCCGGTCGGGCTCCTGCACGATGATGCGGGTCAGTGTGAAACGGCCCTCGCCCATCAGCAGGGTTTGACCCAGCGTGAGCCCCAGCGCATCGAGCAGCGACGCATCGGCCCAGGCCGTGCCAGGCGCGGGAATGTCACGGGTGGTCTGGCCAGCGCCGTTCAGCGTTTCGGCCACTGTCATGTTGCCGCGCAGCGGGTAGCCGTCGGGCACGCCCTTGAAAGCCACCAGTTTGCTGGCGCCGCCGTTCTCATCAGGGGCGCGGCCCATGGTGGGAAAAGTCACGGTCGTGACGGCTTTCAGACCCAGCGCCTGGGCCTTGCTCACAAAGGCGGCCGGGGTTTGGGCATCGCTGCGAAGTACGGCATCGCCCCCCAGCAGTTGCTGGGCGTCGCGCTGCAAGCCGCCCTTGAGGCGGTCCGCAAAAAAGCCAACCGCCGTGAGGGCGGCCACCGCCAGCGTCACCGCCACAATCAGCAGGCGCAACTCACCCGCGCGCAAATCGCGCAGCAGGGTTTTCCAGCCGAGTTTCAGGAAAAGGGTGTTCATGGGCCGAACCTTAGCGCAGAAGAGGTAGGCAGGAGGCCGCAAGGGCTTGCGGCGCAGGCGTGGGGCGCACGCTTACTCAAGCGCCAGAGGAAACCCGCTGCCGGGCCGTGTCAGGTGTCACGTCGGTTTTAGTCACCAGGCCGGGCTGCAGCGTCAGGCGCTGGGCCCGGCTGTAGCAGACAAAGCGCTTGTTGGTCGCGCGGCCAATCGCGCACAGGCCCACCGTTTGCGCGACCTGGTGCCCCATCTGGGTGATGCCGCTGCGTGACACCACGACAGGAACGCCCATCTGCGCCGATTTGATGACCATTTCACTGGTCATGCGCCCGGTGGTGTAGAACACCAGACCTTCCAAGCCGAGATCGGTCGGTGAAGCGACCAGCGTGGGGACACCGTCCTGGCCAGCCGCGCCCGCTTCCTGCAAGTCAGGGCCGCGGAACCGGCTTTGCCGGGCCGCAGGCGCAGCGGCCCCCTCGGGGGGCAGCGAACCACCCGAAGTGGGGAGCGTGGGGGAAACATCCTTCATCCACATCCAGCCCGCGATGGTGTCCATGGCGTTGTGCCGCCCTACGTCCTCGACAAACAGCAGCATTTCCGGCTCGGGCAGTGATGCGTCAAACAGGGCGCAGGCATGCACCGAACCGGCCGACTTGTAGGTCGTTTCTTTGAGGCGGATGGTGTTCACCAGGCTGTAGAGCTGGCTTTGCGTGATGCCGGCCGCGGGCGGCAACGCGATCTGGTCCACCTCGTCCATCAGGCCGCCAAACACGCTGCCCTGCCCGCACCCGGTAGTGACGACGCGCCGGGAGGTTTTTTCTTCGATGTCTTCAATGCCATGGCGGGTTTTGACAGCGGCAGCGCCCACATCCCAATCGACCGTGATGGACTCGATCTCGTGCACCGACTTGAGCAGCCGCTGGTTGCGCAGGAAGCCCAGCACCAGCAGTTCAGGATGTGCGCCCAGCGTCATCAGGGTGACCAACTCGCGCTTGTCGACATACACCGTGAGCGCACGTTCTGCAGGAATGGAGACCTTGTGCTGCTCGCCGTATTCATTGACGGCATCAATTTCACAGGTCAGAGGCGCCTGGGCCAGCGTCAGGCGGGGTAAGGAAGCGGGTAATGTCAAAGGCATGGCTTGAGACTACAACAAAAAAAAGGCCGGCGCTTGGCGGGCCGGCCTTTTAATGGAGATGGCCGCCTCAGGGTTTTTTGGCAGGTGCAATCGCCGCAGCAGGCGTCTTGCTGCTGGGCGGGCTGATCGCAGTGGCCGCTGGCGAATGCGCGCCCGCGGCCTCGATAGGCTTCGCCACGATAGGCGGCGCATAAGAGAAAGCGCCCGGATCCGCGCAGGGCGGCAGTGCGGTTGCCGGCTTGGTTTCCTTGCCGGCCGCCTTGGCCGACAGGTAATAGCTGGCGGCCACTTTGTCCTGTGACTTGCACAGCTGATAAGCATCCACCTTGCCCGCCCAAGCCGCCTTGGCAGCGGCCTCGGCAGCTTTGGCCTTGGCTTCATCACTGGGGGGTGGAAGTTTGGCCAGCGCCATCGCAGACGCGCTGGCCAGCAGACTCACGATCAAAAGTTTTTTCATAGAACCCTCATTCTTCATGCTTGGACGGTCTGACTCGGCGACGCGGGCTTGCTGCTGCGCTGGGCCGGAATATGACCCGCCTTCACGTCGTCATACCAGTACTCGTGGTGTTCTTTGGCCCAGGTTTCATCGACATAACCGGTTCTCATCGCCTTGTAGGCGCCCTGCATGCCGACGGTACCCAGATAAATATGGCCCAGGAACATCGCCATCATCAGCACGGTCGCCACGGCATGCACCATATGAGCGACCTGCATGGTCGCCCGCTCATAGACCAGACCGGGCAGCAATTTGTCAAGCACGAAGCCCGATGCCACCACCACGATGCCGAGGAAAAACACACCGCCCCAGAAAACCACCTTTTCACCGGCGTTGAAACGGTGAGAGGGGACTTCGTGCTCCGACAGAAGGCCACCGCCCTTGAGCAGCCAGTTCAGATCGCCTTTGTGCGGCCAGTTGTCGCGCAGGAAGGTGAAAAACACAATCACCAGCGACACGGCAAACAGCGGGCCGGCAAAGTTGTGCATATTTTTGAGGACGTAGGCGAGCCAGCCAAACAGCGTGGCGCCCATCACCGGCAACATAAAGAACTTGCCAAATGCCATGACGATGCCGGAAATCGCCAAAATGCAAAACGCAATGGCATTGGACCAATGCGCCGAACGCTCGAAGGGCGTGAAACGCTCGATCTTGCGGCCCGTCTCGGCGCCATGCATCTTGATGCTGCCCTTGCCAAAGTAGAACAGGGCAATCGCACCGGCCACAATCAACAAAAGCGCCCCGCCGTAAGGAATTAGCCAGTTGTTGCGTACCTGACGCCAGGCTTCACCGGCATTGGTCAGGCGCGAGCCCGGGTACTGGACAAAGGGCTGGATCAGGTTGCCGGCTTCCGGCGCCTGGCTTTTCGGCAGGCTGCTGTAGCCCGTGACACCTTGGCCAACCTGACGCCACATCGGCGCATTGTTGCCGGGCTGGACCTTGGCGCGCTCCCCATTCGTCTGCTGGGCATAGTTGGGGTCGGCACTGGCCTCAGGCTTGACCTCAAAAATGTTCTGGCCCTGAATGCCGCCCGTTGCAGCCGGCGCCACTGACGTGAGCGCACCCGAGGCCTGGGCTGGCGGGGCCGCCGGGGCCTGCGCTCCAGCCAGCCCGGCCCAGCCAAGTGCTATCACAAATATAGCTAATCGTGCTCGTTCCATAAGGACTCCGGTCACTTTGTCTTGGAATATTCGTTCTGGGTGTTCTGCAAGCGGGCCTTGAGCCCCTGCTCCCAGCTGGTCTTGTCGCCCGGCTTCCAGCCCGGCGCGGCAAAGCTGTTTTGCGCCCCCTGGAATGCGGGCGTATCGCTTTTGACGCCTGCGCTGGTTTGCGGCTTGTCACCGCAGGCGGCCAGCGCCATGACGGCAGAAATGGTCAGTACCAGGCGCATCATGATTTGGCTCCTGCGGGCGGCTGGCCCGCTTGCCTGGAACCATAGGCGGTTCCCCAGCCCCAGACCTCGGCTCCCTTGCCGCGCTGAACCACCCGGTTGCGGAAAATGTCGGCGACCACATCGCCGTCGCCGGCCAGCAGGGCCTTGGTGGAACACATCTCCGCACAGGCTGGCAACTTGCCTTCGGCCAGGCGGTTGCGGCCATATTTTTCAAATTCAGCCTGGCTGCCATTGACTTCAGGGCCACCCGCGCAGAAGGTGCATTTGTCCATTTTTCCGCGCACCCCGAAGGTGCCGGCGGAAGGAAACTGCGGCGCGCCAAAAGGGCAGGCGTAAGAGCAATATCCGCAGCCGATGCAGATATCCTTGTCATGCAGCACCACGCCTTCGTCGGTGCGGTAAAAGCAGTTGACGGGGCAAACAGCCATGCAGGGTGCGTCGCTGCAGTGCATGCAGGCGACCGAAATGGATTTTTCACCGGCAACGCCATCGTTGAGCGTGACCACGCGGCGGCGGTTCACGCCCCACGGCACCTCGTTCTCGTTTTTGCAAGCCGTGACGCAGCCGTTGCACTCAATGCAGCGCTCCGCATCACAAACAAATTTCATCCGTGCCATGTTGTTTCCTTATGCCTTCTCGACGTTGCAGACCGTCGTCTTGGTTTCCTGCATCATCGTCACACTGTCATAGCCGTAGGTGGTCGCGGTGTTGATGGCTTCCCCGCGCACGATGGGCGCTGCGCCTTTGGGATAGTAAGCCAGCATGTCGGCCCCCTGCCAGCGTCCCGAGAAGTGGAAGGGCATGAACACCGTGTCGGCGCCCACACGCTCGGTCACCAAGGCCTGAACATTGAGGCGCGCGCCCGTAGGCGTGCTGACCCATGCCCGCTCGCCATTGCGAATGCCTTTTTCAGCAGCCACCTTGGGATTGATCTCGATGAACATTTCCTGCTGCAACTCGGCCAGCCAGGGGTTGGAGCGGGTTTCTTCGCCGCCGCCTTCGTATTCGACCAGGCGGCCGGAAGTCATGATCAGCGGGAACTTTTCATGCACCTTGTCGGCGATGTTTTTGTCCTGCACGGTTTTGTACAGCGTCGGCAAGCGCCAGAAGGTTTTCTTGTCGTCGTGCGTCGGGTACTTGGCCATCAGGTCCGGTCGGGTTCCGTAGAGCGGCTCACGGTGCTGCGGAATCGCATCCGGGAAATTCCACACCACCGCCCGCGCCTTGGCATTGCCGAACGGATGGCAGCCATGCACCTTCATCACCACGCGCTGAATGCCGCCTGACATGTCGGTCTTCCAGTTCTTGCCTTCCGCCGCTGTCTTTTCAGCATCGGTGAGATCATTCCACCAGCCCAGTTTTTTCAGCAGCAGGTGATCGAATTCAGGGTAGCCGGTCGTGATGTCCGCGCCCAGGGAGTGCGAGCCGTCTTCCGCCAGCAGGCTCTTGCCTTCACGCTCAACACCAAAATTGGCGCGGAAATTTCCGCCGCCATCCATGACGTGCTTGGAGTTGTCGTACAAATTCGGCGAGCCCGGGTGCTTGAGTGCTGGCGTGCCATAGCAAGGCCATGGCAGTCCAAAATAATCGCCCGTGAAGTCGTAGCCGGTTTCCTTGTCGGTCCCGCCCTTGGCGCGCAGTGTTTTTACATCAAAGAGATGCATGTTGCGCATGTGCGCCTTGAGCCGCTCCGGGCTCTGGCCGGTGTAGCCAATCGTCCACATCGACCCATTGATCTCGCGCAGGATGTCTTCGGGCACGGGCTCGTCCATACCCTTGACTTTTTGCATCTTGAAGTTTTTGGAGAGTTCCTTGGCAAAGCCCAGCTTCTCGGCAAACTGGTGCATGATCATGTGGTCACTGCGGCTTTCCCACAGCGGCTCAATCACTTTTTCGCGCCACTGGATCGAACGGTTGGAAGCCGTGGCCGACCCACTGGTCTCGAATTGGGTGGCTGCGGGCAGCAGGTAAACGGCGCGGTTGGGGTTGAGGTCTTCGGGCTTGCCCGGCATCGCTGCCATGGCGGCGGTGGCCGACGGATACGGATCGACGACGACCAGCAAGTCCAGCTTGTCCATCGCGCGCTTCATTTCCAGGCCGCGGGTCTGGGAGTTGGGCGCATGGCCCCAGAAGAACAAAGCGCGCAGGTTGGAGTCCTGGTCGATGAATTCGTTTTTCTCCATCACGCCATCAATCCAGCGCGAGACCGTAATGCCGGGCTTGCCCATCATGGCGGGCGATGCGTAGCGGCCCTTGATCCAGTCAAAGTCAACACCCCAGGCTTTGGCAAAGTGCTTCCACGAACCTTCGGCCAGGCCATAGTAGCCAGGCAGCGAGTCGGGATTGGGGCCCACGTCGGTGGCGCCCTGTACGTTGTCATGCCCCCGGAAGATGTTGGTGCCGCCGCCGCTTTTTCCGACATTGCCCAATGCCAGCTGCAAAATGCAGGAGGCACGCACAATGGCATTGCCCGTGGTGTGCTGGGTCTGGCCCATGCACCACACGACGGTCGACGGCCGGTTCTTGGCCATCATTTCAGCAGCCATGTAGACACGCGCCTCAGGCACGCCGCAGGCCTCCTCGACCTTGTCCGGCGTCCATTTGGCCAGCACCTCTTCCTTGATCTTTTCCATGCCGTAGACACGGTCATTGATGTACTTGGTGTCTTCCCAGCCGTTCTTGAAGATGTGGTACAGGATGCCGAACAGGAAGGGAATGTCCGATCCGGAACGGATGCGGATGTATTCGTCGGCCTTGGCGGCGGTACGGGTAAAACGCGGATCGACCACGATCATTGTGCAGCCAGTTTCCTTGGCGTGCAGCATGTGCAGCATGCTGACCGGATGCGCCTCGGCGGCGTTGGAGCCGATGTACAACGCGCACTTGCTGTTTTGCATGTCGTTGTAGGAATTGGTCATGGCGCCATAACCCCAGGTGTTGGCCACACCCGCCACCGTGGTCGAATGGCAAATTCGGGCCTGGTGGTCGCAGTTGTTGCTGCCCCAAAAACTCATCCATTTGCGCAGCAGGTAGGCCTGCTCGTTGTTGTGCTTGGAGGAACCCACCACATACAGCGAATCAGGCCCGCTCTCCTTGCGCAGCGCCAGCATGCGTTCCGAGATCTCATTGAGGGCGACGTCCCAGCTGATGCGCTCGTACTTGCCGTTGACCA
>NZ_JAUXNA010000144.1 GCF_030682935.1 Polaromonas sp.
GTGCGTGCACCTTCCGAGTTTTCAATAACGCGGGGGGTGTTGCCCTCCATGATGGAAACGCAACTGTTGGTGGTGCCCAAGTCGATGCCGATGATTCATCCCATGATTTACTCCTGCTTTTTTGTTTCGTTGAATATTGGATGATCGAGGCCAGTGACTCAACCGCCTCGGCGATCACTGTGTTGAAGAATTGCGGATAAGTTCCGTAACTTCAAGGGCCTCAGCACGTTTTTGTGTTTATTTGGGGGCGGTGACCGTGACCAGGGCCGGGCGCAATACGCGGTCTGCAATCAGGTAGCCCTTTTGCAGCACGCTGACCACGGTGTTGGCTTCCTGCTCGGCAGGTACCATGCTGATTGCCTGGTGCTGGTGCGGATCAAACCGGGTGCCTGCGGCGGGGTTGATCTCGATCACCTTGTTGCGCTCGAGCGCGCTTTTAAGCTGCTTGAGCGTGGCTTCTGCGCCTTCGCGGAATTGCTCGAGCGTGGCGTCCTTGATCGCAAGCGCCGCTTCCAGGCTGTCGGCCACGGGGAGCAGGCTTTCAGCAAAGCTTTCCAGGGCGAATTTGCGCGCCTTGGACACTTCGTCATCGGCGCGGCGGCGGGCGTTTTCGGTTTCGGCCTTGGCACGCAGGTAGCTGTCGGCCAACTCGGTGTTTTTGGCCTGAAGGATCGCCAACTCGGACTGCGCGCTGTTTTGCGCGTCAAACTCGTTGGCCGCCTGGGCGGCTTCCTGCTCTTCAGGGCTGGGGGCACCGGTCAGTGGTTGGTTTTGCTCGGGTTGTGTATTTTTGGACATGCTGGATGACAGAATTGAAGCCAATAATTTGTATAACTGGGGCTTGCAAACCCCTTTTCAAGACAGGGGATTCGCGGTGGGCCAGAAAAAGGTCCCTCTGCCGTGTCAGGCGCCACCAGAGTGGCGGGCTCTCGCGAGCCGCAGTTGCGGAGGGAATGGTGCCCGTCTGGGCCGGGTGTCTTGCCCAGCAAGCTCGTTCAGCAGGCCACGGAAAAGACAGGCACAAGGCCTGTTTTACTGAAAAACAGGTAAAACTCAGTCTGCCTTGACCAGGGCTGCTTTGGCCTGGCTGGTCGCCCATTTCCCGGAAAACGCCTGCAGGTCGTTCAGGCGCTTGAGCAGGTCCGCGCCCAGCGTGGTCACCGTGTAGCCATCACCACCATGCACCAGCAGGCCGGCCGCACGCAATTCCTTGATGCGGGTATTGAGGGTGTTGGGCGTGATGCTGCCAATGCTGTCTTGCAGGAGGCGAAAAGTCTGGGGGTGGCCGTCTTTCAGGGCCCACAGCACGCGCAGGGCATAGCGCGATTCCAGCAGTTCAAGCAGCTGGCCTACAGCTGCATTTTCTTTGGCACTCATCAGGTTATCTCCTCTGGTCACAGGTGGGTTTAAAGCGGGAAGCTTGGCTTCAAATATAACGCAAATTCCAGCCTGCTACGAGTTTTATAGCTGCTCACGCCCACTGCATGTGGACTGCGAGCCTAAAACTCTTGAAAAATATGGGCGCGGGCGGCCTCTCGCAGCGGCTGGGACGGCCAGGACGAAGCCTTTGGGGTGGCGATTGGGCCTACGTCGCGGGGAGGGGCGGCGTGCTGCAGGGCGAGGGCCTTTCAGCGAAGCATGCAGGGCATCTTGCTGTTGAATTTCCAGTCCGGAATCAAATACTGCATGGCGGCGGCGTCATCCCGCGCACCCAGCCCGTGCTGGAGGTAAAGCTGATGCGCTTTTTCCACTTCAATCATGTCCAGTTCGACGCCCAGGCCCGGTTGCCGGGGCACCGCAACGCGGCCGTCCACAATCTGCAGCGGCGCTTGGGTCAGGCGCTGGCCGTCCTGCCAGATCCAGTGTGTGTCGATGGCGGTGACCTTGCCCGGCGCGGCGGCTGCGACGTGGGTGAACATGGCCAGCGAAACGTCAAAGTGGTTGTTGGAGTGCGAGCCCCAGGTCAGCCCCCAGGTCTGGCAGATCTGCGCCACGCGAACCGACCCTTGCATGGTCCAGAAATGCGGGTCTGCCAGCGGGATGTCGACCGACTGCAAGTGAATCGCGTGCGCCAGTTCGCGCCAGTCGGTGGCCACCATGTTGGTCGCTGTCGGCAGGCCGGTGGCGCGGCGAAACTCGGCCATGACCTCCCGCCCGGAGAAGACACCTTCGGCGCCGCAGGGGTCTTCGGCGTAGGCCAGTTCCCTGTGGCGGTCACGGCACAGCCGCACCGCATCCTTGAGCAGCCAGCCGCCGTTCGGGTCCAGCGTGATGCGGGCCTCGGGGAAGCGCTCCGACAGGGCGATGATGGCGTCCATCTCTTCTTCGCCGCGCAGCACGCCGCCCTTGAGTTTGAAGTCCTTGAAGCCGTAGCGCTGGTAGGCTGCTTCGGCCAGCGCCACGATGGATTCGGCATTCATGGCGGGCTCGTGGCGCAGGCGCAGCCAGTCGTCGCTGGCATCGGGCGCCGAGGCGTAGGCCAGATCGGTCTGCTTTCGGTCCGCGATGTAGAAAAGATAGCCCAGCATGGCGACCGAGTCGCGCTGCTGGCCTTCCCCGAGCAGGGCCGCCACGGGAACGCCCAGAAACTGGCCCAGCAAATCAAGCAGGGCGCTTTCCACGGCGGTCACGGCATGAATGGTCACGCGCAGGTCAAAGGTCTGGTTGCCGCGGCCGCCGCTGTCGCGTTCGGCAAAGCGGCTGCGCAGCGTGTTCAGGATCTGGTTCCATGCGCCAATCGATTTTCCCTCGATCAGTTCGCGCGCGTCTTCCAGCGTGCTGCGGATTTTTTCACCGCCCGGAACCTCGCCCACGCCGGTGCGCCCGGAACTGTCGGTCAGGATCAGCAGGTTGCGGGTGAAAAACGGGCCGTGCGCGCCGCTCAGGTTGAGCAGCATGCTGTCTTGTCCGGCGACAGGAATCACCTGTACCCGGGTGATTCGTGGCGTTTGGGCGGAGGATGGGGTTTTGAAGGCAGGCATGCCGGGTTTTGTAAGAGGTTGATCGGTTTATTGATCGGACATCGTACAACTAGAATATTGTCTATGCAAGCGTGCTTGCCGCCATCGGGCTCGTCACAGGCGCATCAACAACACCGCCAGGCGTCTGCGTGGTGTGCGCATTGCTGCCCCGGCGCAGGCGTTCCCGGCTGTTGGACAAATGGGTGCGCATGGCGGCGCGCGCTGCCTCGGCATCCTGGTCGCGAATCGCGATGTAAATGCTTTCGTGCTCGCTGTTGACGCGCTGCAGGTAATTCAAGCGGCCTTCCGGTGCGTTGTGTGCCGTGTTGACGCGGGTGCGCGGAATGATCATGGTGCCCAGGTAGGTCATCAGGTCGGCAAAGTGCCGGTTGCCGGTGGAGCGGGCGACTTCCATGTGAAACTGGAAGTCGGGCGGCACCGCGTCAGAGTCCCGGCTGATGGAATCGTGAAAGGCATGCAAGGCAGCCTCCAGCGCGATAAGATTTTCCGGTTTCCTTCTTTGGGCTGCAAGGCCGGCAGCCTCGGTTTCAAGGCTGATGCGCAACTCAAGCACCGAAATGACGTCGGCCACGGTGGCAAAGTCTTCAGCGGTTATCTTGAAGTTGCCGACCTCCTGCGGCGGCAGCACAAACGTGCCAATGCCGTGCCGGGTTTCGACCAGCCCGGAGGCCTGGAGCTTGGACAGCGACTCGCGCACCACGGTGCGGCTGACGTCAAAACGCACCATGATTTCAGCTTCCGTCGGCAGTTTGTCGCCCGGCTGAAGCGGGCCCTCGCGGATGCTCGTCGCGAGCGTTTCCACGATTTCATCCACCAGTCCGCGCGGACGGCGGGCGCGCCGCGCCGGATCCAGGAACGGTGCCGCAGCGGTTTCGAAATGACTAGGGGTTTTCCTTGAGTTCATAAAAAAATGGTTGACAGGCCAAAGAGCGAAACTGAAAATTCATGTCATCAGACAACGTATGACTGATGTTTAAGTGGATTGACTCTAACAAACCTGATGGAAAAGTCCAGTGTTTTACGACAACACGGGAACCCAAAAAAAATGACGATCAAAGTTCACGAAAAGCTGCTGTTGACCGGCGCAGCAGGTGGGTTGGGTAAAGCCTTGCGAGAGCGTCTCAAAGCCAATTGTTCCATCCTGCGCCTGTCCGATGTTCAGGCTTTCGGGGGAGCCGTCGACGGTGAAGAAATCATTCTGGCCGATCTGGCGGATGCCGCCGCAGTGGACGCCATGGTCGAGGGCGTGGATGCCATCGTTCACCTGGGCGGCATGTCGGTCGAAGGGCCGTTCGGCCCTATCCTTCAGGCCAATATCCTGGGCGTTTACAACCTCTATGAGGCTGCCCGCAAGCATGGCGTCAAGCGGGTGGTGTTTGCCAGTTCCAACCATGTGACGGGCTTTTACCGGCAGGACGAAACCATCACCGCCGACCACCCGGCCCGACCCGATGGCATGTATGGCCTGAGCAAGGCTTTCGGGGAAGACCTGTCGCGCTTTTACTTTGACCGCTACGGCATCGAAACCGCCTGCGTGCGCATCGGCTCCTCGTTTCCCGAGCCCAAGGACCGCCGCATGCTGGCCACCTGGCTGAGCTTTGACGACCTGCACCGCCTGATCACGGCTTGCCTGACCACGCCGGTGCTGGGCCACAGCATCATCTTTGGCATGTCCGACAACGCCGTGACCTGGTGGGACAACAGCCGCGCACGCCACATTGGTTATGTGCCGCAGGACAGCTCGGACGTGTTCCGCGACGCCGTTTATGCACGCACCACGAACCCGGACCTGAACGATCCGGTCGCCCAGTACCAGGGCGGCGGCTTTGTGGTGGCCGGACCGTTTGGCGACTGAATAATCATGAACAGCGACTTTATAAAAGCAGAGCTGGTGCTCGACGCGCGCAACGGAACGGGTGAAAGCCTGGTCTGGCACGGCGCCGAGCAGGCGTTGTACTGGGTTGATATTCCGGCGCGCAAGCTGTGCCGCTGGACGCCGGCAACCGGGCAGTTCGCTAGCTGGCTGGCGCCTGAAATGCTCGCCTGCGTTGCGATGACAACATCGGCAAACACCTGGATTGCCGGCGCAGAGAGCGGTCTGTTCCAGCTCGAACTTCGGGACGACGGACAACTGAGCTTTAAAAGCCTGGCGCCCGTCAGCCACGCCATGCCCGGCATGCGCTTCAATGATGGCCGCTGCGACCGGCAGGGCCGCTTCCTGGCCGGCACGATGTTGATGAATATGGCTGCTGGCGCAAGCGTGGGCTGTGTTTATAGCTATGAAAAAGAGAGTGGATTGACCAAGCTGCTCGACGGTTTCATCACGCCCAACGGCATGGCCTTCAGCCCCGATGGCCGCACCATGTACCTGTCGGACTCGCATCCTTCGGTGCAGTCGGTCTGGGCCTTTGACTATGACCCCGAGACCGGACTGCCGTCCAATCGCCGCCTTTTCATCGACATGACCCCGTTGCCCGGACGGCCCGATGGCGCGGCGGTCGATGCCGACGGCTGCTACTGGATCTGCGGCAACGACGCCGGGCTGGTGCACCGCTTCACGCCCGACGGCAAGCTCGACCGCTCGCTGGCCGTTCCGGTCAAGAAACCGGCCATGTGCGCCTTTGGCGGCGCCGGCCTCGACACCCTGTTCGTGACATCGATTCGCCCCGAAGGCATCGATTTATCTGACCAGCCGCTGGCCGGCGGTGTGTTTGCGTTGCGCCCCGGCGTGCGCGGACTGCCCGAGCCGATTTTTTCACCTGTTCCTGTTCATAACTTTTAACCTGGTCCTTCAAGGAGACAACCATGACTTTCCGTAGAAATTTTGTCGCCGCCGCTGTTGCAGCTGTCGCACTTTCCGCCTCCTTCGGTGCCCTGGCACAGAAGATGGTGCTCAAGGCCGTTGATACCCATCCGGCGGGTTACCCCACCGTGGTCGCAGTCGAGAACATGGGTAAAAAACTGGATGCCGCCACCAACGGCCGCATCAAGATGCAGATGTTCCCGGGCGCTGTCCTGGGCCAGGAAAAAGAAGCCGTTGAGCAGGTCCAGATTGGCGCCATCCAGATTGCCCGCATTTCCCTGGGCGTGGTTGGTCCGGTCGCGCCCGATGTGGATGTGTTCAACATGCCCTTCGTGTTCCGTGACATCGCCCACATGCGCGCCGTGATTGACGGCCCGATTGGCGCCGAATTGCTGGAAAAAGTCACCAACAGCCCGGCCCGTCTGGTCGCCCTGGGCTGGATGGACGGCGGTGCCCGCAGCCTGTACACCAAGAAACTGGTCAAGACGCCGGCTGACATGAAGGGTATCAAGGTCCGCATGATGGGCAACCCCTTGTTCGTGGACACCATGAATGCAATGGGCGGCAAC
Source organism: Polaromonas sp. (assembly GCF_030682935.1). Lineage (GTDB taxonomy): Bacteria > Pseudomonadota > Gammaproteobacteria > Burkholderiales > Burkholderiaceae_C > Polaromonas. The sequence continues at coordinate 6,354 of NZ_JAUXNA010000144.1, forward strand.
GGCATTTCGATGGCTTACGGCGAGGTGTTCAGTGCGCTGCAGACCGGTGTGATTGACGGGGCGGAAAACAATCCCCCCAGCTTTTTCACCTCCAACCATTACACGACGGGCATGAAGTACTACGCCCAGACCAACCACCTGATCATTCCGGAACTGCTGGTGATCTCCAAGGTGACCTGGGACAAGCTGTCTGAGCAAGACAAGGCGCTGATGAAGAAAGTCGCCCGCGAAGCCCAGATGGAGCAACGCGTGCTGTGGGACAAGAGCGTGGCTGATTACACCGCCAAGCTCAAGGCCGCAGGCGTTGAGTTCGTGCCGGTGGACCAGAAACTCTTCTTTGATGCCACCGCCCCGGTCCGTGCCAAGTATGGCCAGAAATTCGCAGAACTGATGACGCGTATCGACGCCACCAAGTAAGACCTGCGACGAAACCGGGACTGTCGCAAGAAGCGGTAGCCCCGGTTTCGTCCGACCGGATACCGCCATGAAAAATTCCATCCTGCGTTTCAACGACATCCTCTACCTCGCCTGCATCTGGATTTCCGGTGCCTCGGTTTTTGTGATGTCGCTGATCATTCCCTGGGGCATTTTTGCCCGCTATGTGCTGGGCACCGGCTCCCAGTGGCCAGAACCGATCGCCATCCTGCTGATGGTGGTGTTTACCTTTTTTGGCGCGGCGGCCACCTACCGTGCCGGCGCCCATATTGCCGTGGCCATGATTACCGGTCGCTTGCCCGCCCGCTTGCGGCGCCTGTGCGCCCGTCTGGTGGATCTGTTGATGCTGGCCGTGGCGGTGTTCATGACGTTTTACGGTTTCAGGCTGTCCCTCGGAACCTGGGGCCAGACCATCGGGGATCTGCCCTGGATGCCGGTCGGTGCGACTTACCTGCCAGTCCCGCTGGGTGGCGTGCTGACGCTGGTGTTCATTCTGGAACACATGTTTCTGGGCTACCAGGGCCAACGTGAGGTGGTGACGTTTGACCACGAAAAAATTGAAGCTGGAGCCGTCTGATGGATGCTTTTGTACTGCTGGGCTCTTTCCTGGGGCTGATGATTATCGGCATGCCGGTGGCCTACGCCCTGGGCTTGTCCGCGCTGATTGGCGCCTGGTGGATAGACATTCCGCTCGATGCCATCATGATTTCGATTGCCAGCGGGGTGAACAAGTTCTCGCTGCTGGCCATTCCCTTTTTCGTGCTGGCCGGTGCCATCATGGCCGAGGGCGGCATGTCGCGCCGGCTGGTGGCGTTTGCCAGCGTGCTGGTCGGCTTTATCCGGGGTGGCCTGTCGCTGGTCAACATCCTGGCTTCGACCTTCTTCGGCGCGATTTCGGGCTCGTCGATGGCCGATACCGCTTCCATCGGCTCGGTGCTGATTCCCGAGATGGAAAAAAAGGGCTACCCGCGTGACTTCGCCACCGCCGTGACGGTCAGCGGCTCGGTGCAGGCCATTCTGATTCCACCGAGCCACAATGCCGTGATCTATTCGCTGGCAGCGGGCGGCGGCGTGTCGATTGCCGCCCTGTTCCTGGCCGGTATTTTGCCGGGGCTGCTGCTGGGTCTGACGCTGGCGGTCATGTGCCTCTTTATTGCGAAGAAGCGCGACTTTCCCAAGGGCGAGCGTATTCCGATGCGCCAGGCGCTGAAGATCTGCGCGGACGCACTCTGGGGCCTGATGACCATGGTGATCATTCTGGGCGGCATCTTGTCCGGCATCTTCACCGCCACCGAGTCGGCCGCGATTGCCGTGCTCTGGGCCTTCTTTGTCACGATGTTCATTTACCGCGACTACAAATGGAACGAGTTGCCCAAGCTGGTCCACCGCACGGTCAAGACGCTGGCCATCGTGATGATCCTGATCGGCTTTGCGGCGAGTTTCGGCTACATCATGACGATGATGCAGATTCCGCAGCAGATCACCGCCTTGTTCACCAGCATTTCCAGCAACAAATACGTCGTGCTGATGATGATCAACGTGCTGCTGCTGGTCCTGGGCACCCTGATGGACATGGCACCGCTGATCCTGATCATGACACCCATCCTGCTGCCCGTCGTCACAGCGATGGGCGTCGATCCGGTCCATTTCGGCATGATCATGATGGTCAACCTGGGCATGGGCCTGATCACGCCTCCTGTGGGCGGCGTGCTGTTTGTAGGCGCGGCGGTGGCCAAGCTGCCCATCGAAAAGGTCGTCAAGGCGCTGTACCCCTTCTTTGGCGCGCTGCTGCTGGTGCTGCTGGCGGTGACCTACGTCCCCGCACTGTCGCTGTGGCTGCCGAGCGTCCTCTTGAAATAACCGGGAAAGTCCATGAAGATTGTTGCAGTGCGGGTGACTCCGATCGCCATCAAGGACCCGCCCTTACTCAACGCCGCCGGCGTGCACGAGCCCTTTGGCCTGCGCTCCATCATCGAGGTGGAGGGCGCTGACGGACAGATTGGCCTGGGCGAAACCTATGGCGATGCCCCTGTGCTGGATTTGTTGCTGAAAACCCGTGGCAGCCTGGTTGGGCTGAGTCCGTTTGATGTCAATGGCCTGTGGGCGCGCGTGCTTGCCCAGGCACCGGCAGTGCAGGCAGCTGGCTCCGTTGAGATGGAGCTGGCACCCGGTTCGCTCGGCAGCAATCTCGTGAACAGCGCCTTCTCGGCATTCGAGGTGGCGTTCCTCGACCTGCAGGCGCGCACACTGGGTATTCCGCTGGTGGAATTGCTGGGCGGTGCGGTGCGTGACAAGGTGGCCTATTCGGCCTACCTGTTCTACAAGTGGGATGCATCGGTCGATTCGGAGTACGCGCCTGACCCGTATGGCGAGGCTGTCAACCCGCAGCAGATCGTGCAGCAGGCGCGACAGATGATCGACCAATATGGTTTTGAGAGCATCAAGCTCAAGGCCGGCGTGTTTGACCCCATGGAAGAAGCGGATGCCGTGCTGGCACTCAAGGCCGCTTTCCCGAAGCACCAGCTGCGCATCGACCCCAACAGCAATTGGTCGCTGGCGACCAGCTTGCGTGTGGCCGAGAAGCTGGCCGGTTGCCTGGAATATTACGAAGACCCCACGCCCACGCTGGAAGGCATGGCCCAACTGCACCGCGCCACCGGCCTGCCGCTGGCCACGAACATGGTTGTCACCAACTGGGCTGAATTGCGCCGCAGTGTGGAACTCAATGCCGTGCAGATACTGCTGTCCGACCACCATTACTGGGGCGGCCTGCGCGCCACGCAAGCGCTGGCACGCACCTGCAGTACGTTCGGCCTTGGCTTGTCGATGCACTCGAACTCGCACTTGGGCATCAGCTTGATGGCCATGACGCACCTGGCCGCATCGGTGCACCACCTGAGCTATGCCTGCGACACGCACTATCCGTGGCAGAGCGACGAGATTCTGGTGGGTGGCAAAGTGCCGATCACCGGCGGGTGCGTGCATTTGACCGACAAACCCGGCTTGGGTGTGGAACTCGACCGCGACAAGCTGGCCGAGTTGAACGAGGCCTATCAGCGTTGCCGTATCCGCACCCGCAATGACGTGGCGCAGATGCAGCGCTTTCGGCCCGACTGGCAGCAGGTCAAACCAAGGTTCTGAGCCCATGTCAACTGTTCCTCTCCATATCCGGATGCATGCGCTGGACAACGTGGCCATCGTCGCCAACGACGGTGGCCTGCCGGCCGGCGCCACTTTCGCTGACGGGCTGTGTCTCATCGAGCGTGTGCCGCAGGGGCACAAGGTGGCGCTGCTGGACATTGCCCAAGGCGCAGCAGTACGCCGTTACAACGTGCCGATCGGCTACGCCCGCAAGGACATTGCGGCCGGCAGCTGGGTGCACGAGCGACTGCTGGAGATGCCGGGCGCGCGCGGGCTGGACGACCTGCCCATCGCGACGGCGCAGATAGAGTCGATGCCGCCGCTGCAGGGCTACACCTTTGAGGGCTACCGCAACCCGGACGGCTCCGTGGGCAGCCGCAACATCCTGGCCATTACCACCACCGTGCAATGCGTGGCCGGCGTGGTCGCGTTTGCCGTCAAACGCATCAAGGACGAGCTGCTGCCGCGTTTCCCGAAGGTGGACGACGTGGTGGGCCTGGAGCACAGCTACGGATGCGGCGTTGCGATTGATGCGCCGGATGCGGTCATCCCGATCCGCACCCTGCGCAACATCACGCTCAACCCCAACTTTGGTGGCGAGGTCATGGTGGTCAGCCTGGGCTGCGAGAAGCTGCAGCCCGAGCGCCTGTTGCCGCCGGGCAGCTTTCAGATTGTGGACGAGCGCAACGTTGCTGATGTCGGCGTCAGCGCCGAAGTGCCACTCGATGTGGTGTGCCTGCAGTCCGAGCACCATGTCGGCTTCATGTCGATGATCGACTCGATCATGAAAACGGCCGAGTTGCACCTTGAGCGGCTTAATGCGCGCCAGCGCGAAACCGTACCCGCCAGCGAGCTGGTGGTGGGCGTGCAGTGCGGCGGCAGCGATGCATTTTCGGGGGTCACGGCCAATCCGGCGCTTGGCTTTGCCACTGACTTGCTGGTGCGCGCTGGCGCCACCGTGCTGTTTTCCGAGGTGACCGAGGTGCGCGACGGCATCGACCAGCTGACGGCCCGTGCCAGCACGCCAGAGATTGCCGAAGCGATGATTCGTGAAATGGCCTGGTACGACGCCTACCTGCAAAAAGGCCAGGTGGACCGCAGTGCCAACACCACGCCGGGCAACAAGCAAGGCGGCTTGTCCAACATCGTTGAAAAGGCCATGGGCTCCATCGTCAAGTCCGGCAGCGCGCCCATCAGCGGCGTCTTGTCGCCCGGTGAAAGGCTCAGGAAAAAAGGCTTGAAAAACGGCCTGATATTTGCCGCGACACCGGCCAGCGACTTCATCTGCGGCACGCTGCAGCTCGCGGCCGGCATGAACCTGCACGTCTTCACGACGGGCCGCGGCACACCCTATGGACTGGCCGAGGTGCCGGTCATCAAGGTGGCAACCCGCAGCGATCTGGCCCGGCGCTGGCACGACCTGATGGACATCAACGCGGGCCGTATTGCCGATGGCGACGCCACGATCGAAGACGTGGGCTGGGAGCTGTTCCACCTCATGCTTGAAGTGGCCAGCGGCCGCAAGAAAACCTGGGCCGAGCACTGGAAGCTGCACAACGCGCTGGTGCTGTTCAATCCAGCGCCCATCACCTGAACCCGCCAGCGACTTCCAGCGACTGCCAACGACTTCCTCTAACTTGCAAGTGAGCTCCCATGACACGACCCAGTCCCTACCAATCCTTTCCCAATAGTTTCAAGCGCGACCTGCTGGCCGGCAAAAAACTGATCGGCTGCTGGTCGTCGCTGTCCAGCGCCATCACCACCGAGGTGCTGGGCGTGGCCGGTTTTGACTGGATACTGCTGGACGGCGAGCATTCGCCCAACGACGTGTCCACCTTTATTCCGCAGCTGATGGCCCTCAAGGACAGCATGAGCGCGCCGGTGGTGCGGCCCACCTGCAATGACGCGGTCGAGATCAAGCGCTTGCTGGATGCCGGCTTTTACAACTTCCTGATTCCTTTTGTCGAAAGCGCCGATGAAGCGCGGCGCGCAGTCGCTGCCACACGCTACCCGCCACAGGGCATTCGCGGCGTTTCCATTTCACAGCGCAGCAACTGCTATGGCACGGTGCCCGATTACTTCAAGTCGATCAACGAGCACATCTGCGTGATGGTGCAAATTGAAAGCCAGGCCGGTGTGGCGGCTACCCGCGAAATTGCCGCGCTGGACGGCGTGGACTGTGTTTTCGTTGGCCCCTCCGACCTGGCAGCGGGTCTGGGCCACCTCGGAAACGCCGGCCATCCTGACGTGCAGGCCGCCATTGCTGCCGTGTTTGCCGATGCCAAAGCCTGCGGCAAGCCCACCGGCATCCTGGCGCCGGCCGAGCCTGATGCGCGCCGGTACATGGAAATGGGGGCGACTTTTGTCGGTGTCGGCAGCGACCTGGGCGCGTTCCGCTCGGCCACGCAGGCCTTGTGCGACCGCTATTGCAGCTGAACACCCAATTCTTTTTAAATTCTGACTGGAGTCATGCAATGAGCAAACTTGGATTTATCGGCCTGGGCATCATGGGTGCGCCAATGGCCGCACACCTGATCGCGGCGGGGCATGAAGTGTTCCTCCATACCCGGAGCAAGGTTCCCGCAGACCTGCTGACCGGCCAGGCGACAGCCTGCCGCTCAGCCAAAGAGGTCGCGGAAAAAGCCGACATCATCTTTTTGATGTTGCCCGACACGCCGGATGTGGCAGCTGTCCTGTTTGGCGATGAGGGCGTGGCCAGCGGCCTCAGCAAAGGCAAAACCGTCGTGGACATGAGCTCGATCTCGCCGATGGAAACCAAGGGGTTTTCCCAAAAAATCAATGCGCTCGGTTGTGACTATCTTGATGCACCGGTGTCCGGTGGCGAAGTTGGCGCCAAGGCGGGAAGCCTGACCATCATGGTCGGCGGGCCTGACGCCGCGTTTGAACGGGTCAAGCCGCTGTTCGAGTTGATGGGTAAAAACATCACGCTGGTGGGCGGCAACGGCGACGGTCAAACCTGCAAGGTGGCCAACCAAATCATCGTCGCGCTGAACATTGCGGCTGTTGGTGAAGCCCTGTTGTTTGCCAGCAAAGCAGGGGCCGACCCCGCCAAAGTGCGCCAGGCGCTGATGGGCGGATTTGCGGCTTCGCGCATTCTGGAGGTCCACGGCGAACGCATGATCAAGCGAACTTTCAACCCGGGCTTCCGGATCGGCCTGCACCAGAAGGATTTGAGCCTGGCCCTGGCCGGAGCCCGCGCCCTGGGCGTGGCCTTGCCGCAAACCGCTGGTGCCGCCCAGTTGATGCAGGTCTGCGCCGCCAACGGCATGCAGGACCTGGACCATTCCGCGCTGGTGCGCAGCCTGGAAATCATGGCCAATCACGAGGTCGCCTGAATCTGGTCCGGGGAACGATGGTTTTGTTGTCATGACGCCTTCTTCATTGTTGCCGGCCGCCCAATTGCTGGATCCGGCACGCTTTGAGCGCGAGATGGACGCCAAGCCGGTCCGCTTGTTCACCTTGCGCAATGCCGCGGGCATGGTCGTGGGCATCACCAATTACGGCGCCAAAATCGAACAGGTCCTGGTGCCCGACCGGCACGGTCGCCTGGATGACGTGGTCCTGGGCTATGACAGTCTGGAGGGCGTCATGGGCGGCTCGCCATCCATGGGCGCCTTCATCGGGCGGTATGCCGGACGTATTGGCAATGCCCGCTTCACGCTGGACGGAACGCAGCACCTGCTGGGCGCCAACAACGGCCGGCATTGCCTGCACGGCGGATTCCGGGGCTCGCGTTTTCAGGTATTCGATGCGGTGCAAACCAGCCCTTCCAGCGTGGAAATGCGCTATGTGTTTGCCGACGGGGAAGAGGGCTTCCCCGGCACGCTGGCGCTTCGGCTCACCTACCGCTTGCTCGAAACCAATGAACTGGCGCTGGACTATGCAGCGGTGGCGCTGGACAAGCCGACCGTCGCCAGCTTTACGCCCCACGCTTTTTTCAACCTCAATGGCGAGTCCAGCGGCAGCGCTTTGAATCATGAGGTGATGATTTTCGCGGATCGTTACCTGGCCATGACGCCAGAGGTGATAGCTACGGGCGAAATACTGCCCGTGGACAACACACTTTTTGATTTACGCCGGCCCACTGTGCTGGGCGAGCAGGTGCGCGGCTTGCCGCGCGCGCCAGTGTCGGCTTCCCCTGACGGCGACCAACTGGACGGCTACGACGATTGCTTTCTGGTGAATCGTTCCGAGCCTGAAGGGCTGGCCCTGTGTGCCTGTATCAGGGCGCCGCAAACCGGACGAGTGATGGAAGTCTGGTCCACCGAGCCGGCCATGCAGTTCTACACCGGAATGTTGCCGCTCGAACCCCTGCCGGGCGGCCCGGGAAAATGCGGCCGGGCTTATTTTCCGCAGCAAGGTTTATGTTTTGAACCCCAGGGCTATCCGAATGCGCCCAATTGCCCGGCTTTTCCTTCGGCGCTGTACCTGCCGGGCCAACCCCGGGCCGGCAGCACGGTTTACCGCTTCGGCACCGAGCCCGACTGCTGCTGCCAGGGCCTGAGTACAACGCCAGCATCGGTGACCCGAATTACTTGACACACCAACAAAACTCGATTTTTCTTTTGCTCCCATTCAAGTTTCGAATTTACAGGGACCTTTGCTTCCTTCATAGTTCGTCTGGCGCGACCTTGTCACGTTGTACTTCGAAATAGGGATACGTGTGAAAGACCATTCCATGAAGACCATCCGCATTGGTGCTGGCGCCGGCTACTCGGGTGACCGCATTCCTCCCGCCGTAGAGCTGGCAGAAAAGGGCGACCTGGACTATCTGGTGTTCGAGTGCCTGGCGGAGCGCACGATCGCCTTGGCCCAGCTGGAGCGGAGCAAGGATGCCCGTCTGGGTTTTGATCCCTTGCTCAGGGACCGCATGGAGGCCGTGCTGCTTTCATGCGTCGGCAAGGGGGTGAAGATCATCACCAACATGGGGGCCGCAAATCCCCAGGCTGCCGGACAGGAAGTCATCAACATCGCACGGGAGCTGGGATTGGACCGCTTGAAGGTGGCGGTGGTCGAGGGCGACGATGTGTTGCCGCGCATCCATGATCACAAGTTGACCATCATGGAGAGTGGCGCACCGCTGCAGTCTCTTGGGAACTCCGTGCTTTCAGCGAATGCCTATATCGGCGCCGAGGCCCTGGTGAGAGCCCTTCGTTTGGGCGCAGATGTGGTCATCACTGGACGTGTCGCCGATCCCGCCTTGTTTCTCGCCCCTCTGATCCATGAGTTCGACTGGTCCATGTTGGATTGGCAAAAGATGGGTCAGGGCACGGTGGTCGGGCA
>NZ_JAUXNA010000153.1 GCF_030682935.1 Polaromonas sp.
GCTCGCCGGTGATGGTGCCGCCCATGGCGACGCTGGTTTCCAGGATGTCAGCCCCAAACAGCTCGCAGCGCCTCAGCTGGTCGGCGTCGTTGGCATCAAACAGGATCAGCGGATGCAGGTTGCCGTCGCCCGCGTGGAACACATTGGCGCAGCGCAGGCCGTATTTGATTTCCATCTCGGCAATCGCCAGCAAAATGTCGGCCAGGCGCTTGCGCGGAATGGTGGAGTCCATGCACATGTAGTCGGGGCTGATGCGGCCCGATGCCGGGAATGCATTTTTTCGGCCGCTCCAGAAACGCAGGCGTTCGGCTTCGTTCTGGCTCACGGTAATGGCGGTGGCGCCATACTGCTGGAGCACTGCGCTCATGCGGCCAATTTCTTCCTCGACTTCTTCGGGTGTGCCATCGCTTTCGCACAGTAAGATCGCTGCCGCGCTCAGGTCATAACCGGCATGAACGAAGTCTTCGACTGCGGCTGTCATGGGCTTGTCCATCATCTCCAGCCCGGCCGGAATGATGCCGGCGGCAATCACCGCCGCCACGGCATCGCCGGCTTTGCGCAAATCGTCAAAGCTGGCCATGATGCAGCGCGCCAGCTGCGGCTTGGGCACGAGCTTCACCGTGACTTCGGTCGTGACAGCCAGCATGCCTTCGCTGCCAATGATGATGCTCAGCAGGTCGTAGCCCGCGGCATCCAGCGCGTCGCTGCCAAACTCGACTTCGTCGCCCTCCATGGTGAAACCCTTCACCTTGAGCACGTTGTGCACCGTCAGACCGTATTTGAGGCAGTGCACGCCGCCCGAATTTTCAGCCACGTTGCCGCCTATGGTGCAGGCAATCTGACTGGAAGGGTCGGGTGCGTAATACAGGCCGTGCGGCGCCGCTGCATCGGAAATGGCCAGGTTGCGCACACCGCCCTGCACGACGGCGGTGCGGCTGGCCGGGTCTAGTTTGAGGATATTGTTGAACTTGGCCAGCGACAGCGTCACGCCCAGCTTGTGCGGCATGGCGCCGCCGCTCAGGCCGGTGCCGGCGCCGCGCGCCACCACCGGCACATCCAGGGCGTGGCAGGTTTTAAGCACTGCCTGCACCTCGGCATAGGTTTCGGGCAGGGCCACGACCAATGGCCGCTCGCGGTAGGCCGTCAGTCCATCGCATTCATAGGGTGTGGTGTCTTCGTTGTGCCACAGCAAGGCATGCGCGGGCAGCACGGCGCTCAGTGCGCTAACAACTTGGGATTGCCGTTCTGACCGGGTCAGTGCATCGTGCTGCTGCGGCGATAGGGGTGCGTTCATGGTGTGTGTCCAGGTTGAAGCCACACTGTAGGGCAAGCCGCGACGGGCGGGTTGAAGAAATTTAAAGCGCTGCATGAAATGGAGTTGCCGCAGTGGACGTTTCCTTAACACCGAAGCCCGTGGTCATTGCTGCTTGCACCCTGAGCGGCTGGCTGTTAAGTCGTGCACTTTCGCGGGACCTGATGTGTAAGAATGTTGGCCGAAACCTAAAAGGGCACCATGCGCAAAAAGACAGCCGATGCCGCGCCAGAGCGTATTCGGCCCACGCCCGCCCGCAAGGCACCCGCCAGGGCCGCAACCCAAAGCCCGCCTGCGAGTCTGTCCAAAGCACGCTCCAAAACGCCCTTGAAGGATGCGGACAGCGCCTTGCCCATCGTCGGTATCGGGGCTTCGGCCGGCGGGCAGGAGGCGCTGGACAGTTTTCTCTCGCATGTGCCCGAGGGCAGCGGCATGGCCTTTGTCATCATTCAGCATCTGGACCCGACGCACAAGGGCATCATGCCCGAGCTGCTGCAGCGCGCCACCGGCATGAAGGTGCAGCAGGCGGGCAACCGCATGCGGGTCAAACCCGATTGCGTCTACGTGATCCCGCCCAACAAGGACCTGTCCATCCTGCACGGTGTGCTCCACCTGCTCGATCCGGTGGCGCCGCGCGGCCTGCGCCTGCCGATTGACTTTTTCTTTCGGGCGCTGGCGCAAGACCGCAACCAGCGCGCCATCGGCGTCATCCTGTCGGGCATGGGTTTCGATGGCACGCTGGGGCTGCGCGCCATCAAGGAAAATGCCGGGCTGGCGCTGGTGCAGGCACCCGCCAGCGCCAAGTTTGACAGCATGCCGCGCAGCGCGATTGACGCCGGACTGGCCGACATCGTGGCGCCGGCAGAAGCGCTGCCAGGAAAAATACTCGACTATCTCGAACGTATTCCGGCCAGCATGCCAACCCGGTTGCTGCTGGAGATCAAGACGCAGAGCGCGCTGGAAAAGATCGTGATCCTGCTGCGCGAGCGCACCGGCAACGACTTTTCGCTGTACAAGCGCAACACCCTGTACCGCCGCATCGAGCGGCGCATGGGGCTGCACCAGATCGACACCATCGCCGCCTACGTGCGCTACCTGCGCGAAAATCCGCAGGAACTCGACTTGTTGTTCAAGGAGCTGCTGATAGGCGTCACCAACTTTTTCCGCGATCCGGCGGTCTGGGACTGCCTGCTGGACAAGGTGATCCCGGACCTGCTCGCCAGCTACCCGGCCGGCAAGGCCCTGCGTGCCTGGGTGCCCGCCTGCTCCACCGGGGAGGAAGCCTATTCCCTGGCCATCGCCTTCCGGGAGACCCTGGAGAAGATCAAGCCGCAGGGGCGCTTTTCGCTCCAGATATTTGCCACCGACCTGGACCAGGATGCCATCAACCAGGCGCGCCAGGCCGTCTATCCGGCCAACATTGCGGCCGATGTCCCGACGCAGCGGCTGGCCCGTTTTTTTGTAGAAGACGAAAAAGGCTACCGCGTCAGCAAGGCCATTCGCGAGATGGTGGTGTTTGCACCGCAAAACATCATCATGGACCCGCCCTTTACCAAGCTGGACATCCTGAGCTGCCGCAACCTGCTGATTTACCTGGGCCCGGAGTTGCAGAAAAAGCTGATCCCGTTGTTTCACTACGCCTTGAGCAGCAACGGCGTCCTGGTGCTGGGCACGTCGGAAACCGTCGGCAGCTTTACCCAGCTGTTTGCGCCGATAGAAGCCAAGCTGCGGATTTACCGGCGCAATGACCATCCCCTGTCGCTGGTCGAGGTCGAGGTCGATTTTCCGACCAAGCATTTCCCCGCCGCGCCCAGTGCTGCAGACGAGGGCCCGGTGGCGAGCGCACCCATTAACCTGCAGGCGCTGGCCGATCAGGTGCTGCTGCAGAATTTTTCCCCGGCGGCGGTGCTGGTCACTGCCGAGGGTGACATCCTGTACATCAGCGGGCGCACCGGCAAGTACCTGGAGCCGGCGGCTGGCAAGGCCAACTGGAACATCCATGCCATGGCGCGCGAGGGTTTGCGGTTTGAACTGGCGAGCGCCGTGAAAAAAGCCCTTCGGCAAGCCGGACCGGTGAAGGTCAACGGCTTGCAGGTGGGCAACAATGGCGAGGCCCGGCGCGTCGACCTCACGGTGCAGGCGATCGACAAGCCGGCGGGCCTGCGCGGACGCGTGATGGTGCTCTTTGCCGACGCGGCCGCAGAGCCTGCTGAATTGACGGTGACACGCAAGGCCGCCGCCAGTGTCGCCCATAAAAAACTGGCCGAAGCCTTGCGCCAGGCCCACGAAGACTTGCAGAGCACGCGTGAGGAAATGCAGACCTCGCAGGAGGAGCTCAAATCGACCAACGAGGAGTTGCAGTCGACCAACGAGGAACTGCAGTCGACCAACGAGGAACTGACGACCTCCAAGGAGGAGATGCAGTCGCTCAACGAAGAGCTGCATACTGTCAATGCCGAACTGCAATCCAAGGTGGACGACATGTCGATGATCAACAACGACATGAAGAACCTGCTCGACAGCACGGAAATTGCCACCGTGTTTCTCGATGGCCAGCTCAATGTGCGGCGCTTCACCCGTCATGCGGCGCCGTTGTTCAAGCTGATAGGGAGCGACGTGGGGCGGCCGCTGTCCGATATCACGACGGATCTGGACTATCCGGAACTGCAAAACGATGCCAGAGAGGTGCTGCGCACGCTGGTATTTTCCGAAAAACAGGTAGCCACTCGGGATGGGCGCTGGTTCAAGGTGCGCATCATGCCCTACCGGACCCAGGACAACATCATCAGCGGAGTGGTCATCACCATGATTGACATCAGCGAGTACAAAAAACTCGAGGCGACGTTGCAGCAGCATTCAGGCCAGGCGGCGGTTGATGCCTTTGCAGCGCCAGGGACGGGACAAGCATAGGGAGATAAAAAAATGAAGAAATATTCTGACACCTTGAATGAAGGCGCTGAACTGCGCCGCCACGCGGAGCAGCAGGTCGCGAGTCACCCTGACTTGCCTGCGGAGGGCGACTCCGCGCAGCGCTTGCTGCACGAGTTGCAGGTCTACCAGATCGAGCTCGAAATGCAGAACGAGGCCCTGCGCGAGGCGCAGCAAGAAGCAGAGTCGGCGCTGGAGCGCTACGTGGAGCTTTACGACCACGCCCCGGTCGGTTACCTGAGCCTGAGCCGAACCGGCATCATCGACCGGGCCAATCTGGCCGCAGCCGGTCTGCTCGGGCTGGAGCGCAGCAAGCTGATACGCCGGAATTTCGAGTTTTTTGTGGTGCGCCACGATGTGCCCGCCTACCGTGCGCTGATGGCGCGGGTCTATGCGGGGGGCGCCAAGGAAGTCCTGGAGCTGGAACTGGCGCTGGAAGGCAAGTCGCCGCGCTTTGTGCGCGTGGAAGCCAGTGCCGACGAATCCGGCAAAAACGCGCGGGTCGCGATGCTGGACATCACCGAGCGCAAGCGGGCCGAGCAGGTGCTCAAGGACAACGAAGAAAAATTCCGCTCCATCTACGAAGGCTCGAACGACGCCATCATGCTGCTGACCGACAAGGGGTTTTTTGACTGCAACGCGCAAACGCTGGCGCTGTTTGGGTTGGGCGACAGGGATGAGTTTATTTTCCTGCATCCGTCCCAGTTGTCCCCTGCGTTTCAGCCTGACGGACGGGATTCCTTCAGCGCTGCGAATGAACAAATAGAGGCCGGTTTTAGCCGGGGAAGCGGCCACTTCGAGTGGATGTACCAGCGCAAGAACGGTGAAGTTTTTCCGGCAGAAGTCAGTCTGACCGTCTTCACCTACCAGGGCCGGCGCGTCCTGCAGGCGACCGTGCGCGACATCACCCAGCGCAAGCGGGCCGAGGCGGCCATCCAGCAACTCAACGAGGACCTGGAACGCAAGACCGCCGGTCTTGAATCGGCCAACCGGGTGTTGCAGGCGTTCTCCGACGCTGTTTCGCACGACCTGCGCGGGCCGTTGCAGGCGCTTGACAGCTGCTCGCGCCTGCTGCGAAAGGGCTACCGGGACCAGTTTGACGCCGAAGGCGAGCGGCTGCTCCAGGGGGTGCGCGACAACGCCGAAAAACTGGTGCAACTGATGGACGAGTTGCTGGTCTTCTCGCGCGCCGGGCGCCCGCAGCCGGTGCCTGGCGATGAGAGGGGGCCAATGGATGATCCTGATCAGCTATTGATTTGATAGCTATGTGAGCCCGTATTGGTTGGGCTATTGGCATATTTCTTTTAAATTTTGTGCACTGATGCGGCCCGCGCCCCAAAAGGCGCAACAGCGACACTAGCCCAAACTCTTGCGCAGCCAGTCGGAAAATGCCGCGCACTCCCAGCGGTCCATGGTGCCGGTGCGCCAGCACAGGTAATGGGCGTGCGGACTGGGAATGCTGCTGCCAAACACCGCGTTGTGCCCCAGGCGCACCAGCGAGCCGTTTTCCAGCCAGGGCGCGCCCAGCTTCAGGCGGATCAGCGCAATGCCCATGCCTGCCGCGGCGGCATCGCACATCAGGCCGATGTCGTTGAACTGGGAGCCTTCCAGCGGCTCGGGCCAGTCGAGCTGGTGGGCCGCAAACCAGGTGCGCCAGGGCTCCAGCGGCGAGCGCAGCAGGCTTTCACCCTCCAGGTCTTCGGGCGCCTCGAACGGCCCGTGCTCGCGCACAAAGGCCGGCGATGCCAGCGGTGTGACGTCATCCGTGGCCAGGCAGACATGCTCCAGGTCGGCATAGCGCCCGGTGCCAAAGCGCACCACCAGGTCGGCGTCTTCGGCCTCCACATCCAGCAGCGGAATCGACACCTGCAGGGTCAGGTCAATCTCGGGGTAGGCTTCGGTGAACTGGCGCAGCCGCGGAATCAGCAGCGAACGCGCAAATGTGGGGGTCACAGCCAGCCGCAGCTTGCGCTTGCCGGGGTTGGCGCTTTGCCCGGCCAGGCCCGGAAACTTCTGCAGCGTGGCCAGCCCCTCGCGCACATGCGCCAGGTACTCGCTGCCTTCGGTGGTCAATGAAAAATCGGCCCGGCCAAACAGCTTGGTGCCGATGATTTGTTCGAGCTGCTTGACGCGGTGGCTGACCGCGCTGGGCGTGACGCAGAGTTCTTCGGCCGTCTGGGTGACGCTGCGCAGCCGCGCCAGTGCCTCGAACGTCAGCAGGCACTGGATGGGCGGGATGCGGGCTGCGGTGGCCATGGCTTATTTGAAAATCACGGTTTTGTGGCCGTTCAGCAGCACGCGGTGCTCGCTGTGCCATTTCACGGCGCGCGCCAGCACCTGGCTTTCGGTGTCGCGGCCCATGGCGGTCAGGTCTTCCACGGTTTTGCTGTGGTCGGCGCGCGCTACGTCCTGCTCGATGATGGGGCCTTCATCGAGGTCGCCGGTCACGTAGTGGGCGGTCGCGCCTATCAGCTTCACGCCGCGGTCATGCGCCTGGTAGTAGGGCTTGGCGCCCTTGAAGCTGGGCAAAAACGAGTGGTGGATATTGATGGCACGGCCCGCCAGCTTTTTGCACAGGTCATTCGACAAAATCTGCATGTAGCGCGCCAGCACCACCAGTTCCGCGCCTTCGGACTCGATGATCTCCAGCTGCCGGGCTTCGACCTGGGCCTTGGTCGCCGCCGTGACCGGCAGGTGATGAAACGGAATGTTGTAGCTGGCCGCCAGCTGGTAGAACGCGCGGTGGTTGGACACAATGGCGCGGATGTCCAGCGGCAGCAGGCCCGACTTGCAGCGAAACAGCAGGTCGTTCAGGCAATGGCCTTCCTGGCTGACCAGGATCACCGCGCGCATCGGCTGGGTCGTGTCGTGCAGTTTCCAGTCCATCTGGAACGGCTCGGCAAAGGTCTTGAGTGCAGCCGAGAGTTCCCCGTGCGTCAGCTGGTCGCAGGCGAACTGCACGCGCATGAAAAACAGGCCCGTGCCGGGGTCGTTGTATTGCGCGGCTTCTTCAATATTGCCGCCGTGCTCGAACAGAAAACCGGACACGGCATGAACAATGCCCCTGCGGTCGGGGCAGGACAGGGTCAGGATATAAGCGTGATTCATAGGGGGTGAATTGTCGCAGGTGGCGCCCGCCCGCGCCGGCCCTGGGCGGGTTTAGGCCGCGTGCGTGAAGTGAAGAGTGCCAGAATGCAGAAACGAGCGCGCATTCCTTCATTTACACCCTTTCTACGCAGGAGAAGCACATGGCCTATCAAGAGTTCAACATGGAGCACCAGTGGCTGCCCTTCACGCCCAACCGCAGCTTTAAAAAAGACCCGCGGATTTTTGTGGCGGCCGACGGCATGCATTTCACCACCCATGACGGCCGGCAGGTGCTCGACGGGATTTCAAGCCTGTGGTGCGTGGCCGCCGGGCACAACCGCAAACCCATCAACGAAGCCATCAAGAAGCAGCTTGACACGCTGGACTACGCCACGGCGTTCCAGGCCAGCAACGACCAGGCCTTCAAGGCCGCCGAAATGATTGCCGCCATGGCGCCTGGCGACCTGAACAAGGTGCTGTTCTGCAATTCCGGCTCCGAGGCGGCCGACACGTCATTGAAAGTGGCGCTGGCCTACCACCGGGCGCGTGGCGAGGGCCACCGCAATGTGTTCATTGGCCGCGAGAAGGGCTACCACGGCGTGGGTTTTGGCGGCATGAGCGTGGGCGGCATTCCGGCCAACCGCAAAGTCTATGGCGCGGCCCTGCTGCCGCGCGTGGACCACATGCGCTTCATCCATGACCCGGTCAACCATGCCTACATCAACGGCGTGGAGCCGGTCTGGACCGAGGATTTGCTGCTGGAGCTGGAAAACCGCATCTTGCCGCTGCATGACGCGAGCAACGTGGCGGCCATCATTGTGGAACCGGTGTCGGGCAGTGCCGGCTGGTATTTGCCGCCCCAGGGCTACTTGAAGCGTTTAAGGGAAATCTGCGACAAGCACGGCATTTTGCTGATTTTTGACGAGGTGATCACCGGCTTTGG
>NZ_JAUXNA010000186.1 GCF_030682935.1 Polaromonas sp.
GTTGAAGGCGAACAGCACCAGCCCTTCAATCGCCTTGTCCAGGAATGCATCGTCCTTGTCCATGATGTCGGCAAAGAACACATTGGGCGACTTGCCACCCAGTTCCAGCGTGGCGGGGATCAGGTTGTTGGCCGCGGCCTGGGCGATTACGCGGCCGGTGGAGGTGGAGCCGGTGAAGGCGATTTTGGCAATGCGCTTGCTGGTGGCCAGCGGCATGCCGGCTTCACGGCCATAACCGTTGACGATGTTGAGCACGCCGGCGGGCAGCAGGTCGGCAATCAGTTCGGCCAGCACCAGCAGGCTGATGGGGGTGGATTCGGCGGGTTTGAGCACCACGCAATTGCCGGTGGCCAGCGCCGGGGCCAGCTTCCATGCCGCCATCAGGATCGGGAAGTTCCACGGAATGATCTGCCCGACCACGCCCAGCGGCTCCTGGAAGTGGTAAGCCACGGTGTCGCCGTCGAGCTCGCTCAAGGAGCCTTCCTGGGCGCGTATGCAGCCGGCAAAGTAGCGAAAGTGGTCAATCGCCAGCGGGATGTCGGCGTTCAGCGTTTCACGGATGGGCTTGCCGTTGTCCACGGTTTCCGCGTAGGCCAGCAGTTCCAGATTGGCTTCCAGGCGGTCGGCAATCTTGATCAGGATGTTGGCGCGCTCGGTGGGGGAGGTTTTGCCCCATTTGTCGGCGGCGGCATGGGCGGCGTCCAGCGCCAGCTCAATGTCTTCGGCGGTGGAGCGGGCGGCTTGGGTGAACACCTTGCCGTTGATGGGGGTGACGACGTCAAAGTAAGCGCCCTTGACCGGGGCCACAAACTGGCCGCCAATGAAGTTGTCGTAGCGGGTTTTGAATGCGATTTTTGCGTCGGGCGTACCGGGGGCTGCGTAGATCATCGGGTCTCCTCGTTATGAACGATGGTTGAATGCGTGTCGGAAGTGGTATCCCTTGCGGGTCACCTTACTTCTCAAGTCCTGTGCCAGCGCGGGTAGGCCCGGCAAGCGCCTTGATTCAATTGGACTTTTCGCATTTTTGACCGGGGGCATTGGCCAGGCCCGCTGTCCCGGCCAATGCGCCATAACGCCACACCTGTCACAAAACAACACAGTGGCGCGCAGGCGGGGCATCCGCTGTGCCGAAAAATCCGGCTGCCAGCGAATGGGAAGACGAAATTTAAGGAAAAAGTGCCTATAGCCCAATAGAATAGGGTGCTATTAGCTATAAAAATAGTAGCAATTGGCGGTCTGTGAGGCCTGCTCGGCCGCTGTGGTTCACGCCGCGCAGGCGCGCAAAATTTCCGTCAGCGCTGCCGGCGCGCTGACCATGGGGTCGTGGCCGGTTTTCAGCTCGACGATTTTCGAGTTGGGCAGCCAGGCGCCGCCCCAGAATGTCGGGTCCTGGGCGCGCAGGCGGCTGGGCGCTATGGTGGCCAGGGCCGGCTCGGTGCAGCTGACAAAGGTGCGCGGCACGGCGGCAACGCGTTGCACATCGAAGGCCAGCGGTGCCTGGTAGGTGTTGCCGGGCTGCGGCGTCTGGCGGCGCTTGACCCAGGCGTGGTCGGCGCCCGTCAGTCCAAACACCTCGGGGTCGGGCGGCGGAAAGCTGAAGCGGGTGGTGGCGGCTGCTGCGGCCAGGCGCTGCTGCTGCGTGGCCGCCGACTGGGTGCTGCTCCAGCTTTCGCCCGGCTGGGGCAGCACTGCATCGACATAGACCAGATGCTTGAGGTGCTTGCCGAGTCGGTCCGCCACGGCGGTGCCAATCATGCCCGCGTAAGAATGCACGGCCAGCACCACGTCGTGCAGTTCCTCCACTTCAATGGCGCTGATCACGTCATCGATGTGGGTGTCCAGTGTGATCGCGGGCGACAGCAGATGGGCGCGCTCGCCCAGCCCCGTCAGCGTCACGGCATGCACGCGGTGGCCGTCTTTTTGCAGCGCCGTCGTGACGCGCTGCCAGCACCAGCCGCCGTGCCAGGCGCCATGAACCAGTACAAAATTTGCCATCAAATTGCTCCTTGGTGTTTCAGTTCGGCCAGTTGCGCGTCGGAGTAGTTCAGCACGCTGCGCAACACGTCGTCCGTGTGCTGGCCCAGCAGCGGCGGGGGCAAGCCACCGCTGCCCGGGCCGCGCACGGGCGTGGCACTGAGCTTAATGGGGCTGGCCACCAGCCGCAAGTCGGCTTTGACCGGGTGCTGCCATTCGGTGACCATGTGGCGCGCTTCGATTTGCGGGTCGGCAAACACCTCGGCCAGGTTGTTGATGGCGCCGCACGGCACCTTGGCCGCTTCCAGCGCAGCCAGCCAGTCGGCCTTGGGGCGGGTTTTCATCACCGCTTCAAGGATGGGCACCAGTTGCGCGCGGTTCAGCACGCGGTCGCGGTTTTTGGCAAACAGCGGGTTCACGCCCAACTCGGGGATGTCGGCGACCTTGCAGAATTTCACATACTGCGAATCGTTGCCCACTGCCAGGATCAAGTGGTCTTTGCCGCCGTCCGGCGCCGGCGCGACCTCGAACACCTGGTAGGGCACGATGTTCTGGTGCGCATTGCCGACGCGCTGCGGCACCTTGCCGCTGACCAGGTAGTTGGCGCCCAGGTTGGCCAGCATGGCGACCTGCGTGTCGAGCAAGGCCATGTCCACCTGCTGGCCTTCGCCGGTTTTCTCGGCATGGCGCAGGGCGGCCAGGATGCCGACGGTCGCGTACATGCCGGTCATCAGGTCGGCCACGGCAACGCCGACTTTTTGCGGGCCGCCGCCCAGGTCATCGCGCTCGCCGGTCACGCTCATCAAGCCGCCCATGCCCTGGATCGCGTAGTCGTAGCCGGCGCGGTCGGCATACGGCCCGTTCTGGCCAAAACCGGTGACCGAGCAGTAGACCAGGCGCGGGTTCAGGCTTTTAAGCGACGCGTAATCGAGGCCGTAGCGCGCCATGTCGCCGACCTTGAAGTTCTCGACAAACACATCGCAATGCAGGGCCAGTTCGCGGATCAGCGCCTGGCCGGCCGGCTGGGCGATGTCGCAGGTCACGGAGCGCTTGTTGCGGTTGGCGCCCAGGTAGTAGGCGGCTTCGTGGGTTTCAACGCCTTCATCGTCCTTCAGAAACGGCGGCCCCCAGGTGCGGGTGTCGTCGCCGGTGCCGGGGCGCTCGATCTTGATGACGTCAGCCCCCAGGTCGGCCAGCGTCTGGGTACACCACGGGCCCGCGAGTACGCGCGACAGATCGAGAATGCGTATGCCTTGAAGAGAGTTCATGGGGCTTATTTTGCCTTCAGTGGCGCGTGCCCAGGCTGACGGCGGCCAACCGATGCCTGTAAAGTCCAAGGCTTGCCAAATGGGTGGCAAATTGATTCAAAAGGTTTTTGTGCGCTCCCTGTCCCGACCCCTGACTCTTTTACCTGCCGGGTTGGTCGCCTGGCTGGCGCTGGCCGCCTGCAGCCCGGCCCTGAACTGGCGCGAGGTGCGCCCCGACAACACCCGGCTCAGCCTGCTGCTGCCGTGCAAGCCCGACAAGGCCGAGAAAATCGTGCCGCTGGGTGGCCAGCCGACGACCCTGACCCTGCTGGGCTGCGATGCGGCCGGCGCCACTTTTGCCGTGGCCGTGGCGGACCTGGGCGACCCAGCGCGGGCCGCCCCCGTGCTGGCCCAATGGCAAAGCCTGACGCTGGCCCACATGAAGGCCGGGCCGGTGGGCACCGGCGCCGGCACCAGCCAGCTGCTGCCGCTCAAGCTGCCGGGCGCGGCGGCCCAGCCTGCTGCGGTGCGCGTGGTGGCGCAGGGGCAGCGCGCGGACGGCACGGCCGTGAGCGGGCAGGCCGCCTACTTTGCCCAGGGCTCGCAGGTGTTTCAGGCAGTGATTTATGCGAAAGAGATCACGCCCGAGGCAGCAGAGACCTATTTTTCCAGCCTCAAATTCCAGTGACCGGCCCGCTGATGCCTGAACCGGCGGAAATGGCCCATAAGGCCCATCCGGACCGGCTGGACCGCAAAGCCGGCGCGCTGGTTTTTCTGGCCTTTGCGGCCGCCTATTTCTGCTCGGCGCTGGTGCGGGCCATCACGGCCACGCTGTCACCGGTGCTGACGCAGGACTTTTCGCTGCAGGCCAGCGACCTCGGCTTGCTGGCGGGCGGCTATTTTCTGGGCTTTGCCGCGACCCAGTTGCCGCTGGGCGCCTGGCTGGACCGCCATGGCCCCAAGCGCGTGATCCTGTGGTTTCTGAGTCTGGCCGTGCTCGGCTGCCTGGCGTTTTCGGCGGCCAGCAGTTTTGCCTGGCTGCTGGCGTCGCGGGTGCTGGTGGGCATGGGCGTCAGCGCCTGCCTGATGGCACCGCTGACCGGTTACCGGCGCTGGTTTGACGCGGCGACGCTGCTGCGGGCCAATTCGTGGATGCTGATGACCGGCTCGCTCGGCATGCTGGCCTCGACGCTGCCGGTGCAGTGGCTGATGCCGCTGACCGGCTGGCGTCCGCTGTTCTGGATTCTGGCGGCGCTGCTGCTGCTGTCGATGGCGGGGATTGCGTGGCTCGTACCCGCATGGAAGGCGACCCCCACGCTTGCAGCTTCAAATTTGCCGCCCGCGCCAGCCAGCTACGCGCCGGTGTGGAAAAGCCGCTATTTTCGCAAAATGGCGCCGCTGGCTTTCTTCAACTATGGCGGCATGGTGGCGATACAAACACTGTGGGCGGGGCCCTGGATGGTCAGGGTGGCGGGCTACAGTCCGATCGAGTCGGCCACTGGTCTTTTCTACCTCAACGCGGCCATGCTGCTGACCTTTTTGATCTGGGGCCTGGTCACGCCCTGGCTGGCGCAGCGCGGCTGGAGCGCGACGCGCCTGATCGGCTGGGGCGTGCCCCTGAGCCTGCTGGTGCTGGCCTTCAATATTCTGGCAGGCGCGCACACGGGCTGGCTGGGCTGGGCGCTGTTTTGCGTGACGTCGAGTGCCATGGGCCTGGCCCAGCCGGCCGTGGGCATGGCTTTTCGGGCCGCGCTGGCCGGGCGCGCCTTGTCGGCCTACAACCTGGTGATTTTTGCCGGGGTGTTTGTGGTGCAGTGGGGCATCGGGCTGCTGGTGGACGCGTTTGCAGCCCTGGGTCTGGGGACGGTGGCGAGTTTTCAGGTGGCCATGGGCGTATTTTTGTGTTGCTGTATCGCCTCATATGCCTATTTTTGCAGTGTGAACGCTGATAATTCACCGCAATGAACGGCATTTTCATCATCGCCCACGCGCCCCTGGCCTCTGCCTTGCGCCAGTGCGTCCTGCATGTTTTTCCGGACAATGCGGCGAGCGTGGTGGCGCTGGACGTTCAGCCCAACATGCCGCCGGAAGAAACGCTGGCCCAGGCGCGCATCATGCTGAAACAGCTGGGCACGTCGCGCGCGCTGGTGCTGGCGGATGTGTTTGGTGCGACGCCCTGCAATGTGGCCGCCAAGCTGGTCGATGGCGTGAGCACCAAGCTGATCGCCGGCGTCAATTTGCCCATGTTGCTGCGTACCGTGTCCTACCGCAAGGAGTCGCTCGACGCCCTGGTGGCGCGCGCGCTGGTGGGGGGCGCGCAAGGCGTGATGCAGGTGGCCATCACCGCACCACAAAATCAGGTACGCAAAAATCATGATCAAGACCAGCACGAACATCAGCAATAAACTGGGCCTGCACGCCCGCGCTTCGGCCAAACTCACCAAACTCGCCGGCAGCTTTGCCTGCGAGGTCTGGATGAGCAAGGGCGAGCGCCGCGTCAACGCCAAAAGCATCATGGGCGTGATGATGCTGGCGGCCGGCCTGGG